>NZ_SODE01000003.1:0-172894 GCF_004365845.1 Staphylococcus sp. AtDRG32
GAATGGATTTATTCTTCAAGAAAATACATCAATTTTGATAAGTAGAAATGGTAAAAACATTGTATAGCATTTTACACAGGAGTCTGGACTTGACTTATAGTTGATAATAGTAATCTATGCATATTAAAAATAATGATAATATTAAATTTAAAGAGTCTTAAAAGATATGGAGGTAGTGTAATGTACATAAAAAAGAAATCTAGTAGAAACATTAATAAAATCACTAATGAAAATAATAGAGAATTTTTGAAATCGCTAAAATCTGCAAAGGATGAATCTGACGTAGAACAAGCTTACAAACGTATCTTTCAGAAGAGATATGTTGATGGTATTCAGAACGCTGAAATGAATAGACCATACAGTAGTGATGGTTATTTACGTTCTGGTGATCTTGTTCTAGTTTTAAGGATGCTAATGGAATTCAAAAAGGGAACTGACCTTGTTAATATATCTACTCGAGCGAGAATAATTGCTCAAGTCGTTTATTATCTTAAAAGGTTTAAACAAAACGGTGAAGAGTTGCCAAATGTGATTTTTAGTGGCGACGAAGAGGAAATGTTCATTGTTTATGCACCTGTTTTATTTAATTACTTGAACGAAGATTATGATTGGGATATAGCACCAAGCGATGCGCCTAAAAAAAATATTGAGTTATTAAATAAGTTAAATAATGATCCTAACTTATCTTCTTTTGTTTTCAATATCAATACTCCTGGTTTCAATATTAATGAAGTTTTAAATGCAATCGACAGTTTAGTAGCCAATGATGGAAAAAATGACAAAATAAAAGCTAATGAAGCTAATATTAGAATCGTATTTGATGAATTTATAAGAATGATTTTCTCTGAACAACGTAAAGTAAAGTTAGGTTTGGATCCAAACAAAGAGCCACATTTATTAGTAACTATTTTCATTCAATCTATTTTAGGGGATAAAAATTTATATCCTATACCTACAATGAAAAATACATTACATTTACCAAATGGTAGACAAATAAAGGTAGACACAAATGCTTTTAGCGCTTTCTTTTCAAGATATGAGCGTAAATATACAATCGAAGAACAAGATATTTTAAGATCAATTGCTGATCAACTTATAGAAGAAACAACGAGAAGATTTTCGGGTGATTTTTGGACACCTACAATTTGGGCAAACAGAGCTCATACTATTATAAGTGATGTGATTGGTAAGGAATGGAAAAACAAATTTGTTGTGTGGGACTGTGCAGCAGGTGCTAAAAACTTAACGCGTGATTATCAATTTAGTAAATTATATAGTTCAACAATCCATCAAGAAGAATTAGATATAGGAAGTAACTATAATAAAGATTCGGTAAGTTTTCAATACGATTTCTTAAATGATGATATTTATATAACTCCTAAAACAGCATCTAATCAAATAAAAATGCCTACAGAATTATTTAATGATTTAAAGAATGACAAACCGATAATATTTTTTGCAAACCCTCCATATGGTACCGCAAATGATGCTGGAGCTAAAGGAACTTCCAAAAAAAATATAGCCAAAACTGAAATGAACAAAGTAATGAAAAACAAAAAGCTAGGGCAATCCTCACAACAGTTATATGCTCAATTTTTTTACCGCATCTTAAAATTAAAAGATGATTTTAATTTATCAAATGTATACATAGCTTTTTTTAGTAAAACGCAATTTTTAACAGGTGGGAAATATTGGGAGAAATTTGAAGATATTTTATTTTCACAATTTAAATTTGAAAAAGGAATTTTATTTAATGCTAGTGAATTTTCTGATGTTAGTGATTCATGGCCTATAACATTTGGAGTTTATAGACTACGAGATGAAATTGAAGAAAATTATATGAAAGAGTTTAATTTTACAGTTGAAGAATCTGATGAAGATGGAATCAACTATTTAAGGAATAAAACTATTCCATTAGTGCCTCAAAGCGAATTTCTATCAGAGTGGTTACGTGAACCTAATAAAGGAAGAAAAGACTTTAAAGAAAAGCCATATCCTCAATTTAGTTCTATTTTTAAAGTTAATGAAGGTAAAGGTTCAGGTGGAACACTGCTATCTAATTCAATAGGATATATGGTTACAGTCGCAAATAATGTATATAAATCCCAAAGAGATGTATTTATTTTAAGTGGATCTGCATATATGGCACATGGTGTCACGGTTACACCTGAGAATATTGACCGAGTTGTTGTAACGTTCGCATCAAGAAAATCGGTTAAACATTCTTGGATTAATGATATGGAAAATTTCAAAAAACCTTCTTTTGAAATTATAGAAGATGAAGTTTGGGAAGAGTTCGTAAATGATTGCTTAATCTATTCCCTGTTCCATATAGGTGCTAGCTATCAAAGTTCCCTTTCCAATATAGAATATTACAACGAACTATTTGACATCAAAAACGAATGGTTTTTTATGAGCTATAAAGACATAAAAAAACTAGCACAACATCATTATTTAAATGAAATTGAAGAAAATTTAAGGTTTACAAATAAAGAGCGCTTTGTCTATAACAAAATTAAAGATATTGAATTAAGCAAAGAATCTCAAGATGTTTATAATCAAGCTGTTTATTTATTAGAACAATCGTTTAAATATCGTTCAATCGCAAACCAAGAACATCCAGAATGGGACTTAAATAGATGGGATGCGGGATTTTATCAAATTTATAAAATGGTTGATAACTATAACATAAATGGTTTAGATGATTTTAAAAATAGTTTTTCTAAATTAGAAAGCAAAATTGAAATGAAAGTTTATAATTTTGGGATGTTAACTAAATGATAATTTTATCTTAATGCATAGTTTTATTATAAGAAGAAGTGATGAGTTAAATGGTTTTAAGTAAAAAAGTAGAAGAATTAACAAAATCTAAAGCTTTTTAAGGAAGTGTTTATATTGAATATGACAAAATGAAATAGATTAATTTTTATATCGTAGATTTAAGTTTTAGAACAATAGTTTAAAAGGGTTATAAAATTAACTGTTAATTTTGAATTTTAGTCAGTAAAATTATCAATAAATATAAAAGTGTGAATTTGCACTCTTTTTCTTATACAATAACTAAACACTTAGTGCAATCGTATATTATAGCGATTTGGGTGGCTATAATATACGTTCATTTGCATTGTCAACCAATTTATCAAGATAATCCTTTATCATGTTTAATTCTATAAACTGTTTGTCTGGTAATATTAACTTCTTTTGCAATTTTACTAATTGCTTGTCCTTCTTCTAACATTTCTACAACTCTATGATAAATAATACGTTTTTGAGGATCTTTAGCGTTGGGAGAATATAATAAAGGCCGACCTTTATATACACCTTTTTCTTTCGCTACTTTAATTCCTTGTTTTTGTCTACGTTTACTTTCATTTCGTTCTTGTTCTGAAACCATCGCTAATATTTGTATGATTAAATCTTTCATAAACTTATCTAATAAAGGATTGCCAATGACTTCATTCATCATAGGTAAACTAGTAATCATCAATTGAACTTCTTTATCTTTTAAATAATTAACTGTGTTAATCACCTCATCATAATTACGACCTAAACGATCAATCGATTCTACTACAAATCTATCGCCCATTCTTACAAAGTTAAGTGCTTTTTGAAATACAGGTCTATTTTCTACTGACTTTCCCGATTGTTTCTCTGTAAATATTTTCTCTACACCAAATGTTTTCAAATTATCTAGCTGTCTCTCTAAATTCTGATCTATCGAAGATACTCTTGCATAACCTATAATCATTCATCTTCACCCTACAATTAATATACACCCTAATCATACGTTTAAGTTACTATAAATTCAATAACTTATTTTGTATGATTAGGGTGTGCTCTAAAAGCACATACACTCTGAAATTAAATGATATAATATAAATACTATTTTATATTGGTAAGCAAGGAGTTTATTAATGAAATTAAAAAACATTAGTAATACTGATACTTTTGAAATATCTGGAACATTAATTATATCTGATTTTAAGGAAGCTGGAATTTTAAAAAGTGATGGTAGTAATTATCAATTATTATTTAATACTGATATGGATTATGAAGAAAGAATAAACCAATGCCAATTTATTACTGCAAAAGGAGAAACATTGTATCTTAGAAACGGCATTTTATCGAGGCATACTATAAATTTTCCAGGAAGTAACGAATATGAGTATTTATTCACTCAAATTTGGGTATCTATTTCTCATACAGAGATTCCTAAAACTTTTGATAGCATAAATGTTAAATTTAGTGGTCTAAAAGAAAATATAAATCACATACCATTTGATATTAAAAGGGATCAAACAAATAATGAATATACTATTTCTATCGATAAAGCTAATCTAAAGAAAGAAATAATTTCATTGAATGAAGTTCGTCTTTCTTCAGCTTGTAAAATAAATCGTAAAAGAACTAGATTTAACGAAATCACCTTTCAATATGAAAATTCACTAAAATTTGAGTATAAAAACAATTTAACTAGTGATAAATGTATTTCAGATGCCCTTAATATCGCTTACATTTTTAGCTTTATAACTAATGAAAAACATAAAATTGAAAGTATCATATTGTATTCTAAAAAAGAAGCTTTTAGGGTTTTTGTAGATTTACCATTCAATTTTAAGGAGCACCATAAAACAAAAATTACGTACGTTACAAAAGATTTCCTTAATAAATATTTATCAAATATTTATTCTTTTTTTTATAATAATCATGATTCGTTTCAAGATATATTTTCAAATTATATTAAGTTAATGTATACACCAAAATTTATTGAACATTATCTAGTTGACTTATTAAAAATAAATGAAGGTTTGCATAGAAGACTCGTATCAAATCAGCAAATCATTTTAATAGATAGATATAAAGATTTATTTCACTCATTAGATAACGAGTTACAAAATTATTTAAAAAGCATTGTTAATTATGACGAAAAGTTACATGATTATTTGAAGGATTATAGACATTATTATTCTCATTATTTTCCACTATCAGAAAAACCTACATATCAAAAAGATAATATATTTAATATCTCCAATTTTGTTCTTCAACTCCATAAATCTTTTATAATGTTTAAGATAGGCATTCCCTCTAGTGAAATAGTATCTTTATTAAAGATCACTCACTAGTTAGTAATCAATAAACTATTTTGCATTCCTCTACTAACCAGTGTTATAATGTAACTAACAAGAATTCTAGTGTGAATACACCAATCCCCTCACTACGGCAATAGTGAGGGGATTTTTTAGGTGTGGCTAAAGTCGCCTATTTATCGTTGTGATTACGTAGCCAATGCGTAAATAACGCAACAATACAACCACTGATGATTGTGGTCGTGATGTGAACAAGAATTTCTAGCATGAATAACACCTCCTCTCTGCGTCTAAATTTGACACCTGAGAGATAGGCGACTTTATTATTATACCATCTGTGAATATACAAGCATATCTACTTCCGATAAGTTAAATTATGTATTATTTTCTGTTTTTCTCTTTCCTTGTATTTTTTCAAATTCTTCTATATGGTTCGAAATCATTGTTGGAGTAATATTAATATATCCACTTTTAAGCTTTATTTTTGGGGTAAATAATAGAAAAATGAGTTACATTGATATTCTGAGATAGTGAGGCCATATAAGAAAATAAAATTGATGATGAATGAATAGAGAATATCCTCCTTTTGTTATAGATACTATTTTTAAAAAAAGATGATTATATTCAATAAATTCACATGATTTATATGTAAATTATGTATATTTAACACAAAATAATAATTACTTAATTTACTCGTTTGAGTTTGTATTTTAATAACAGGAGCATATTGGCTAACAGAGGATGATTGTATGAAAGCAGTTACTTATCAAGGATATAAAAATATGGAAGTATGTGAAGTAAATGATACAACAGAAATTATCACTCATACTATACCGTTAGAAGATGTAAAAGAAGCTTATGATATCTTTGACCAGAAAAAAGATAATACTATTAAAGTTATTTTAAAATCACAATAACATATAGATGAAGACGCCTTATTTTGAATAACTCGTTCAAAGTTGAGGCGTCTTTTACCTATATATTTAAATTTTAACATTTTTCTATTTAGAAATTTCTTCCAGAAATTCATCCCCCAATCACAAATTGCATAAACTACTTTATCGAGTGTTTTTCTATGTTTGTTAACTTATACTCAACTTTTGGTGGAACTACTGGATAGACAATTCTTTCAATATTTCTATATTGAAAGAATCTATGATAAGAAAAGAGTTGAATGAATATAATAAATATAAACGCATCCAACTCTTCTATTTCTACTGATTGATATAGCGTTTCAAGTGTTTAGATGTCAATGTTTCTGAACTATCAATAAAGTTTTTAGGTGTTCCACTAAATTGGACCTTTCCGCCATCCAACCCAGGGCCTGGACCGACATCGATGATCCAATCTGCTTCACACATAATCGATAAATTATGTTCAATCAAAATAACTGTATTGTTTTGATCAATTAAATCATCAAAACACTCCATCAATATAGGGATATCCGATTCATGTAGGCCTGTGGTTGGTTCGTCAAAAATAAAAATACTATTTTTTATCTCTTCATCTAAATGTTGTGCTAGTTTCACGCGTTGAATCTCTCCACCAGACAAAGTGGATAAAGGTTGTCCAAGTGACATATAATTCAAACCTGTTTTACTTACAGATTGTAATTTTGACTTAATATCATTCTTTTTATCAAAGAAAATAATACCTTCGTCAACCGTCAAATCGAGAACATCGGCGATTGAATACCCATCTATGGTAGCATCTAATACTTCTTGTTTATAACGTTTACCATGACAAACTTCACATGTCTGTGAAAAATCACCCATAAAAGCAAGTTCCGTTTTAATATAGCCCTTTCCACCACAATTTGGACAAGCACCTTTTGAGTTATAACTAAACATAGCTTTATTTAAGCCTGTTTCTTTACTGAAAAAGCTTCTTACACTATCAAAAACACCTAAATACGTTAATAGATTAGATCTATTAGATCCTTGAACTGCTTTTTGATCAATAAAGATGGTATGGTCATTATTTTCAAAACCTGCTTTAACAAGGGTACTCTTACCTGAACCAGCAACGCCCGTTAAGACTGTTAATACGTGTTTAGGTATAGACGTTTTTACGTTATTTAAATTGTTTTGTGTCACAGGACCGATATTATAAAAATGGTTCGCTTCACGAATATTCTCTTTTAAATTATGTTTGTTACGTAATGCGTTACCTGTCGAAGTATTTGAAGATAGTAATTCATTATATGTTCCTTCAAATGTGATTTCACCACCATTTTTTCCTGAACCTGGTCCCATATCTATGATATAGTCTCCTTCTTTAATAACATCGGGATCATGTTCAACAATTAACACAGTATTGCCTTTGTCTTTTAAAGATTTTAAAATTTCATTGATTTTAGCTATATCTTCCGGATGCAAACCAACACTTGGTTCATCTATAATGTAAACTAAATCCGATAAAGAACTATTTAAATGACGTATTAATTTAAGGCGTTGCGCTTCACCGCCTGATAATGTCGTTGTGACACGATTAAGCGTTAAATAACTTAATCCAATATATTCTAATGCTTCTAACTGCTTTTTGAGAGGATCAATAATATATTTAGCTGTTGGATCCTCTAATTTATTAAGAAACTCTAAATTTTCCTTAATCGTCATTTGTGTGAAATCAGAAATATTTTTACTCATAATTTTAGAACTTAATATTTTCGAGTTTAAACGTTGACCTTTACATGTGGGACATATTTTATTATTTACTACATTTTTAAGATGTTTGGCGTAGCGTTTCTTATTAAATTCTTTATCGCCTAAAAATATTCTACTGAATCTAGGTATTAGACCTACATATTTAGCTGACTTTCTCCATTCTTTAGGAGGATTTTTTAACGTCATTGGCTCTTGATATAAAAATAATTCTAATTCATCTTTTGTATAGTCTTTTAATTTTTTATTATTATCAAATAAACCACTATCTCGATAGGCTTTACCACGCTCTTTATCTGGTCCAAAAGAAGGAAAGTCTATTGCACCTTCATTTAAAGACTTATCCCAATCTAGCAATTCATCTAAGTTAATGTCTTCAATATATCCTAATCCTTCACAAGTTTTACACATGCCCTTAGGACTATTGAAGGAATATGCATCTGAATAGCCAACAAACGGTTCGCCTATTCTAGACCACAGTAATCTAACGGAGGCATATATATCCGAAACTGTTCCTACCGTAGAGCGAGAATTTCCATTGAATCTTTTCTGATTAATCGTCATTGCTACAGGAAGATTTTTAATTTTTTTTACTTTCGGTCTGGGTTGTTGATTTAAATGAAATTGGATATAACTGGAATAACTTTCATTTAGTAGCTGTTCAGATTCCGCAGCAATAGTATTAAACACTAAAGATGATTTCCCTGAACCAGAACGTCCTGTAAATACGGTAACTAAGTGTTTTGGAATATTTACATCTATGTTTTTCAAGTTATTTTGTGAAGCACCTGTAATATTAATAAAATCCATTAAGTATCCTCCCTTTATAATCTTTACAACATTGATTATTGCATATTAATCAATGATTAACTACTCATTCAAAAGACGACAACTTTAAGTCTTTTATATTACAAATTATTCCACCAATTCAATCCGTCTTCACTAAGTAATTTTTCACTTTCTTTAGGTCCATAGCTTCCGGAGGTATAATTAGGAAACTGTGGTTGTTCTTGTTTTCATACATTTACAATATCAACGAGTACTATAAAAATGTTTTCAAAATTCAATTACACTATATTTATATCAATAGCGTTAATATTTGTTAATACTGAAATTTTTGTCATCTACGAACATATTAATATAAATAGAATTATAAAATTTAAAATATGACTCATTTGTCAGTATTGTTTAAAAACAGGAGCTATGTAAAAATGAGTTATATCAAATATTAAAAGATAGATGTCAGTACTTTAAATGTTTATAGAACTTTTAAATAAAATACACTTCAATATATAGTACTTTCTATTATAAAGTTATTAATTATCGGGACAGGAAGAAACTCATGATACTCGTTTCAAAAAACAAAAAAGAAAGGGTTAATTATGCTAAATATTAAAGATCAAAATTATTTTAAAAGAGCATTAAATTTCTTTATACTATCAACAATTCTACTACTAATGACAATTCCAATCGCTTTATTTTTTCATCCTTCAGAAGAATTTATAAAACAATTAGGATCCAATTCACCTGAAAGCGTTAGTAAAACACAAGGTCTAAAAAAAGTTTGGGTTTTTATACAAAATAATGGCTTTCATGTTCCAATACAAATGCTTTTGTTAGCGTTAATACCCATACCATTTTTATATACTTTAAACTTGATAGTATCGCTTATTATTCCTGGAATACTATTTGGTTTTTTCATACATTTTGACACTTACAAAGGTCTAACTAGCTTAATCGCTTATATACCCCATTACACTTTGGAAATGATGAGTTTTTGTATATTTACTAGTGGTCTTTATATGCTAAATAAATCAATTATAAGAAAAATAACCAATCTATTCAGAAAAGAAAAAAAACAAAACTACTCTTTCAAAACAAGTTTATTTAATTTATTAAAAGCATATTTATTCGTCTGTTTACCATTGGTTATATTAGCAGCATTTACTGAAACATATGTAGCTGATATGCTTTCAAATTTAATGAATTAAATACAAACAAAAGAATACAAAATCACAAAAAGTGAGGTCATTTTATGTTTCTTGAAAAATTAAAATGCAGTCATTGTGAAAGAGAAATCGACAAAAACGAAAATATAACAATACACACAAATTCAAAAAATCTTAATGGCGTAACAAATCTAAAAAGTTGGGCTAAAAATCAAAACGTTTTATGTGAAAAATGCTCAAAATAAAAAAGAGCCTGTGTTTAGGCTCTTTTTATCAGTACATCACATACGATTATTAGTATTTCCATGTCTTTGTTTAACTAATAAATAAACACCATTTATTAAACCCAAAATAGTCCAAGCAACTGATAAGTAGACATTATCCAGACTATAAATTGGAGCCATAAAAATTAAAAAGAAAATATTCATAACAAACGAAATACGATGAAATGTGCTGAGCTTATTAATATCAATTCTGTTATTTTGAATAATAAATCACCTCTTGATATTTATATTATTTCAAAATTTATGCTTTATTCCAATTGCTTTATTGACGCTGATCCTCAGAATCCTTAAAAATCCTTAAACTTATCGAATGGTCGGCCTCATAACTCTTGCTATGCTGACATTTGTCTGCAAGTTTAATTAAGGGTTCTTCTCAACACAAAACAAATCTTCTTGTCATAAATGTGCATTTTATTTTTTACTTTTATTTCCTTTTAAAACATAAATAAATAGAGTCATAAATATTGCAAAAAACAATGTAGAAATAAGACTTGGATATACATCAAAATCAAGGATGGATATCACTCAATCAAGTAGCAAATTTAAAATAAAAAAAGAAACAAAGAAATATACGAAATATAAAGCAAATTTCAAAATTAAGCCTCCTTTTCCAGCAAAACTTTTTCACAAACATAATTTAAATTTTAAATATACTTTTAAGACTTCAGCTATAATAAATAACCGTAAAGCCTTTTAATATACCTTATCATCATTGTAATTGCACGAAAATGATAGTTGATTGTTATTTTAAATCACGTTATGTTTGAAACAAGAATTCTAGATGTACAAGGAGATTATTACATGAAATTTATTAGTATTGTTCTAGGATTGCTAGTTATCATTTCATAGTTATTTGTTTTACGAGAATACCAACATGGATATGAGAAAACAGAAAAAGGAAAGTTAGTCATTATCATTGCTTGTATATTGACTTTCATTATGACATTAATCAATACACTCGATTAACAAAAAAACAGCACCTCACAATGAGGTGCTGCTCTTTTATATCTTCTATTATGACACAGTAACATGATCCACGTAGCCATCCGTAACATGGAATGTAATATGACCTTTGCCTACTGTGTAACCGTATAGTCCATTTGTTTTATCTGTTTGTTTCTCAGTCAGTGATGGTTGATATTGATAATGATCTCCGTAAACGTCTTTCACTTGTTCTAAGCTTACTGTTTTAGGTGCGACGTTAAAGTCAACCATTGCTGCTGTGTTGCCTTTGACTTGATTAAATGTTTGGTCATACTTCGTTGTTGTTGATGTACCGTTTTGATACTGATCATTCACTTTAATTCCGTTAAATGTCACATTTCCAGCTTTTAACGCATTATAGAACGTGTGATTTAATACGAATTCGCCACCTGATTTTGTATAACCTTGATAATGATAATGATAACCTTGTGACGTTTGTGTTTGTGCATGTGCTTCATTTGATACACCGTTATGCTCAGTTACATTAAACCCTAATACTGTTCCTAAAGTAATACCACCAACGACCATTGCTTTTGCAAATTTCTTCATTATGGATCACTCCTCTTATAGAATTATAATGAACTTCCACCTTGAATATATAATATTACACTTAAATATTCAAATTTTTATAAATTAAAATATAATTTTATTTAAAAATAATTAATTGAAAGACTAATTAATTATATAATACTTATAATATTACTCTGCTTTTTTATTCTTTCATTATTTTTAATTTATATTTAATACATGTTAGCCTTAAATCATACATATTTTAATTGATAAGGAGATTACTAATGAAAACAATACGTTATTTCCTATATTTTTTTATCGTTTATTTTATAATCTTTTACTTAGCACAACGACTATTAAAATTAGATTTAGGTATTGTGCGTTGTTTCATTTCATCCGTCATTTTCGCTATAATGATGAGTTATTTTGCTTACTTTGCGAAGAAACTTAATAGATAATGCCTATGTTTATTTGTCATACTTCTGCTTCATTCTATTAACGGTACTTCTTTCTATATCAGTAGTATTCCTATGAAACATTAAAAAACATCATGACATGGTATCAATTGCTAGAAATGTAAATAATAAAAAATATGTAGCATGGATATATGCAGACTTCTTAGATGTAAAGGAGGTATTGTCTATAATAAAGATCATTGGTGTAGCTATGTATCTTGTTCACTCCACAATACCTTTATCAAAATTAACGATGGACATGTTTTTTTTTTATAAAAACGGGAATACTTTACTATACGCTTTAACTACGTAAAACTTAACAAATGGAGGTCATATTATGGCTGGATATAAATCACCAGGACGTAAAATTTCTGAATATATTGGCATTATTGCTATCGTAGCAGTATTTGCTGGCGTTTTTTATAAAAATTTTAAAAATGAAAACCAAACTGGTAACGGTTCTTTAGGCTAATTTAAATAATTTTTATAGATGATAAATAGAGCCACCCTTCACTCATTAAGTAGTGAGGGGTGGCTTGTTTTTTATTCTGGTCTAGGACTACGTTTCATTTTAATATATTGAGAGATACTATAAAGCGCAATACCAATCCAAATAAAGATAAATGTAATGAATTGGTGGATATCGAATTTCTCTTTAAATACGAAAATCCCTAGTAAAAAGATAATCGTTGGACTGACGTATTGAATAAATCCTGTCAGTGATAGTGGAATGCGACGAGCACCCGCTGAGAATAAAATAAGTGGTACAGCTGTCACCGCTCCAGAGAATAAGAGTAAAAATGTACTCATATTCAAACCGACTGATGATTGGTGTGCTTGCCATAAATAAATGATATAAATCAGTCCTGCTGGTGCTGTCACAATACATTCAATCGCAATCCCACTCATCGCTTCAACACGTACCAATTTTTTTAGTAAACCATAAATTCCAAATGAGAATGCCAACATTAAAGAAATAATTGGAAATTCTCCTATCTTCATTGTCATGTAAATGACGCCAATTGCGGCTGATACAATCGCTAACGTTTCAAATGTATTGAAACGCTCTTTTAAGAAAATAAATGCGAGTAAGACACTCACCAATGGATTAATGTAATAACCTAAACTGGTTTGTAGCACATGACCATTAGACACTGCCCAAATAAACGTGCCCCAGTTAATCGTAATCACATAACCTGCAATGATAATCGCAACCAGTTGAATCGGATGTGCTACGAGTTGATTGATATCATGTTTAAGCGCTTGTGATTTTTTTAATACAAAAATCATTAGAATCATAAAAACCATCGCAAGGATAATGCGATACGCTAAAATTTCAAATGCGCTAATACCGTAAATGAATCTCCAATAAATAGGTAGAATTCCCCATAATAAATGCGCCCCTAACGCAAATAAAATTCCTTTTTTAAATTCTGCATGATTATCCATGCTAAACCCTCCTAGCAATATTACCCTGGAAATATGTATAACACTATCGTATCAGTAGTTAGACGAAATGGGTATATCTAGGAGAATTTTTTGAAAAAAGGTAGCCATTTTATATCACTACCTCTTTACCATTATCATTAATGATATATTGTATTGTCGCCTTCTCTAAATTCTTCGGCTTTCTTTTTCATGCCTTCAAGTTGTTCTTTGTAGGAATCGCGAATATCATGTGATAAGCGCATTGAACAGAATTTTGGTCCACACATACTACAGAAATGTGCAATTTTCGCTGATTCTGCGGGTAATGTTTCATCGTGAAATTCTCTTGCTCGATCAGGATCTAATGCAAGGTTGAATTGATCAATCCAACGAAACTCAAAGCGTGCTTTACTAATTGCATCGTCGCGTTCTGTTGCCCCTGGTAAGCCTTTAGATAAATCTGCTGCATGTGCAGCAATTTTATAAGTGACGACACCTTCACGTACGTCATCTTTATTTGGTAAACCTAAATGTTCTTTAGGTGTCACGTAACATAACATTGCCGTACCATGGCTCGCAATTTGAGCAGCACCAATGGCAGACGTAATATGGTCATATGCTGGTGCGATGTCTGTTACAAGAGGTCCTAATGTATAAAATGGTGCTTCTTTACAATAGAAATCTGCTAAATCTTGGTTTTCTTTAATTTTATGCATTGGAATATGCCCTGGACCTTCAATCATAACTTGCACATTATATTTCCAAGCAATATCCGTTAACTCACCTAAAGTTTTCAACTCCGCAAATTGACTTTCATCGTTAGCGTCATAAATTGAACCAGGACGCAAACCATCTCCTAGAGAAATAGCAACATCATACTTACTTAAAATTTCACAAATCTCATCGAAGTGTGTATATAAAAAGCTTTCTTCGTGATGTGCAAGACACCATTGTGCAATAATTGAGCCACCACGAGAAACAATCCCAGTCAAACGATCAACAGTTAATGGAATATAATGAAGACGTAATCCTGCGTGAATAGTAAAATAATCGACCCCTTGTTCAGCTTGTTCAATTAATGTATCTCTATACGCTTCCCATGTTAAATCTTCTGCTACCCCATTTACTTTTTCTAACGCTTGATAGATTGGCACTGTTCCTACTGGTACAGGTGAGTTACGTAAGAGATACTCACGAGTGGTATGGATATTTTTTCCTGTAGATAAATCCATAATCGTATCTGCACCCCAATGTGTGGCCCAAACTAATTTTTCAATTTCTGCTTCAATAGATGATGACACAATAGAGTTACCAATGTTTGCGTTGATTTTTACTGAGAAGTTTTTACCAATAATCATTGGTTCAGATTCAGGATGATTGATATTATTAGGGATAATCGCGCGTCCTCTCGAAATTTCTTCCCTTACAAATTCTGGTTCCACTTGTTCCCTAATTGCTACAAATTTCATTTCTTTAGTGATAATCCCATGTTTAGCGTAGTACATTTGCGTAACTGGGGTATCTTTACTGCCACGTCTTGGTTGATATTCAAATGGATGAGCTACATAATTTTTATGGCCTTCTTTTGAAAAACCATTATCAATCGATTGAATACGACGACCTTCATAATATTCAACGTCTTCACGTGCTTCAATCCATGCATCGCGAACCTTTGGAAGTCCGTGATTGATATCAACCTCATAACTGTCATCATGATAAGGACCTGCTGTATCGTACACTACGACAGGTTCATTTTGAAAACTACGTTGTTCTAATTGGGTGTCAGAAAGTTCAATTTCTCGAAATGGTACAAAGATATCACTATCATTACCCTCGCCTTTTTTAAAAATACGTTTACTTGCTGGAAAAGTTCTTTTAAAATTGATTTTTTCTTGCTCCATTGACATTGCCTCCTAAATACTAGAAGGGTCTAAATATCACTGATTATATGATTCATAAAAAAAGCATTCAGCTTAATACTGAATGCATAAGAATAAGTGAATATATACGAAAATATATGTAAGCATCATAATGAAGAAAATGATTAATAGTTAAATTGACCTTTTCATCAATTTATGAAAACATCCATATGTTATTGTAAAGTGACTCACTGGCTTCCCTACGCTAGTATTAACTAGATCAGGTTCAAAGGGTTGGAACATGATGTTCCTTTCAGCAATATAAAGCACCCCTAGCAGAGATTATTAAATTATAGGTTATTTAACCTACACTTATACAATGACTTAAAATTCCATAAATATCAAGTCAATATATCAAATAGTTTTACAACTTTTAGACACCCGAAAGTCTAACTTCACACAACCTGAAGTCTTACCTAAAGATTAAAAAACAGCAACCACAAGGGTTACTGTTGTTCTATTCTTTTGACCTATCCTCCAAAGAACAAATCAATAAAATCTCTACTTCTGTTTCTATCTTGTTTATAAAATTCGGTATATCCACAATTTTTACAAGTTATCGTCTTAAAATTATTATGTTGTACATCTAAAAATTTAGACAATCCTGATCCTGTTGCTGATAACGTTCCTTCTTCTATTTCTGTATGACCACATTTTATACAACCTTGATTTTGGTTTTCTGACATAATGAATCACTCCTCTATTATATTTGTTGTTAGCTTACATAATACAATAACCCCCAAAATTGGGGGTTATTCATTAATTTGATATTTCATGTTTATAACATCAATAGATATGGATTTTCAATATATTTAGCAAGTACTTTTAAGAAATCAGCTGCGCCTGCGCCATCTAAGATTTGATGATCGAATGTTAAACTTAATGGGATACGAGAGATTTGTTTTACATTATCTCCTTCAAGAACAAGTTCTTTAGCTAGAGCACCGACACCTAAGATACCTGTTTCACCTAAATTTAAAATTGGTGTGAAGTATTCGATACCACTTGCACCCATATTCGTAATTGTAAATGTAGCGCCACTAAGTTGAACGTCACTTGTATTTCCCTCACGTACTGCTTCAGCTGATGTTTTAATTTCTTTTGCTAAAGTGCCAATACTTTTAGTATCTGCATTGTCAATGACTGGCACCATAAGACCATCTTCAAGTGATGTCGCAATACCTAAATGTACATCTTCGTATTCTGTTAATTCACCGTTTTCATAACGAGCGTTCATTGCGCCATATTCTTTAAGTGCTAGGACTACTGCTTTAGCTAATAAAGCTGTGACTGTCAATTTTACATCTTGATCTGCATCTTTTAATTCTTCAGATAATCGAGCTTTAAAGTCTAATAAGCGATCTGCGTTGACTTTGCGATGTAATGTTAATTGAGCAGTATTATTAAGACTTTGACGCATATTTTGAGCAATACGTTGACGCATTGGATTTAGACCTTCACCAATACTAGACACATCGACGTTTTGTGCCGTTGAAGATGCGCTTTCGTTAGACGTACCCGCTTCACCTTCGTAATCATAACCTTCTGAGTCTACACGTTGAATATCTAATTTTGTAATACGATCATTTCCACCTGTACCTTTGATTCTTGTGATATCAAGTTCCTTATCTTCAGCCATATTACGTGCTAACGGAGAAATAAAGATACGGTCACGTTGTTCAGGCTTCGCTTCTTTTTCTGTATCTTTTTTATCAGATTGTTCTTCATTTGAAGAAGCTTGTTGATCTTCAGAAGTTGTGTCGTTATCTTTATTCTCTTGGGTAGTTTCTTCAGAATCATCGTCATCGCTTCCTACGTCTTCGCCTTCTTCTCCGATGATACCAAGCACTGCTTTTACTTTTGCATCTTCGCCTGCTTGTACTTTGATTTTTAGTAATGTTCCACTTGTAGGTGCTTCGACATCGTTTGTTAATTTTTCAGAGCTAATTGTGACAATGCTTTCGCCTTCTTCTACTGTATCGCCTTCTGATTTAAACCACTCTTCTACAGTACCTTCTTTCATTGTCATACCAAGCTTTGGCATAATAATATTTTCACTCATTGTGATACACCTCCCTACGCGTTAGCCTTTTTTAAGTCATCAACTAATTCAGATGCTACGTCTAATACTTTATCTGCATTTGGAATATATGCCGCTTCTAAGTTTGATGCAAATGGTACTGGTGTATCTGGTGCTGTTACTTTTTTGATTGGACCGTCTAAATAATCGAATCCAATATCACCGATGACAGAAGCGACGTCGCCAGCAATGTTACATTGTGGACTTGATTCATCAATAACAATTAAGCGACCTGTTTTTTTCACTGATTCTAACACTGTATCTTGATCCCATGGAGACACTGAACGTAAATCAATGACTTCTACTGAAACGTTATCTTCTTCAAGTCGGTCAGCTGTTTCTTCAGCTACTGCAACCATTTTACCAATTGCGACAATAGTTAAATCATCACCTTCTCGTGTAACATTGGCTTTACCAATCTCAATCGTATAAGGTTCTTCAGGGACATTACTTTTTTGACCAAGTAATGTTTTATCTTCTGAAAAGACAACTAAGTTATCGTCTTGAATCGCTGACATTAATAATCCTTTTGCATCATATGGATTTGATGGTACAACTACTTTAACACCTGGAATTGTTGCGAACATATTATATAGAGATTGAGAGTGTTGTGCTGCCGCACTTGCGCCAGCGCCATGAACGGTACGTACCACTAATGGAATTTTAGCTTTACCACCAAACATATATCTCATTTTTGCACCTTGGTTTAAAATTGGGTCTAAACCAAAGCCAATAAAATCGTTAAACATGAGTTCTGCGATGGGACGTAATCCGGTAGCTGCTGATCCTACAGCTGCACTTAATGTAATATGTTCAGAAATAGGTGTATCAATCACTCGTTTACGACTATATTTTTTAGCCAGTCCTTTTGTAACACCGAATACGCCACCAAATGTATCGTCGTCTTGAATATGTTCTACTTTTGCGCCACCTGAAACGTCTGTACCAATTAAGATGACATTTTCATCTTTCTCCATAGATTGATCAATCGCTTCATTAATCGCGCCCATAAATGTTAGTTTACGTTCTTCACTCATCGTAAAAACCTCCTCGTCTGGTTAGGTTCGTTCTTATCTATTTCTTCGTTTTAGTGCTTTAAAGGTTTGTTATGCAAAAACATCTTTGTATAGTGAATCTTCATCTGGTAATTCACTTTCGTCCGCAAATTTCACAGCATCTTCTACGGCTTGTTCAGCTGTATTTTCAATATCATCTGCTTCTTCTTCAGTTAACCAACCTTCTTCAATCGCTTGTTTTCTGAATTCTACAGTGGCATTTTTATCTGCATTACGATCATCTGGTGATTTAACTTTTTGTTCGTCACCTTCAAAGTGACCATATTTACGATACGTATCACATTCGATTAATGTAGGCCCTTCCCCTTTTTTAGCGCGGTCTACTGCTTCTTGTGTTGCTTTATAAACCTCTAAGACATCCATGCCATCTACACGTACGCCTGGCATATTATAAGCTGCAGCACGTTCAGCAATCGTTTCAGATGCACTTGCATAGTCGTGTGTCGTACCTTCAGCGAATTGGTTATTTTCACAAACAAAGATAACTGGTAAGTTTAAAATTGAAGCGAAGTTTAAACCTTCGTGGAATGTGCCTTCATTTGCGGCACCATCACCAAAGAAGCATACGGCAACATTGTCTTTACCTTGATTGATAATTGAAATACTTGCACCAATCGCAAGACCAAAGCCTCCGCCTACGATACCGTTCGCACCAAGCATCCCTTTGTCAATTTCGGCTACGTGCATTGAGCCACCTTTACCGTGTCCTAAACCATCACGTTTACCCATGATTTCTGCCATCATACCGTTTAAATCACACCCTTTTGCGATAGCATGTCCATGACCACGGTGTGTACTTGTAATATAATCATCGTCAGTTAGTTGTGACATGACACCTGTGGCAACGGCTTCTTCACCGACATATAAATGTACAAATCCTGGGATTTGACCATCACTAAAAATTTTGTGTACCTTCTCTTCAAAAAATCGAATTTCATTCATCGTTTTATAAATCCAACGTGCTTGTTCTTTTTCCATTTTCATTGTCAATTCCTCCTATCTTTCATAGGGCGTAAGTGTAATAACTACATGTGAATTGCAGAACCAAAGTATGCATCCGCACCTTCGCCAATCGCTTCTAATAATGCTGGATGTGGTTGAATTATTTCGGATAATTCATAGATGGTACCTTCTGACGCTTTTACTCCTAGGACTTCGCCAATTAAGTCTGTCGCATGAGGTCCTACAATAAAGGCGCCGAGTATTTCCCCATATATTTGATCAATAACTAATTTTATAATTCCTTCATTTTCCCCTTTAATGAGCGCCTTCGCATTACCTTGAAACGCTGATTGTGTGACTTTCACATCATATCCCGCTTCTTTGGCTTGCTCTTCTGATAAGCCAATGGATGCCGCTTCAAGTCGTGTATAAATACAACGTGTAATGTTCTCTTGACGAACAAGTGGTGGGTGTTCTCCAGCAAGTGTTTCTGCTACATGAATACCATGTGCACTTGCAGCATGTGCAAGTTGATAACCTTTGACTAAATCACCAATCGCATAGACATGTTTTTGACTTGTTTGATAATGGTCATCCACTTTAAAGAACTTGCCA
Source organism: Staphylococcus sp. AtDRG32 (assembly GCF_004365845.1). Taxonomy (NCBI): domain Bacteria; kingdom Bacillati; phylum Bacillota; class Bacilli; order Caryophanales; family Staphylococcaceae; genus Staphylococcus; species Staphylococcus sp. AtDRG32. Next base: position 19,993 of record NZ_SODE01000003.1, read on the forward strand.
TCCATCTCTAAATTTAAATCTTTAGCCACTTGTGTATTCGGTTGTCTACCTGTCGCGACAAGTAACGTGTCGAAGCTGACGTCATCTTGACCATCGAGTACAATTTTAGTTTTATCTACTGTTTTAATTTTCGCCTTTGTAATAATGTTAATACCTTGATTTTCTAAATGAGCTTTTAATAACTCACGTGTATCATCAATTTCAGTAAGTAAAATATCATCTGCCACTTCAACAATGGTTACTTTCACGCCAAGATCAGCCATTGATGAAGCGAGTTCTGTTGCGATGACACCACCGCCAATCACTGCTAACTGTTTAGGTAGTTGTTTTAAATCGAAAAATGTATCTGTTGTTTCATAATCGACGTTATCTAATCCTTCAATAGGTGGTACAAATGGTTTACTACCTGTCGCTAAAATAATATCTTTACCTTGATACGTTTCATTATTTACTTTTACGTTTAAGTCTTTTGAAATACTTGCTTCTCCCTCAATATAAGCTACTTTATTTTTCTTTAGTAACTGTTTAACGCCACCCGTAAGTGTTTGTACGACTTTCTTTTTACGTTGTACAAATTTAGGAAAATCGATATTTAATTCTTTCGTCGTCATTCCCCAGTCATTAGCAACTTGAATGCTATGTGCTTTTTCCCCGTGTTCTAATAATGTTTTAGATGGAATGCAACCCACATTTAAACAAGTGCCTCCAGCATTGAATTTTTCGATGACTGCCACCTTTTTACCCAATTGTGCGGCACGAATGGCTGATACATACCCTCCAGGTCCTGCACCAATCACAATCAAATCATATGATTCACTCATGAATGAACGCCTCCTTCCGTAAGAGAACTTTTATCATTTTATTATAAAGAGATATTTGTAAGCGCTTTCTTATCTCTTTATATTTATTTTACATCTTATATTTTAAATTTTCAAATTATTTAGTATTTATTGTTTTTTATTTTTTCCATGCAAGTAGACATTAAAAATTTGGTGAAAATTTTAAAATAAAATCTATATAATTCTTATTTGAAGTACGTTATACTTTATTCAATATCACTTTTAAAAGGACAGTTAAACTATGATTCAAACTATCATTACTGCTGCGATATTGTATATCGCAACTGCAGTCGACTTACTTGTTATTTTGCTTATTTTTTTCGCGCGAGCACAGACAAAAAAAGAATATAGAAATATTTATATTGGTCAATATGTAGGATCTGTGACATTGATTGTCGTAAGTTTATTCTTTGCCTTTGTCTTAAATTATGTGCCTGAAAAATGGATTTTAGGATTACTTGGTCTTATTCCTATCTATTTAGGATTAAAAGTAGCTATTTTTGATGATTGTGAAGGAGAAAAAAGAGCGAAACAAGAACTAGACAAACACGGATTAACTAAACTAATTGGCACGGTGGCGTTAGTGACGATCGCAAGTTGCGGAGCAGATAACATCGGATTATTTGTCCCTTACTTTGTCACATTAAGTGTCTCTGAACTCATTGTGACACTAATCGTCTTTTTAATTTTAATCTATGTCTTAGTGTTTACTGCACAGAAGCTTGCATCTATTCCTGAAATCGGAGAAACAGTAGAGAAGTTCAGCCGTTGGATTATGGCGGTGGTCTATATTGGACTTGGTTTATTTATTATTATCGAAAACCACACCTTGCAGACGATTTGGGGAATGTTATTTTAAATGAAAATTATTAAAGGACTCTAACCTAAGCTAGAGTCCTTTTATTTAGGGTTGTAATTTCATTATCGCACCAAATTGTTGTTGTGCATTTGTAAATGTAATGAATGTAATAAGTTCGATAATTTCTTTATCTGATAAATGAGACTTTAAGATCTCTGTGTACGTTGTAGGTATTTGATCTCCCAGTTTGATATAGACTTCTGTAAATCCTATACATATTGCTGATTTTTCATCTGTTAGACTCCCGGTAGGCTTGCCTTTTGCTTTACAATATTGGCAACCATTTTTCTGAGCTAGCATACGGCGTATCTCTTCTTTGAGTTCTGCGTTTAACGCACTAGTATTTTCTAGTGTGTCACTCAATGCGGTCCACGTCTTCATAATGTCCTCATGATGACCTAATAATTGTTGAAATGGTGTATGACCTATGTGTGAGGATTCAATAATAGCCATGATATTTTTCCTCTATTTAGACTAAAGCCGCTTTTATTTTTTGTAGTCCCTTTTTCATTACTTCTCTAGGAACTGCAATATTAATTCTAATATGACCCTCTGCGTTATGAACAAATTGCTCTGCGCCTTCAATGATAACACCAGCATTTTTAATAAAGAATTTCGCCATTGATTCATCAATATCTTTTTCTTTAATATAATAGCTTAAATCTACCCAAGCTAAATACGTCGCCTCTGGAATTTTAAATTCTGCATGTGGTAGTTCTTTTTCTAGGAAATCTGCTAAATAGTTAAAGTTATCGTCTAAATAATGATTCATTGCTTGTAACCAATCTTCGCCTTTTTCATAAGCAGCTTGCGTGGCAACTACACTTAGAGGATTTTCCGTACCAAAGTGATGTGTATTCCAAGTTTTTAGAAGCGATTCATTTTGAATAATGATATTTGAAAACATCAAACCTGCAATGTTGAAAGCTTTACTTTGAGACATAGTTGTGATGATTTTGTCGTAATCTGAGACAGCTTTGGCAAATGGCATATGTGATTGACCTGAACGTTTGATATCACAATGGATTTCATCTGAAATGAGCCATACATCATTCTCTTTCATAATTTGACCTAATGTGGCTAACTCTTCTTCTGACCAGACACGTCCCGTTGGATTATGTGGATTCGCAAAAATGCATAATTTAATATTTTCTGTTTCTACTTTTTTACGTACATCGTCAAAATCAATCTCATAATATCCATGATGACTGATTAGTGGAGAATATACTGTTGAAATATGATTTTTATCACATGCCATTTTAAATGGACCATAACTCGGCGTAAAAATTAATGCTTTATCATCCTTATCACAAATATAACCTACAAGTTCAATTAACCCAGCCACAATGCCATGAGAGAATACAAGATGCTCTTGAGGGAAAGTGAAACCATAACGTTTCTTTGTCCAAGATACAAAAGCTTCATAATATTCAGAACCGAAAACGTTTGTGTAACCTAAAATTTTCTTATTTAAACGTTCACGAATCGCATTTAATACGACTTCTGGTGTACCAAAGTCCATATCTGCTACCCACATACGAATCAGTTCATCATTATCTTTTAAATCTGACGTATCTGCATCACTAAAAAGATAGCCTTTATAGCCTTCCACATTCATTGCATTTGTATAACGACGATCAATGATTTCATCAAAATTGTAATTCACAAGATTTCCTCCTAAACATGTTCATGTGTTTTATCAATTATCATTTTAATACTTACGCTATATTCTGTATATTAACTTTACTTTTCATTCAACGCAGTAGACACGCTTTTTAAGCGAAAAACTCCTCACTAATACAGTAGTGAAGAGTTTAAAATTTAATATGTTTGAATACGTATATTATGCTAGACCATCAATGACGTATGTCACACCTAGGACTGCGAATGTAAATGCGATTAAGGTTGAAACAAAAATCATACCCATCATTGGATTAAATAATAAGATAATACCTAAAATAATCCCTAGGATATTTACGATAATTGATAAACCACGTAATTGATGTTGTTGTGATAGTGTAAACAGACCGATAACCGAACTGAAAATAAACCAAAACGCAAACATAAATACAAAGAATACTGAACTTGCTCCAACATTAAATACAACTAGAATGCCAAAGATTAAATCGATAATACCATTAATTAAAATTAATTTTGTATTTACACCTACAAGTTTTTTTGCCGTACGACGGAATAAAAGTTGAATGACACCGCCTATCATAATGAGTAAGCCAATCAGCCAGGTAAGTGTATAGAAGTTTTGAACTGGATTACTAAATATAATCACAGCAATAATCAGTAATAGCGTACCAATGATTAAACTTGACCAATTTAATTTTCCACTATCTTGGGCCATTATTATCTCTCCTTTTTATATTTAAAATTATATTTAAAGATCACTACAAGTATAATTTATCTATCATTAGAACACAAAAAACCTCACTAATCGATGGATTAGTGAGGCTACTTTTACGAATTCATAGAATTGGTAAATTGTATATTAGTATGTACCACCATTAAGATTTTTCAAACAACTTTTGTAAAATTTGTATATAATTGAATCAAAATAAATAATTGTGAGATGATCTTATGAATATAGAATTATATAGTGAATATAATGAAAAATATCTAAACGATATCTACCAAATTTATAATTCGGTTGGATGGGCTAATCATAATAAGAATAATATTAACGAAATTTTTAACAATAGTACTTTTGTGACACTTGCTTCTTACAATGATAAAATAATTGGTTTTGCAAGAGCACTCTCTGATGGTGTATTCAATGCTGCAATTTATGATTTAGTAGTAAAAAAAGAATTTCAATCTCAATATATTGGCATTCAAATACTTAACCATATTCTTACACAAATTGGTTCTCTATCCTGTGTTCATTTAATCTCTACTACAAATAATGTGAAGTTCTATGAAAAGGCAGGTTTTAGGAAATTAAAAACTGGAATGGTACTCTATCAAAGTGAATCATTAAAGATGGAGTATACTGAAAAAATATAAATATAAAAAATATACCTAGTATGTGTTATTCTTCCTTAAAAATGGGTAAGTATGAATTACGTAAACAATTTAGGAGGTATACAATGAGTAAAGCATTAGTAGTTGTTACAAGTGTTTCAAAATATCCTGATATGAATCGTCCAACTGGATTATGGTTGGGTGAAGTTGTTCACTTTGCAGATGTATTGTACAAAAATGGTTATGATATCGACTATATTAGTCCAGAAGGTGGCTATACAGCTATTGACCCTGCAAGTCTACAAGAAGATATGATGTCTGAGTTAGATTGGAAATATTATCAAGATAAAGACTTTATGACACGTCTTGGTAGTACACTTACACCAGATGCTGTACGTGCTGAAGATTATGATATTATCTATTACGCAGGTGGTCACGGAACAATTTGGGACTTCAAAGATAATACAGATTTACAAGAATTAACACGTAAAATTTATGAAAATAATGGTGCAGTTTCTTCAGTATGTCATGGTGCTATCGGCCTATTAAATGTTACAGATAGTGAAGGTAATTCTATTATTAACGGTAAAACTGTAACTGGTTTCTCTAATACTGAAGAAGAAGCAGTTGGCTTAGCAGATAAAGTACCTTATTTAACAGAAGATGAACTTAAAAATCGTGGTGCACATTACGAAAAAGGTGACAACTGGAGTCAATTCGCTGTTATTGACGGTCATGTGATTACAGGTCAAAACCCACAATCTGGTAAAGCTGTAGCTGAAAAATTCTTTGAATTAAAAAACAATAAATAAGACACCCCGCAGTGTTAATAAAAAAGTTGGACCTTTCAATCTTTAGAAAGATCCACCTTTTTTTATATACTCTACTTCATAATCATTTCAATGACAGCTCTAATATTTTTATCAATATATTTATCAACATGTTGAGCAAGGTAATAGTGACGTTTCACATTTAAAGTTGTTATCATTAATTTTTCATAATCCTCGGGATGAATTGCTGATTTTGAAATAATCGCAAACCCATTTCCAGCCTCTACCATTTGTTTGATAATCTTAATATTATTAATTTCTATCAAATATGGATTTAATTTTAACTCAGAAAGACCTACTTCCTGATAAAACCTTGTTCCAGACCCTTTTTCTCTAACGAAACATATATCCATTCTAGGTTGAACCGATTTTTTGTAAATATACACCATTTCGTCTTCTATTATTTTCTTACATTTTATTACATTGTCTTGAATTTCCTTTTCTACAATACCTATATCTACTCTGTTGTGTTTAATATCATTTATAACAGAATCTGAATTATTAACACGTAAATGAATATGTAACTTAGGGTATTGTTGCATAAGACTGGTAAGCTGTTCTGATAATAAATATTCACCATATGTATAACTGCTTCCAATTGTTAAGGTGCCTGAGATGATTTCAGATTCCGATGTTAAGTTTTGCCATAATTCTTGTTCAATACTTTCCCGCTGCAATGCGTATTGTAATAGCTTTTCGCCATCTCTAGTTAGTTTTAAATATGGAGATTTAAATTCAAATATTTTAACATGATATTTTAATTCTAAACGTTTAATATCACGACTCACAGAAGGCTGCGAAGTATATAAATTTTCTGCTGCTCTAGTAAAACTTTCTGTTTTGATTACTTCAATTAATACCTTATACGGATCCATGCATCATTCTCCTTTAAGTCTAATATAACATTTTTGATATATATACTATACTTATTATTTATTTAACGTTATAACAATAACGTGCTAAGATTTCATATCGAGGTGAAAGTACTATGAAATCAATCACGCAGCCTTCATTTATGAAAGGTATTATGTTTACATTTATGATCGCAATGATCAGTTATATATTAGCTAAATTTCCTATTTTACATACGATTGGGGCATTAACTATTGCTATTATTTTTGCGATGCTATATCGCCAAGTGATGGGATATCCAGAACACATTCGTCCAGGTATTACGTTCGCATCGAAACGTTTATTAAAATTTGCGATTATCTTATATGGGTTAAAACTAAATATGGGAGATATTCTAAGTAAAGGCTGGAAATTACTACTTATTGATATTATCGTAATTATCTTTTCAATAAGTTTAACTTTAATTTTGAATCAAATTATTAAAGGAAATCAAGATATCTCTATACTACTTGGTATTGGTACAGGAGTATGTGGAGCTGCAGCTATTGCAGCTACAGCACCAATCTTAAAATCTAAAGAAAAAGACATTGCAATAAGTGTAGGTATTATTGCACTAGTTGGAACTATATTTGCACTTATTTATACAGCTATCGAGGCTATTTTTAACATACCTACTATAACTTATGGCGCTTGGACAGGTATCAGTCTACATGAAATCGCTCATGTCGTCTTAGCAGCAGATATTGGCGGGCCACAGGCAATGACATTTGCTTTACTTGGAAAATTAGGCCGTGTGTTTTTACTTATTCCATTAAGCATTGTCTTAATTTTGTATATGCGTTATAAGTCACACTCAAGCCAAGTACAACAAAAAATCGATATTCCTTACTTTCTCATTGGATTTATCATAATGGCTTTTATCAATACATTTGTTCCTATTCCTTCATTACTTATGAATATTATAAATGTTATTACAACGGTATGTATGTTAATGGCGATGGTTGCTCTAGGATTGAATATCGTTTTAAAAGAAGTTATTTCAAAGACACTTAAACCTTTCATAGTGATATGTATTACTTCGATTTGTCTATCTGGTGTGACTCTCTTAGTTACTTCTATAATATTTAAATAAGTAAACATGTTATATGCTTATATTTAAAATAAAAAGCATGCATTTCACCATTTTGAAATGCACGCTTTTTTAATCATTATTCTTCAATATTTATTAAGTCTTCTAAGATTAATTCTGATGCGATTAAGCCTCTATATTTTGCCCAACGTTCACGGTTTACATCGTGTACACGATCATTTCTAACTGCTTCAATATTTGACCACGCTTCTGATTCTTTTAATTTTTCATAATCTGCTTTGTTATCTTCATCTACCATAATCAATATACGTTCTGGATTGAAGCTTGCAAATCGGTCTGTATCGACTTTTAAGTAATCTGCACCCATATATTCAGGTAGATGGTTTTCCATATCTTCAGGAACAGAACCATTAAAACCAACTTTTTGCAAGAATTGTCCAACATATGAATGTGATGCATGAACATATAAACCATCATGTGTTGGTACAGCAGCAATAGTTGATAAGTCTTTATCAAGTTTAATATCTTTGCTTAAGTCTTCAACTTTTTCATTGTGTTGAACAACAAGTTCACGGCCTTTATCTTCTTTAGATACGAGTTCTGCAATTTGTTTAAATGTTTCAATACTTTGGTCGTAGTTAGCATCAAAGCTTTCTAATAATACTGTTGGTGCTGCCGCATTTAATTTTTCAAATATTGATTCATGTCTTGTCTTATCTGCTAGAATTAATTGTGGTTCTGCTTTTTTAATCAATTCTGCATCAGGCTCTAAACGTGAACCAACAGATGTATAGTTACCTACTAAGTGTTTAATAGAATGTTCTAAGTTATTTTTATCTTTGTCATCAGCAATACCTGTGACATTCATTTCTAATTTAGCTAATGCTTCTACAAAAGAATATTCTAACGCAACAACTGATTCTAATTCATCTGGTATTTCTACTTTAACACCATTCAATTCAAATTCTTTAGCCATAATATAAATCCCTCCAAATGAGATGACGTTTCATTTTTCGTACAATATAGTTATTTACGTTTTAGAGAAATTTAAACATTTCATTCTTTTATAAAAAAACGATTAGCCACATGGACTAACCGTTTTTAAATTCTTATAACATGTTCATTTTTAATAAATCAATCACACCACTTGAAGCACCTGGGAATGCAAAGATAAGTTGATTTAAATCTTCCGCTGTCATATGTTGATTAATAATAAATACAAGTAAGTTTACTAAATCATTGGCAGCATCTGCATAGATTTCAGCACCTACTAAGTGTTTATGTTCATCTAGTACAATATACATTTCAGCTTCTGTTTCATTCTTATATTCGAATACCATTTGTTTACCGAATGGCACATGTTTTACTGTATATTGATCATTTTCTTTTGCTTCTTCTACAGTTACACCAATTTGTGATAAACGTGGAAGCGAATAAAGTACCGAAGGAATAGCTGGATATTTAATTTCATCTTGTACCATACCTAAAATATGTGCAGCAATGTAGTTTGATTCAAACGTCGCAGTTGGCGTTAATTTAGGAATCGTTTTATCTAAAACGTCACCGCTTGCGTAAATATTTTTAACATTTGTTCTTAAGTACTCATCTACTTCAATACCTTTTTTACTATAATTGATACCGACATTTTCTAATCCAATACCTTCAACATTTGGAACTCTTCCTGTTGCATCAAGTACATATTCTGTATTGATTGATAATCCAGATTCAGTTGTTAGTGTAAACGCGTCTCCTTCTTTTTTAACTGCAGCTGTATTTTCATTTAGATAGAATTTAACGCCTTCATCTTCTAATTTTTTAACTAATTTATCTACATGATTACGGTTAAATCCTGGTAAAATCTCATCTGTATTATGAACCACATGAACATCAGCGCCAGTTTTAGTCATGATAGATGCAAATTCGATACTGATAATTCCGCCACCAATGAATGTGATACTTTTTGGTGTGTCTTCCATCGATAAGAAGTCACGGCTATCATGTGTATATTCTTTACCTTCGATAGGTAATTTATTGCTATGTTGACCTGTCGCAACGACGATATTTTCAGTTTCAATCGCTTCACCATTTACTTCAACTGTATGTTCATTTTTAATTACACCTGTACCATCATATACATCAATACCTTGTTGTTCAAATAATGATTTTAACTGACCAGCCATTGGATCAATCACTTTATGTTTATAATCCATTAAGTTTGACCAATTTACTTTAAGATTTTGTGATTCAACAATACCAGGATAGTGTGTTGCTTCTTCTAACACTTCAAATGGATTTTCAAGTAAGATTTTAGCATTACAGCCCCAGTTTGTGCATGTTCCCGCAATACGCTCTTTTTCGATAATTGCTACTTCTTTACCTGCATGTTTTAATGTTAAAGCTGCGTGCCATGCTGCATGTCCACTACCAATAAATGTAACGTCGTATGTTTTCATTTAACTCATCCTCTTCTTTATTTTTTATTGAGTTGTTTCAAACCATGTTCTAATTGTTCTAATACGTCTTTTGCTTGGTTATATTTCGTTTTATCAAAATGTGAAGGTAAACATTCGGCTACCGCTTCAAAAACTGCTTCTTGTTGTTGATGTGCTTTTTCAGTAAGTGTCACCATCAGTTGACGTTTATCAGTTTCAGAACGTTCTCTTATGACCCATCCTGATTGTTCTAATCTTTTTAAAAGTGGTGTCAACGTATTACTTGATAAATCAAGTTGTCTACCAATCTCATGTAATGTTCGATTATCTTCTTCCCATAAAGCCAGTAAAACTAAATATTGAGAATACGTTAATCCAAATGGCTTTAGTTGTTGTTCATAAAATTGAGCAAATAAGCGGCTCACATTATATGCCGAAAAACATAATTGATTCGCTAATGTCATTTCATCCTTTTTCAACACAGCACCTCTTTTCTATCGTTCGCGATTTATTTTAGTATAAACAATCTCGCGCGATTAATCAAATGATAAATATCCAAATATTTCTAAAATATTGAAGGTGAGAGATAGAATTTATTTTAAATTTGTTGTTTCACTCCCTAATACTTTTGCTATTTTAATCAGAAAAGTCTCACTTTCCTTTAATAAAAAGAAAAGTGAGTCTATGATTTACATATGTCCAATCGATAAATATTTATTTTTTTAATCTTCTTTTCGTAGTTTCCCTTATTCTTCCGTTATTAATTCAGATGCTTCACTATTAATCAGACTTTTAATTTTTTAAAAGTAAGACTACCCGCCTACTAAAAAAGATAATATATGTTCTTTTTATTTCACTTTCAATCCTCTATATCGATTTAAGGTACCGATAAATTCTTGTTTACGAGGTAAGGCAAGATGTCCTGGATGTCCATTAAAATGAGAGAGCGCTTCTAACCCTTCATGCTCAATTAAACGATACATCTCATTTGTGGCTTGAATTATGGAATTCTGATTATTGATGCCATAACGTCTAAAGTAATCTAACATTACCGTAATAGCGTTTGTCTGACTATCATCCACAAGTTGTTCTAATCCTATTAGGTTAATAGGCTCATGACCATACATAATAGAATGTAACCCTTTTGATTTGAAACAATCCTCTTTTCCTTTTTTAGAGAAAGAATCCGTTAACGGTATGCGGTGAGATAGCACTCCAAATGATTGATTACCATCAATTTCTCGCTTATAGCCGTCATTATTCGCAATTTCTTTTGCTTCCTCTGTTACATCTTTTAAATGATATTCATCCATCATTAATACTTGGTCAGCAACATCAAAATAATCTCCTGAACCGCCCACAATAAGAATAGTAGAAACACTATAATCTTCATATAATGATTTTACTTTATTAGAAAATGGAGTGATTGGCTCTTTTTCAGGAGCAATTAGTTGTTGCATACGACCATCACGAATCATAAAATTGGTAGCTGATGTATCTTCATCGACTAATAATAATGAACTTTCTGCTTCTAAAGCTTCGATTACATTTGTGGCTTGAGATGTACTACCACTTGCGTTTTCTGTAGAAAAGTGTGTCGTATCCTTCTTTCCTGGCAGATTATCAATAAATGGACTAATATCGACATTCTCAACGTTTCGACCATCCTCAGCACGTATTTTCATCGCATCATGTTGAGTCACCACAAATTCTCGACCGTCATGTTGAATGTGATCATATACACTACGCTCAAGCGCTTCTAATAGTGTCGATTTACCATGGTAACCTCCACCGACAATAAGTGTAATCCCTTGTGGAATAGCCATCCCTGTGACTGCCCGACCACTTGGAAGGTTGAATGTATGTTCAAATTTCTTAGGACTTGTGAATTGAATAGCACCTTTCATTGGAGCGTCCGACACACCACTTTTTCTTGGCAAGATTGAACCATTTGCCACAAATACGACTAAATGTTCTGTTTCAAGTTGTTGTCTAATATAGGTCTGGTCTAGTTTTAATGCAACTTGTTCTTTCAATGCTTGTTGATTTAAATTTTCGTATCGTATCGCTTTTTCTACCATTTGAGGAATGCCATGTATTATCGTATGTGATGCTGCTTTTCCTAGAATCTTACGTCCAGCTGCTGGTAGTCCAACTTCAATACGTACTTCAATCTCTTTATTATTAATCACTACAGATGTACGTTCGAGTATTTCTTGTCCTGGATGATCGATAAAGATCTTCCCATTTTTACCCGAACCTTTCACTGTACGATTGAAATGTTTTAACTGGGTATCCACTGTTCGAGTTAAAAAGTCTGAAGTCGCTATACGTTTATCTTTAGTGTCTAATAATTCATTAGGAATTTCAGTCTCTTGTTTCCCAATAATCACACGCATTTTTGAAGGTGGCGCAAAAGGATCGACTTGGACATGATCTATAGCTAGACGGAATTGATCAAATTGATATATCCCTTTCGTTCGTTTATAAGCGCCATATTTTTGTCCGTCTAAAGATTTAAGTAATCGTTCTAAATCTTTTGACTGTTTCATCTTAATTCCTCCGTTCATAGCATTACTTTTTTATGTTTACCCTTTTTTTAAAAAATAAAAAATCACTACTCCAAATCATTGAAGTAGCGATATACATACGTTATTCAGATTTAACACCTGTACGTAATCGTAACTCATGTTCAATTTCAGCTAAACTGCGACCCCGTGTTTCTGGAAGATACTTAATCACAAAGAACATCGCTAGTACGCCAATAGCAGCAAAAATTAAGAATACCCATTCTGTATCTAAATTATGATTTAAAATTGGGAATAATTGTGCAACGATTAACGTACCAAAGTTTAATACTAATGCCGCAATACCTGTTGCTGCTCCTCTTGCACGCGTTGGGAATAATTCAGGTAACATGACCCATAAAACTGGACCCCATGAAATTCCAAAGAACACGATAAATAATGATAAACAAATAATAATGACCCAGGCTGATGATTGAATACCGATTGACCAAATAAGCATCGCCATAATAACCAGTGAAGCAATCATTCCGATGTTTCCTATAACGAGGAGTTTTTTACGATCGACACGGTCAACAATAAATAATGCCAAAATCGTTACTAATACGTTTACCACACCAATACCGACTGTACCGATAATTGAAGCAGAGCCACCTAGACCTGCTTTTGTAAAAATCGTTGGGGCATAGAAAATAACTGCGTTGATTCCGATAAATTGTTGAAAAATCGCAAAGATACACCCAATAATAAGCGTCGGACGTAACCAAGGTGATTTGATTACTGAGAATGTTGATTCTGATTGAGAAGCTATTTCTTTCATTTCTTTAATTTCAGCATCAATTGCATCTGGATTATATGTGATTTTCATTACGTCACGCGCTGCTTTTTCACTTCTATTTTCAAGAAGCCAACGTGGACTTTCAGGCATAAATGCTACACCAATTAATAAAATTAATGAAGGAACCACGGCTAAACCTAACATCCAGCGCCAAGCACCCATATCTGCAAAGGCATAGTTCACTAAGTATGCAGCTAAAATACCAATTGTAATCATTAATTGGTTAAGTGAACCTAAAGATCCACGTAGTTCTGTAGGGGCCATTTCAGTAAGATATACAGGTACCGTTGACATTGAACCACCTACGGCAAGTCCAACAATGGCACGACCAATAATAAGCATGACAATATTTGTTGAAAATGCTAAAACAAGTGATCCAACAATAAATACCAATGCGATAAATAGTACTAAACGACGACGACCAATTCTATCTGATAAAGGTCCACTGCCACCTGCACCTACAATCGCTCCGAAAAGCATTGATGACACAACTAACCCTTCTATCGCACCATTATGTAAAGGAATATCCTTAGGAATATAAAGTAATGCGCCGGAAATAATACCGTTATCATAACCGTAAAGCAAACCTCCTAAAGCACCCAAAATAAAAATCAAATATTTATTTACTTTCATATAATATCCTTCCTTTTTCAAACTAGTAAATATTATACGTATTAATTGAAAGCGTTTCAATGTTTTTTTAATTTAATTTAAAAAAGCAATCTTCACATTATAGCTGCAAAGATTGCCGTTCATATTAATATGATATAAAATCGTTTTCTTTTCTAAGCAAGTAATAATGGACTTGAAAAAATAAGAAAGAAAATAATTGTTAAAAATAACGTGATACTATTAAATACTTTGCTGCCACTCATTAGACCTACAACACTTGAAACCACTGATAATAGCATGACAAAAAAGCCAGGTAAATACCAAAACATATCTGTAAATGTAATCGAAATTGCAAGTAGAAATGATAATACACATAAGATACCAGAAACTATATTCATATTGTTTAATCTCATTGATGTCTTCCTTTCTGTAAGATATTAATCATATTATATACTATATTTACATTTAAATTTACTATATATCATTATTTTTTTAAAAATATAAAACACCCTTATTGATAAATATCTAAATAAGAGGATTTTATTTTTGATTGCTTCTCTAAATATTTTTTTATAGGTGTATTAGCTTCTATTGTTTATTATTTTTTCCTAAATACTCATTTTTAATGAGTTATACAATTACGATGGGTCCATTTATTATTGATATATTATGAACATCAATAAGGTTAAATATTTCATCATATAAAGATATATCTTCTAAAAGAATATAAAAACGCGCCCCAAAAGTTAGATTTTAAGTCCAACTTTTAGGGTGCATATCAGTTTTAAAAATAATAATTTGCTTAAATTAGTGGAATCTCATGCCACCGTCGACAATAATAGTTTGACCAGTAATATAATCAGAATCACTACTAGCTAAGAAACCAACCACATTAGCTACATCTTCTGGTTTAGATAAACGTTTTAATGTGATTTGATCAGTGAATTGTTTCCAACCCCATTCTTCTGGTTGATTATTTTCTTCGGCTAATTTTTTAGCAATACCTTCCATCATAGGTGTTTCAACGATACCTGGTGCAAATGCATTTACTGTAATGCCTTTGTCAGCTAAATCACGCGCAGCAACTTGAGTTAATCCACGAACTGCGAATTTCGTACTACTGTATAACGATAATCCCGCATTACCTTCAACACCTGCTTGAGATGTTGCGTTTATAATTTTACCGCCATGGCCTAATTTTTCAAATTGTTCTAAAGCTGCTTGAATGCCCCAGAATACGCCTCCAACATTTACTCCAATAACTTGATTAAATTGTTCAGGTGTGACTGTATGGATAGGTGTTGTTGGTCCTAAGCCAGCATTATTTACGATTACATTTAACTCTCCAAAATGTTCTACAACTTTACGTGTCACATCAAAAACATTTTCACGGTCAGATACGTCCGCTCTAAACGCTACTGCTTCTTGACCTTCTTTTGAAAGTGATTCAGCCGCTTTTTTTGCGCCTTCTTCATTAAAATCGACGATAGCAACGTTAAAACCGTCATTAAATAAACGTTCTGCTATTTTGAAACCAATACCTTGTGCTGCACCTGTAACAAGTGCTACTTTTTTAGAATTGCCCATTTATTACACCTCTTAAAGTAATATAACTTTCAATTATTATGTTAGCACTTTGTATGAAAAATACCATGAAAAGTTTGTGAACTTTTGAACAAAGTTTTAACTTTACTCCTTTATTCCATAAATAGTAGCACAGAAGAACAATTTATATATTTTATTTACTAAAGCTATAAACTATTTTTAATGATTAAAACAAGTATCCTAAAGGGAGACATTATTTAATACCTTTACTTTTATATCTTTTTAAGACGCCCTTCTCACTACCTTCAGACAAACGTTAGTCTACCTTAGGTGTATATTTTCCTTAATAACCTATAGCTAAAGCAATAGACATAGCAACGCTACATATCATTATCCATATTAATATAGGTTTCCATACAAACTTCACCCATTCCGTATAAGAAATTTTACCTACAGCTAGGGCTCCCATTAAAATTGCTGATGTAGGAAATAGAATATTACTGATTGCATCACCATATTGGAAGGCAAGCACTGTCAATTGTCGATTAATGTGAAGTAAATCTGAAATAGGCACCATCAATGGCATAGTCGTTAAAGCTTGACCTGATCCTGATGGGATAAAAAAGTTAAGCATAAATTGCAATATGAACATTGCGATAATGACTAAAGACGAGGGTACATCTGTTAGTAACATCGTCATTCCATGAACAATAGTATCAATAATTTTTCCATTCTCTAATAAAACGATAATTCCTTTTGCAAATCCAACAATCATCGCGCCAAATAGAATATTTTGCATTCCTTCAACTAAGGCATCAAATGTTCCATTGAAACCAAGCCCACCTACAAATCCAGCTAAAATACCTGCAAGTAAAAAATTGGCACTCATTTCATTAAAGCCCCATCCGAATTTAAAAATACCAAAAACATTAAATATTATTGTGGCCATAATAATGATTAAACTACCTGCTTGTTTTTTACTAAAGTGTTGATATTCAATATCTTGTTGAATAAGTCCTTCTTCTTGTTCTAAATGATATACAATACTCTTCGTCTTATCTTGTTTGACTTTATTTGCATAGACCATGACAGTTGTAATAGCAGTGACTAGTATAAAGAGATATATGATGGTACGAAGCCCCCAACCAGAGAACATTGGAAGTTCCGCAACAGTTTGAGCAACTCCTACTGTAAATGGATTTAACATTCCTCCACTAAATCCACTCGCAGCCCCCAAAATTACCATAGCTGCTCCTGTCAATGCATCATATCCTAATGTTCGTGCAATAATAATACCAATTGGAACAAAAATAATTGTTTCCTCTGCCAAACCAATCGTAAAACCTAAAATTGAAAAAGCCGTCATAGTTAAAGGAATCATTAAAAAATTCGCTTTTCCTAATGTTCTCATAACTTTATTGACGCCATTTTCAAATGCACCTGTCTTATGCACAATCCCAAATGCACCACCTACTAAAAATACATAAAATACAATTTCGCCTCCACTTATAAGTCCTTCTGGAATTGCTCTAAAAATATTTAAAAAATTAATGTGTTCTGACGAAATAGTGTGATATGTACCTGACACCACTAATGTTTGTCCATTTTTCTTTTCTCTAACATATTCTCCTGCTGGAATAATATATGTCATAAGCCAAGCAACTAGAATAATAAACATTAATATTGCATAAGTATGTGGCGTCTTTAATTTAAATTTCCCTTCTTTCTTTTGTTCCATAGTATCCCATCCTTTTTTATATGAACTTTGAATATAAAATATATTTATTATCATACCTTATTTATAAGTAAATGATAAGATTACAATTTTTATAACAATTTATTAAATGACATCACTTACTGTTATTTCAAAGAAGACTATGCAATATTTACTATTAAACATGACATACTTCATGATATCCCTACGAATATCATGCTAGATATTGATCGTCAATGCCTTATTCAGAAAAAGTTATCGCGGTGATATTATATTTTATCGTCACTTAAATGATTAAAAGCCATAAATCTTTTGATTTTTGGCTTTTTTATAAGAGCTGTAATGTAATATATAATACTAATAAAGTCATAAATAAGACTGGAACCATTATGACAATACCTGTTTTAAAATAAATGCCCCACGATATTTTAATTGCCTTTTGTGATAAGACATAAAGCCATAATAGTGTTGCTAAAGAACCAATAGGTGTAATCTTAGGGCCTAAATCAGATCCAATCACATTAGCATAAATCATATCTTCTTTAAGTATATGCGCTGCTTGTGATTGACGAATAACAATCGAATCAATGAGCACGGTCGATAAATTATTCATCATATAAGATAATATAGCCGAGATGAAACCTACAACCATGATACTTGTACACAGTCCATGATTGGATATTGCTGAAAATATCTGTCCTAACATACTTGTAATACCAACGTTCTTCAATTCAAAGACCACTAAATACATACCAATTGAAAAAATCACAATATTTCATGGTGCTCCTTTAATCACTTTTCTAACTGATACAGCGTTTGATTGTACTGCTAAAATAAGAAAAACGTTATGACAAGATTTAATTTAATCCTCTCACAACGTTTTATTAAACGATGATTTATTTTTCTTCTTTTACAATGTTACCTTTTTCATCTAACTTTTGAATCTTTCCATGTTTTGTTCTATAAGTGCCTAGAATTTCACCTTTTTTATTACGATAGTTCACAATCCAGTTACCATTATGATCTGTCATTTTGACATCATCCCATAAATAACCTGATTTTTTTAATTCTACTTCATCAAAATCAGAAATTAATTGATACACTTCGTTACGATAACGTGTATTGACACTACCAGATTTTTCTAAATCATTTGAAGCTAACGGATTCCCTTTATCATTAGCACTATCAGGTAACGCGTTTGAAATATGCATTTTACTTATAAGTTCTGGTAAAGCTTTATTATCTTTATTATGTTTATATACTTCTTCTAAATTAGCTTCTTTTCCTTTATCAAGTAAATCGTTATAATCCAATGTACCTTTTTGCATACGTCCTACATAAACTGTATCTTTATTAACTCCAATTAGCGCTTGATAGGTACTTTTATCTGGATAAACCGTAAAGAACTGCATATGTTTTGGTGCATGTTTTACTGGTTGTTTCATTTTAACTAATGTAAAATCAACTAATTTATAATTATGTTTGCCCGTAGGTAATCTATATTCATAAATTCCAGTTAGAATTTCATTTTTAGTCAATGTATATTGATCGACACCATCAATACAGAATGCTAATGCTAATCGTTCTTTCGTGGATAATTTAGACGTATTGGTCGATGACGTTTCATCTTTTTTATCTGATTCGTTCTTTTTAGCTTTTTGAACGTTATTTTGATTTGATTTTGATTTATGATCTTCTTTTGAAGATTCATGCGTACTACAAGCAGCTAATAACATCATCATGATACTACCCAAAAATAAAATTTTTTTCATCTATTGGCCCCTCATACATTCTTCTCATTTTATTAATATACTATACATTATTTATACATTATTTGAAGGGGAAGATAAATATAAATTTTGTTAAAATACCACTTTTTCATAAAAGTTGTGTCTTATATAATTAAAAAACTATGTTACACTGTGTACAATGTTTCATTATTGTTTATAGCAATTAAAATTTAAAGGAGTTTAAGCATGAAAAAATTCTCTGCAATCTTAATAACAAGCGCTTTATTACTTTCAGCTTGCTCACATAGTAATGATAATAATGGTAAAAATGAAAATAATACTAAACAAACATCTCAACCTAATAAAAGTGATGACAAGCAACAAAGACATACAAAAGTCATTAAAAACGGTCGTACGTATGTCGATGGTGTCTTAATTGTAAACAAAGATATCGGTCTTCCTTCAAATTATAATCCTGGTGAAGATCCAAAAGCCCAACAAGCTTTACAACAATTATTTAGTGCTGCACAAAAAGATGGCATTCAATTATACAAAATGAGTGGTTACAGAAGTTATCCTACTCAAGTACAACTATACAATCGCTACGTTGCACGTGATGGTAAAAAAGCTGCAGATAAGTATAGCGCACGTCCTGGCTACTCAGAACATCAAACAGGTCTTACATTTGACATCGGTGGCGTTAATTCAGATAAAAACTTATATGCAAGTTTCGGAAAAACAAAAGAAGGTCAATGGATTGCGAAAAACGCACATAAATACGGCTTTATTGTGAGATATCCTAAAGGAAAAGAAAAAATTACTGGTTATCAATACGAACCATGGCATTTACGTTATTTAGGAAAAGATACTGCAACCAAAGTATATCAATCTGGTAAAACATTAGAAGAATATGTAGGATTAAAATAATAAATTGCAAAAAAAGAAGAGTCCAGGATTTATGTCCCGGACTCTTCTTTTTAAATAAGTTGGTTTTCTTTTAATTGACTTAACTCGGAAACCACTTTCCGACTATCTTTATTTAAATTTTTAACATATACTTCATTATGCTTATCTTCAAGTTTACGCACGATTGTTTCAATAGCATCTACAGCCGAGTCATCCCAAATATGCGCGTCACTAAAATCTAATTGAATTGTTTCACGTTGAACATTAAAGTCGATTTGGGTCATCATAGTATCAATTGACACAAAAAAGATGGGTCCTTTAAAAACAATAAAATATTGATTATTTTCTTTTCTTGTCTCTACTTTAATATTCGAGATTTTAGTCGCAAAGAACAATGCGCTAAATACAATTCCTATAACAACACCCAGTGCTAAATTGTGTGTAAATAATACAATAATCACTGTTAAAATCATTACAAACACATCTGTTTTGGGTGCATGTTTAATATATTTAAATGAACCCCAATCAATAGTTCCTACAGAAACCATAACCATAATACCTGCTAACACTGGCATAGGTATTTGTATCACTATATGACCAAGCACCATAATCATGAAAATTAAAAATAATCCCGCTGTTAAAGTTGATAAGCGACTATTCGCACCTGATCTTACGTTAATCCCTGACTGCCCTATCATGGCACAACCGCCCATTCCACCAAATAAAGCTGTAATTATATTGGCAATACCTTGTCCACGAGCCTCTCTATTTTTGTTACTATAGGTATTTGTATAATCGTCTACAATCTTAGCTGTCAACAGAGATTCAACGAGTCCCACTATCGCCATAGATAACGAATAAGGGAAGATAATTTTTAATGTTTCTAGATTAAAAGGTACGTGAGGAATAGTAAAGTGTGGTAAAGCTTGTTTAATGGTACCTAAGTCGCCTACTGTATGAATATTAGCACCCATGGTTAGATAAAGTATAGTTAAAACGACAATCGCAATAAGTGGCGCTGGGACTATAGTAAAGAATTTAGGTAAGATAAATACAATTAATAATGTAATCGTGACATAGATATAAGTATCAATAGAAATACCAAAAATATGTTCAACTTGAGATAAAAAAATCATAATACCTAATGCATTCACAAATCCAATCATTACTGAGCGTGGAATAAATTTTAACAATCGTCCTACTTTTAAAATACCAAGTAATAACTGAATCAATCCCATTAAAATGGTTGCTGCAAATAAATATTGCACCCCATAATCCTTGACTAGCGGTGTTACAACCAGTGCAACTGCTGCTGTCGCACCTGAAATCATAGCAGGCCGTCCGCCAACAATCGCTGTAACGGTAGCAATAATGAAAGCAGCATATAATCCTACCATAGGATCTACACCGGCAATAATTGAAAACGCGATAGCTTCTGGAATTAGTGCTAAAGCAACAACAATACCTGCCATTATATTTTTACCAGGATTTTTTAACCATTCGTCTTTTAATGTTTCTGTCATAATCAACGCTCCTTTTTTAACATAGCGACTATTATAACAGGAATGACAATCTATTTTTAGGGTTTAAGAAAATTTATATAAAAAGCGTGCTAGTCTTTCCAAAATAATCTCTTTAAGACTGCACGCTCACTTAATTACTTAATTATTGTATTTTCTTTTTCATGAATCATTTGAATTATTTCATTATTTTCGTTCATAATCGCGACTTTAGGTGCATGATCGATTAATTCACGTTCGTCCAACTGTACATAAGTCATAATAATAACTATATCATCGACTTCTACTAAGCGAGAGGCAGCACCGTTTAGACAAATTTTCCCACTGCCACGTTCGCCTGCAATCACATATGTTTCAAAACGTGCCCCATTATTATTATTGACGATAGCAACCTTTTCATTTGGAAGAATATCAACCGCATCTAAAATATCGGCATCGATCGTAATACTTCCTACATAATTTAAATTGGATTCTGTGACACGTGCTCTATGAATTTTACTATTCATCATTGTTCTAATCATTTTCTCTATTTACTCCCTAAAATAATATTGTCTATTAAACGTGCTTTAGAAAATTTCACAGCTAAAGCGATAAAAATTTGTCCATTTATTTCATTAACAACTTCAAGTTCAGGATAACTATAAATTGCGACTTCGTCGATATGACCGCTTGTATGTTCTTGTAAGTATGTTTTTATTGCACCTACAAGCCTATGACTTCGACGTTCACCTTCTGCATACATGTCTTTGGCTAATGTTAAACTTTTACTTAGATGAACTGCTTCTTTACGTTCTTCATCAGTCAAATACACATTACGAGAACTACGCGCAAGTCCATCGTCTTCACGTACTATATCGACGCCGACAATTTCAATAGGATGATTAAAATCTTTTACCATTTTCTCAATAATTGCTAATTGTTGTGCATCTTTTTTACCAAAATAAGCTTTATTAGGACTTACGATATTAAATAATTTATTAACTACTGTAACGACACCATCAAAATGTCCGGGACGTTGTGGGCCTTCTAAGACTTCCCCTAGACGTCCCACCTTTAATGTGACGCCTAATGCATCTGGATACATCTCTTGAGCGGAAGGATGGAATACATAATCGACATGAATAGCTTTAACTAAAGAAACGTCTTTATCAATTTGGCGAGGATATGCATCATAATCTTCATTAGGTCCAAATTGTAATGGATTTACAAATACACTAATGATTGTCACATCGTTTTCTTCAACTGAACGTCGCATCATACTTAAATGTCCTTCATGAAGCGCACCCATTGTTGGAATGAAACCTATTGATTGACCAGACGCTTTTATGCGTTGTGCGATTGTTTGCATCTCTTTTACAGTATTAATTACTTGTGTCATTTTTATTAACCTCATCTAATACTTTTTTCTTATACGTATGTGCTTCTGCAGGAAATGCTCCTGCTTTCACTTCTTTATCATATTGCTTCATACCATCAATGCCTACAGATAAATCTGCAAACTGTTTTACGAATTTAGCATAGCGTTCTACGCCATAATTCAACATATCGTGATACACCAATACTTGTCCGTCTGTATCTTTGCCTGCCCCAATACCAATAACTGGAATGTCTAATTGTTTACTAATTAATCCAGCTAAGTCACTTGGAATAGCTTCTAATACTAACGCCACTGCACCTGCTTCTTGAACGGCATGTGCATCACGAATAAGTTGTTCTGCTGCGTCTTTTGTACCACCTTGTAACTTGTAACCCATAACACCGACACTTTGTGGCATTAAACCAAGATGTGCAACAATTGGAATACCAATTTGTGTCGATTTTTTAATGAAGTCAGTTAAATGGGCACCTTCTGCTTTTAATGCATTCGCATTGGTTTGTTGATATAACGTTATCGCATGATTTAAATCATGTTCCGCACTTACGCCTACCGCTCCGATAGGTAAGTCTACAACGATAAATGTATCATCGGCGCCTCGACGAACAGCTTTACCATGATGAATCATATCATCTAAAGTAACTTGAGTGGTTGTATCATAACCTAAAACTGTCATTCCTAGCGAATCACCAACTAGAATCATATCAATATTGGCTTGTTGCGCTTGTTTTGCACTGGGATAATCGTATGCTGTAACCATTGAAATTTTTGTACCATTTTGCTTCATTTCCATAAGTTTTGACAAATTTTTCATTATTTTATCGATCTCCTATAACATTATCTCAATAACATCACGTATAATTATATGTAATATTTTAAAGAAAGGAAAGTTATAAATGCGTATTGCGATTATTGGACCAGGCGCTGTAGGTACGACGATTGCCTACGAATTACAACAAGTATTACCTCATATCACATTACTTGGAAGAACAAATAAGTCCATTCACTTTCAACCTGCAAATCAACATGTCATTGTTAAAGATATTAAGTCTATGACTAACTCCTTCGATGTTATTATTGTGGCAGTCAAAACGCATCAACTTGAATCTTTAGTTCCAGACTTAAACCGTCTTACTCATGATGAGACAACTATTATCTTAGCTCAAAATGGATATGGTTTGCGTTCAACTTTACCATTTAAACATGTCTACCAAGCTGTGGTCTATATTAGTGGACAGAAAAAAGACGATGAAGTGACCCATTTCAGAGATTCCCGTTTGCATATTCAGCATGATCATCGGACTGAACAACTTAAACGCTATTTAGAATATACTAAAATAGAACTTATATTAGAAGATCACATAGAAACAACGATTTGGTATAAATTACTTGTCAATCTTGGTATTAATTCAATTACTGCATTAGGTGGCAATACTGCACAAATTTTAAAAATTTCGGAAGTCTATCAATTATGCACGCGCTTATTAGAAGAAGGTAAACAAGTCGCTATAGCAGAAGGTATTACATTGCCTGACACGATTGTTGCAGATATTATGCATATCTATGCTGGTTATCCAGATCATATGGGGACAAGTATGTATTATGATGTGATGAATCATCAGCCCCTTGAAGTAGAAGCAATTCAAGGTTTTATTTATCGTAAGGCTAGAACACATCACCTTTCTACCCCATCGTTAGATACAGTTTATGCATTATTACGGTCTCACCATTCTTTATCCATTCAATATTAATGTTAAAATCAATATTTAACTATTAATATTTTGTCAAATTATATAGTAACAAACTCTATTACAAGCTATATAATTATTTTTAAAAACTTTTTCACTTTAATAAAAGGGAGATATATCTTTGGATAAAGCAACACGTATACTTAATATGTTGACATTATTATTAAATGGTAATGTTGTTACTCAAGAAGACTTAGATCGCTTTACAAATGTCAGCAAAAAATCTATTCAACGTGATATTAATACAATTAATACATTTTTTTATGAAAGTCATTTTTGGAGAAGCAATCATACTAAAATCGTCTATAATTATCAATTAGGCGGTTATGAACTCACACATGATACTACGAACAAACAAAGTCTTGGTGTACTAAGTTTACTCATTAAGTTACAAAGTCTCACACCTATTCTTCATTACGATATTTACAAATTTTTCTTAAATGCGCTGTCGTCTGTCAGAATAGAAGATAAACATATTTTGATGACGATGTTACATCAATTCAAAGTACGTGATGATTTACTTCCTGGAAAACTATTAATGGATCTTCAAAAAGCCATCGTCAATAAACATAGAGTGCGTATTGAAGTAGATCATAACAAAATAACTATTAAACCATTATCTATTTTGTATATGCATTATGATTATTGGTTTACTTACGAATTTCAACATAAAATACATACTGTTTCTTTGAAATCGATATCATCCTTACACGTTCTAGATACAAAATTTTCTAAAGACTTCGCGAATAATGCAGTATTATTTGAAATGAGTACAACCATTTGGAATCAATTTAAACAACAATTTTCAATTAAAGAGATTGTTTCCCGTAATGAAGACACCATTTTGGCATGGGTAAATTGCACGCGATTTGATGCTTATTATATTGCTTATCAACTTGCTCCTCTAGCAAAAATTATTGCTCCAGAATCATATATCGATAGTTTTATTGAGCGTTTAGATGAAATTAAACGTACTTACACAGAAAACAACAGCTGACCATTAAAATCAGCTGTTGCTTTTTATTAATCAATTGGATCTCCATGTTCATCATATTTTGTTACTACACCGTCAGAAGTAACGATATATGAGCCAACTAAATCTCCATTTTTATCTAAAATTGAGAAGCCCCAATCTCCGTTTTCATCTTGTTCTGGTTCTTTATATGTGTACGTATCAGTATCTAATTGATGACCTTCATAATCTTCTACCTTATCAATGACATTTGCACGTGTTACTTTTTCAGTAGATGAAGATGATTCACTAGTTGTATTGTTTGAATCAGTATATGTTTTTCCATTAGTAAAAACGATTTGATTCACAATCTCCTTATAATTAGAATTCTCACCGTATTTCTCAAGTAAGGTATGGAGATCTAATTCATGACCTGTTTGTGAATTTACAAATTGACTGTATGTGCCTGGACTTTGGGTTGCGATAATTGTAACCCTATCGCCTCCTACTCCAATAAGCGTAGAAAATGAGCCTTTAGCAGGCTGAGTAGCATAGAATTTCATATTACTTGGTGCACCCTCTACTCCATTGTCTAATGCTTCTAATTGATACGTATCTATACTTTTTTGTTCGCCGCCACCGTTATAATTCGCAAAATATGAATGATTTCTTAATTCATTTGCAGTAATAGCATAGTCTGACACTGAAGGATCATTTAAAGCCAACGCTACTTTTTCAGCTTGAGATAAGTTGTCGATATTACTATTTGTTTTATTCTCTCGTTGATTGCTATCATTTGAACTTTTATTACTATCTTGTTGGGTATTATTTTTATGATTATCTGAAGTGTTTTTATTTGATGGTTGGTTACTTTGTGATGTAGTATGTTCTGATTTTTCACTAGAATTATTGAGCCCAATCATATCTCCTAAATCACAACCTGCAAGTAAAGTTGTCGCCGTTATTGCGCCGATAGCTAAGTAATGTTTCTTCATTTATTTCGCTCCTTTTAAAATAAAAAATATATATTCAACTGACAATATTAAACAGACTCTGTATGTCGTTATGAAAAAGTACACACTTCATTATCTAAAGCATGTACTTTTTTTATATCAATTACTTAATATGTTGACGTACGAAACGACCAGCATATCCTTTAAATGATTCGCCACCAGACATTTCTTGTTTAGCATAAGCATCCGTTGAACCACCCATTAAGTTATATCCATATGTTCTTAAGCCATACATTTTTGTAAATGTACTATTTAACATTGGTGAGCCTGAAGCGCCTGATCTAAAAATATCTTTCGTTTGAATCTCGGTACCATTTGTTGAAAATTGAGTTACACGAAGTTTATTAAAATAGGCTTTTGTGTTGTCGTTATATTGCCATGGATATCCTAATGAATAAAGTGGCGAATTGAATTTCAATTGTTTAATCTCTGAATCCGTTGCAATTTTAACTGGTTTCACATATTTAGACATATTTTGTTTTGTGTGAACCACTGCAATATCATATTGTGGTACTTTAATCACTTCTGTTGCTTGGAAAACATATGGCATACGACTTCCATCACGATTCATTTGAAATTTAATATATTTCGGAGCCGCTGCACGACCATATTGATCATCGATCACGTGTGCATTTGTTACAAATGTATGAGCCCCAATCACTGTTCCTGTTCCCATAGAATCTTGTTTTCTTACAGATGCATCGCGAGAGCCTTTTTTCCAGCCATTTAAATTAGATACACGACCAATCGCCTTTAAATTATTTTGCGAGGCATTTGGATAGCGTTGAATTGAAATACTGCTGTTACTAATTTTTTTCGCTTTTAAATAGGCTTGATATGAGCCTCTTTGTATACCGTCATAATAATAGTTGGTTTCTACAGCTTTAGCCTCTTGATGTTGGGCGGAATATCCGAGTACACTGGCACCAATAATGACACTCGCTACTAATGATTTACCAAATTTAGATTTTAACATTAATTTGTCCCCTGCTTTCTTCCATTTAGAAATGAATTTGTTTTATGTTTAAAATAAAATATGTACATCAATATTATAAAACAAACAAAGGACAGTATGCGTCTTTTTTATAAAACAATTTATTTTTAACTTTAATTTACATTTATAAAGTATTTACATAGAAAATATTTTTCTTTACAAACTTCAAAATATATAGTATAGTATTAAAGTAAAATCATGGAGGGATACTCAAGCCTGGCTTAAGAGGCTAACCATTTTATGGTTAGTAGGAGCTTTTAGCTCGCGTTGGTTCAAATCCTTCTCCCTCCGCTATCTAAGAAACCTAAGATTAAATTCTTAGGTTTCTTTTTATTTTATATTTTATATATAAGACACTCTTATTTATTTTTCCCATTTACAGGAGTATAATAGTTAAGTTGCGAAATGACGATACACCATATTCATATATCGGAGTGAAAAAAATGGACTTTTGGTCATCTAAAAAAGGAAAAATGCTAGAAATATCAATACTTGGCATACTAACTATCTTCGGCATTGGTTCACAATATTTTTCAAATTTGGCTTATAGTTTAAATCAAGGTATTTTACAAACATCATTTAGTATAGGTTCTCAATATCTCATTATACCTTCTGTGATTGCTAACTTTGCCTTTGCACTTGGCGTGCCACTTGGACATACATTGACACACAAATTCGGGTTTAGACGTAATTTTTTATTCTTTGTAACTCTATTTTTAATCGGCTCGATTATCGGGCTTTTTTCTTTCGACCTAATTATTTTATCTATTGCTAAAGGTTTACAAAGTTTAAGTACCGGCGTCTTATTCTTCACACTTTTACCAAAACTCTTTCTCAACTTCCCTAGACAATACCGCAATGTATTCTTATTAATGGTTATTGTAGGTTTATTTGGCGCAAATGCATTGGGAGGTCTATCAGGTAGTCTATCTTTAGAATTAGATCGTTGGCATTGGATCTTTATTATTAATATTATTTCAGCTATCTTATGTCTTATTTTAGGTTCAATATTCTTAACAAAAGAAGAATATCAACATTCTGAACCTATTCATATTAGTCGTCCTATGATTATTTCATTAGTTCTTAGTACGATTGCTCTTACGCTACCGATGGGGATGCTTACACAAAAAGGGTACGGGTCTCTCTGGGTCTGGCCTATCCTAATTATAGCAATTTTATTCATTGTAAATTTTGTAGTTTTTAATCACGAAGCAAAACATCCATTTGTTCACTTTAAAACGTTATTAACAAAGAAACCATTTGTTGGTGCAACAATGGCTATATCTTCACATTTAGCCTTATTATGTGGTATTGCAGGAATTAATGTGTATATAATTAGAATCTTAAAATTACCTTTCACTATATCTTTACATTTTTATTTATTCTTTTTCATAGGTGTCATTGTGACAGGATTTATTAAAATGTTTATCTATAGTGCAGTGGGAGCTGGTGTTTTAGGCACATTAGGCTCATCAGCATTACTTTATGTCAGTGTTCATTGGATGATTTTACATGATATTGTAAATATTCATTTACTTTATATTCAAGGTTTCCTACTTGGTTTTGGTGCAAGTATGACACTTGTAAGTGGTGCTATGGCAACATTATTAGATGGCGATTTACTTCAAGCTGGTCAGCGTTCTCAAACGATGCACACAATACGTAACTACGCGGCAGCATTTCTTGTTCCAGTGATTGCCTATCTGATTAAATATAATATTCAAAAAGGAACACAATCTGTTTATACAGAAAATATTACAAACACTTCAATTTATATTAAGCGTATAAAAGATATTGCTATTGATGCTGATCATAAAGTATTTCTACTAATGATTATTTTCAATTCGATTATGTTAGTATCATCGATTATCCAAATGTCTCTTGGAAAAGGGAGACGTATTACACCACCTCGTTCGCCTAAAAACCCCGAGTTACATTTGAATATACACAAGTAATGATTTTTAAGGAACAGTTTACTTTATTAGGGTTTCGCTCCTTAGTTTACGATGTTATTACACATTTCAAGTTCATATATCCTTAAAATGTACATTTACTCTATGTAATTGTGACAGATTATTGACAACGCTTTCATATAGCGTTACTATCTATTTACACTCAATAGACAACGTTGATGGTTAAATCTCGTATGTAGCTCTGTTCTACATACGACAATTTTTCGCCATATTTGTAAACGCTTTCTAAATTGTCTGTTAAGAAAGGATGGTTACTTTGGAAAATATTAAAGCGATATTTAGTAAACTTTTCGGATTTATTCCACGTTCAATAATTAATATTTTTATTTAATCTATATATTTTATAACAAAAAACTATTAATAGAGGTGCTATTTATGAAAAAAAGTGAAAACAGATACAGTATTCGTAAATTCAGTGTGGGTGCATCATCCATTTTAGTAGCGACATTGCTATTTATGGGAGGCGGTGCTGCACAGGCAGCAGAAACACATCAGGAAGTGGGAAATCCTGAATCAGCTGTAGCACAATCTATTGGGGATCATAAAAAACAATCTGATAATCAAGAAACACAACAAGACAATGTTCAATCTGACGAACAAGCTACTTCTACATCTCAATCAGTAACTAATGAAAATGAAGCACAACGCTTACATAATGAAAACAAAGCTTCAACTCAAGTTAAAGATAGCACTGATCAATTAAATACTAATGAAGGAACAACTGACAACATTGTAACTCATCAATCTACAAAACATTCAGTAGCTGAAACTGAAGAAGCATCAACTACAAAAACATCTTCTGATGACCCTGAATCAGTTTCAACTAAAGAGGAGCAACCTTCTCTTGAAACACAAGAATCGACTAAAAACACAATTCAAAAAGACACACTAGCCTCAGATAAAAAAGATAACACAACTGAAACATCAACTACTAAAAATCAAGCTCACTCTTCAGAAAACGTGACAAATGAAAGTCCGACAGAAGAGAAAACAACAACTCAAACAACGACTGCTGAAACCAACACATCATCTACAAAAGACAATACTTCAAAAACAACTGACAGTCATTCAACAAAAACATCTCAGTCAACACCTCTAACAGAGAGTAAAGAATTAACACCATCAAAAACTCAACAAGATTCAAATGTAAATCAGGATGCAATAAAAAATAATGACGTAGAGGCACCATCTACTGGAAAAACAAACGATACTGTAGACACAACTGAAACAAAACAAACAGTGACAGCTAAACAACCCACAGATCCTGCTGCACCTACAGTGAATACTTTAAACACTAAAGATGAAGCGATCTCAATTGACGGTACAACAAATGAAACTGTTGGACATAAAGATGCTAAAGATCAAAAAAATTCACAGGCTGGCTTAGAGACATTAGCTAATAATGCAGTAGCAACAACAAATAATACATCTCAACAGCAAGGTACGACAGAAACAAAAGATCAAACCAATAAAGTTGCTAAACAAGGTCAATACAAAAACCAAGATCCAATCATTCTTGTTCATGGTTTTAATGGATTTACTGATGATATCAATCCTAATGTTTTATCACATTATTGGGGCGGCGATAAATTAAACATTCGTCAAGATTTAGAACAAAATGGTTATAACGCTTATGAAGCAAGTATCAGTGCATTTGGTAGTAACTATGACCGTGCCGTTGAACTTTATTACTATATTAAAGGTGGTACTGTAGATTATGGTGCTGCACATGCAGAAAGATATGGACATGAACGCTATGGTAAAACATACGAAGGCGTTTATAAAGATTGGCAACCTGGTCAAAAAGTGCATCTAGTTGGTCATAGTATGGGAGGACAAACTGTTCGTCAATTAGAAGAATTATTAAGAAATGGTAGTCAAGAAGAAATTGAATACCAAAAAACACATGGTGGTGACATTTCTCCTTTACTACAAGGTGGACACGATAATATGGTTTCTTCAATTACAACATTAGGCACACCGCATAATGGTACCCACGCTGCAGATGAATTAGGAAATGAAGCACTTGTTCGTCAAGTGGTTTTTGATTTAGGTAAACGATTAGGTAATAAAAATTCACGTGTAGACTTCGGTTTGTCTCAATGGGGTCTAAAACAACAACCTGGTGAAAGCTACATCTCTTACCTTTTACGCGTTAAAAACTCTAAATTATGGCAATCTAAAGATAATGGTTTTTATGATTTAACACGTGATGGCGCGACAGATCTTAACCGCAAAACATCACTTAATCCAAATATCGTTTATAAAACGTATACAGCTGAGGCAACGCATCCGACTTTAATAGGAAAACAAAAAGCAGACTATAATATGTTCTTACCATTCACAGTGACAGGAAATGTGATTGGTAAAGCTACTGAAAAAGAATGGAGAGAAAATGATGGTCTTGTATCTGTGATTTCATCTCAACATCCTTTCAATCAAGCTTATACAGAAGCAACTGATACAAATCAAAAAGGTATTTGGCAAGTAACACCTACTAAACACGACTGGGATCATGTCGATTTTGTAGGTCAAGACAGTACAGATACAAAACGTTCAAGAGAAGAACTACAACAGTTTTGGTATGATTTAGCAGATGATTTAGTTCAAACAGAAGCGCTAACTTCAACTAACGAAGCTTAATATAATTTTTTGCGGAAAGGTGGTTGTCTAATGTCTGGTGATGTCTTTCAATTACTTGGTTCTTTCTTCAGAATAGTTAAAGCATTATTTTTCTAATTTCATATAAATAAAAGCACCTCCGAATGAGATGAAGACATTTTCACTCGTTAGGAAGTGCTTTTTATTATGTAAGATTTGTAAGAACATGATGTCATAAAGTGCTGTAAGTTTTTCAGTCTAGTTAGATGAACGTACATCTACATTATTATCGTTTGACGAGAATGCTTCTTCATTTGCTGAAAGTGTGATCTTTTTAGAGTGGTTAGAAGCTTTGACTTCATGACGTAATGCACTATTCAATCCTAATAAATTATTTGCTTGAGTTTCTTCACTATTGTAGCTTTCTAATCCATTCACAATTTCAGTCGCTAAATATTCACATGCATCTTGATTGTCAACTTCGACTTTTTCATTGATTATTGATTCAATTACTTCAATTAAGTCACATTTTTGAATTTGAATATCAATCATTTGTTCTACTCCCTTAAACTGTCATTAAGCCATTTGATAGGCTTTCTAGTTTATTACCCTGTTTCTAGAAAATGTACACAAAATCGTCACTGTCGAAAAATGTAATGCACTACTGCGTCCATTTTATTACTCATCGTTACTTTTAGGAATAAATACCTTCGCTTCACTATCTTTTGGATAATAAAAACCATTAGGTACAGTTTGAAGTTCGATTAAGCTTCCCCATGGCGCTCGAATATAAACGGTTTTATTATTCTCTGTATTCTCATATTTTGTATTAGAATGTGGTTCAGATAGTGGCTCTCCTCCTGCCTGTTTGACACGTTCTAATACATGTTCAAATTCGTCACTTTCAATATAAAAAGAAATATGTGTAAAACCTATATCTTGTAGTGATTGTGGTTCATGTTGTTGAGCGTGTTGGAATTCAAACATTTCAATATTAGGACCACAACCAAACACCATCATGCGTTTATGAATAATTGAAGTTCCTTTTTCTAGCCCTAAGATATGCTCGACATATTCGCCACCTCTTGGTTCATCATTTTTAGTTTGACTATCATATGCAATTTTTCCATCTAGTCCCTGTTTAAAAAAAGCAGTGGCTTTTTCAATACTAGGAACCGTAAGACCAATATGATTAATACCTCGATTCATCATATCTCCTCCTTACTCAAAAGAGTGCAAGACAGCATTCATTTTGAATTTATCGTCCACTCCAGTAACGTATCTCCAACTTGTGTTGATTGAAAAGAATTTGGAACAAACGCATGTTCAATTCAATCATCGACTGCCAATATATTAAAAAAGCCTAAGACAACACATTATGTCTCAGGCTTTTTCAAAAAATCATTCATTATTTTCTATCGAAATATCTGTAACGTTTGAATGCGTCAAGGATAGCTTGTGGTTCGCTAGATACTACAACACCAGGCGCATCTAAATCAATACGATTACTTTGTAATACATTTTTCGCTTCTTCAGTGATTACAACAGGTTTTTTATGATTATAGCTCATTTCAACAAAGTCAATCGCAGTCGGTAACATTTCTTTACCGTCTGAAAGAACGATTACACTATCAAATACTGTTGAACTTGCTGTGCTATAAGTTTCAGTAATACCAATTTCGTCATCATTAAGGTTTTTAGCTGTTTGTCCAACAAATGCATAGTTTAAGTCGTTGTTAACAAATACTTCTGCATATGATTTTAATGTTTCAGCGCTAATATCACCATTTACAAGCACTGCTACAGAGTGTCCTTTTAGTGGGATATCAAATTTTTCTAATGTTAATTGGCTATCTTTAGCATCTGATTGCACTTCTTCGTTTTCTGCCGGAACTTCTACACCTACATTATTTGCTACGTATTCAGCTAATTTACGATCAACTTTATTAATTTGATTAACAGCATTTTGTTTTACTTCTGTTGATTTACATTTACCAATTTCAAATGAAAATGCATCAGCTAAATGTTGTTGTTCTGCTTCAGTTAAGCTGTTTTTATATAATTTAGCTTGAGTATAGTAATCTTTGAAACTATCACTACGTTGACGTACTTTATAACCTTCTACTTTTTCATGATAATGCTCGAAACCACCTTGTTCTTTAGGTGTCGTATGAGGGTCATTATTGTTCAAGCCATTTTTATGGTAGGCTGTTTGACCTTGATGAATATATGATTGATGCATTGCATCGCGTTGATTATTATGAACGTCTGCAACTGGGCGGTTAATAGGAATTTGGTTAAAGTTTGGTCCGCCAAGACGAGAAATTTGTGTATCTGTGTAAGAGAATAAACGACCTTGTAATAATGGGTCATTAGAGAAATCAATACCTGGAACAATATGTGCAGGGTGGAACGCAACTTGTTCAGTTTCTGCAAAGACGTTATCTACATTACGGTTCAACGTCATTTTACCAACAATTTTCACAGGTACTTGATCTTCTGGCCATAATTTAGTTGGATCTAAAATATCAAAATCAAAGTCAAATTCTTGTTCAGGTTTGATAATTTGTAAGCCTAATTCCCATTCAGGATAGTCGCCTTTATCAATTGATTCATATAAATCTTTACGATGGAAATCAATGTCTTTACCATGTAAGATTTGTGCTTCATCCCATACTAAGCTTTCTAAACCTTGTTTAGGTTTCCAGTGGAATTTAACAAAGTAAGATTGACCTTCTTTATTTACAAGTCTAAATGTGTGTACACCAAAACCTTCTTGTTGACGGAAGTTTTTAGGAATCCCTCTATCACTCATTGCCCAAAATACTGCGTGCATAGATTCAGGGTTTTGACCAATGAAATCCCAGAATGTATCGTGCGCTGAACCACCTTGTGGCATTTCATTATGTGGCTCTGGTTTTAATGCATGTACGAAGTCAGGGAATTTAATTGCATCTTGAATAAAGAATACAGGTGCGTTGTTACCTACTAAATCGAAGTTACCTTCATCAGTATAGAATTTAGTAGCAAAACCACGAATGTCACGTACTGTATCTGGAGATCCTTTAGAACCTTGTACAGTAGAGAAACGCACAAATACAGGTGTTGTTTTTTCAGGGTGTGTTAAGAAGTCAGCACTTGTATATTCACTTAAATCTTCATACACTTGGAATTCACCATGTGCACCGAATCCACGTGCGTGTACCACACGTTCAGGAATACGTTCATGGTCAAAGTGCATCATTTTTTCACGGAAGTGGAAGTCTTCTAGTAAAGTCGGACCTCTATCCCCTACTGTCAGTGAATTTTCATCTTCACTTACTTTCATACCACTATTTGTAGTCATTGCTGTACCATCATTATTTTTTCTTAGAGCATCTAATTGTTGTTGTTTTTTGTTTTCATTTGATTGATCCATACTTATCTCTCCTAGATATAGATTGGTATCGTAAATACATTGTTATGTACATTGTTTCCTTATTACGGGATACAGTTAGTTATTCCCATTTATAAAAGAATTAATCATTTTAAAGAAAAAATATATTCCCATAAATTTTTATTTAAAGAACTTTCTTTTATAATCGTTTATGAAAATATATTTTTTGATATTTTATATTAAACTTTAATTATTGGTAATCTACTACCTTATCAACTGGCATTCTATATGATGTATGAGGTTCTTTTTCTTTCTTACCAATCGCAACGATTAACACTGGAACGTAACGTTCTAAATCATATCCGAATGCTTCGCCAATTTTGTCATGCTCAAAACCACCGATAGGGTTTGTATCATAGCCATATTGTTTTGCAACTAACATTAATTGCATCGCAGCTAAACTACTATCCACTTTTACGATGTCACTCATAACTTCACGTGAACTATTTTTGTAAGTATCCATTACAAAAGGTAACATTTGGTCTTTTACTTCTTGAGGCATATGTCCTTCCTCAACCGCTTTGTTATAGATAAACTCGCCTTCCTCATAACATTGTAAATCACCGAAAATAACAATCATCGCTGATGATGTATCATTTTGTGACCTATTAAAACGAATTAATGGACGTAATTTTGCTTTCGCTTCATCACTTTCTACAACAACAAAACGCCACGGCTGCATATTCACTGATGAAGGTGCTTTTGTTGCCTTTCTAATGATTTCATTCATTTCTTCATGTGGAATTTTATAATTTGGATCAAATCCTTTCACAGATTTTCTACTTTCCAATATTTCGTTAAAATCGTTCATTCATTTCCCTACTTTCATATTTTAATTACGTAACCTAGATTATTAAATAAATTGAAAATAAATAGAAGTAATTTGCTTATAGATTAAAAAAAACACTCAATTTAATACATTATTAATTATAGTTAATAATGTATTAACATTTATCTATTAGACTATTATTTGATTAACATTAACTAAATAGGGTATCCTTAACCTTAGCAAATAAATAATTTGAAATTTAGAAAAATTATTTATGTTATAACAAAGGGTATTGGATTCAGTCATAAAGTTTCAGTCATAAGATTACTCATGAAAGGGAAGAAAATTATGGCAGAAGATAAACTGCAAAGAGAATTGAGTAATAGACATATTCAACTTATCGCTATTGGTGGCGCAATTGGTACAGGACTGTTCCTTGGATCAGGTGAATCTGTACATTTAGCCGGACCGTCTATTTTATTGACTTATGTTATTGTCGGTTTTGTATTATTTATGTTTATGAGAGCAATGGGAGAAATCCTCTTATCGAATTTAGGATTCAAATCATTTGGGGATATTGCCCATCATTATATTGGACCAATTGCTGGATTTATGGTCGGATGGACGTATTGGTTAACTTGGATTATTTCAGGTATGGCTGAGGTAACTGCAGTAGCGAAATATGTAGGATATTGGTATCCTACAGTACCAAACTGGCTCACAGCTGCATTTACTATCTTAGTATTAGTCGCTTTGAACTTATTCAGTGCAAAGCTATTTGGAGAGTTAGAATTCTGGCTGTCAATTATTAAAGTGATAACAATTGTAGCCTTAATCATTGTTGGTATTGTGATGATTGTGCTTGGAATGAAAACATCATATGGACAAGCAAGCGTAACGAACCTTTGGTCTAGAGGTGGATTTTTCCCGAATGGTATTCAAGGTTTCTTGATGGCATTCCAAATGGCTATCTTTTCATTTATTGGTATTGAGTTAATCGGAATTACAGCTGGGGAAACTAAAAACCCACACAAAACGATTCCTCAAGCAATTAACAATGTACCTGCGCGTATTTTAATTTTCTATATTGGCTCATTAGCAGTGATTATGTCTGTCGTACCTTGGGATAAATTAAACCCTGCAGACAGTCCTTACGTAAAATTATTCGGCCTGATTGGTATTCCATTTGCTGCCGGTATTATTAACTTTGTCGTTTTAACAGCAGCTGCTTCATCATGTAATAGTGGTATTTTCGCAAATAGTCGTACAATGTACGGTTTAGCAGGTCGTAAACAAGGCCCATCATTCTTACATAAAACAAATAAACATGGTGTACCTCACTATGCTATTTTAGTTACATGCGGCTTATTAAGTATTTCAGTTATTTTGAATGCAGTATTTAAAGATGCAACAAAAGTGTTCGTTCAAATTACGATATTTTCAACAGTATTGAATATTTTAATTTGGACACTTATCATGATTGCCTATCTAAATTATGTCAAACGTAATCCTGAATTACACAAAGATAGTAAGTTCAAAATGCCTGGCGGAAAATATATGGCATTTGCGATTCTAGCTTTCTTCGCATTTATCTTTATTATCTTATTAATTAACAGTTCAACTAGAATTGGAGTATTATTTATACCCGTATGGGCAATTATTCTTTGGATTATGTATCAAAAATATAAAAAAGAATCAGACAAAGCGAAAGTTAAAATGGAATAATATAAAGAACATTTTAGACTTCCCCCTAATGGAGGAAGTCTTTTTTCATGATATCTATTAAATAAAAGAGAAGCTTAATTATAGTTTCTCTGTATTTATATTTAAATGATCTTTTAACATATGGCTTTCATATTCTTTTCTAAACATGCCACGCGCTTGAAGAACTGGAATGACTAAATCAATAAATTTTTCAAATGCGTTTGGATATGTTGGTGACATTAACATAAAACCATCACACGCTTCTTTTTCAAACCATTCAATCATTTCATCCGCTACTTGTTCCGGTGTCCCCACTATCGTTTTATGCCCTACCCAAGTACCAAATCGATCTAATACATCGCGTAAGGTAAGGTGTTCGGTCATAACAGCACGCTGTACAGCTTCATAAACAGATTTTACAACTTTTTTCTCTAATGCATCATAAGGTGGCAATGATGGCACGACTTCATCTAGTGTCCACTCACTTATATCTAGACCAATGGCTTTAGATAATTGTTTCTTACGTTTTTCAAGTGGAATCATATCATCTAATTGTTGCTTAAGTTTATAAGCATCCTCTTCATTCTCATCAACATAAACAGTGAGACCTGGTAATACAAGAGGGGGTTGACGATTTGCTTCCATGGCACGTTGATGAATGTCTTGTCTGAACTGTTGGCCATCTTGTAAATTCCATGCAATTGAAAAAATAGCATCCACGTGTCGTACTGCTAAATCACGACCTGGAATAGAAGTTCCTGCTTGAAATAAACGTGGTCGACCATATTTTGGTGTTGGAATGTTAATAGCTCCGGCAACTTGAAAATACTTTCCTTGATAATGAAGTGGATGAATATACTGATGATTTAAGCCAATTCCTGAGTTTTTGTGATTAACGATAGCCTCTACAGTAAATGATTCCCATAATTTTTTCATTACATTGATAAATTCATCTGCTCGTTCATAACGTTTTTCAAGATGTGGTAAAGCTTGCATCGAGTAGTTTTGTGCTTCTAAATCAAATTGAGATGTTACAATATTTGCCCCAATACGCCCATGAGATATTTGATGTAAACTTGAAAGCATACGTGCTGCAAGATAAGGTTCATAAAAAGAAGAAGAAATGGTACCTATCAAACCAATTGAATGTGTTTCACGTGAAATGGCAGCAAGCGCCGTTAGTGGTTCAAAATAATAAGAAATATGTCCCGTTTCTTCTCCAGAAATATATTGACCATCACCTAAGAAGAATGCATCCAGTTTACCTTTTTCGGCTAATTTCGCTAACTTAATTTGAAAATCAATATCTCCAACTTCTTCAACATATGAATGTGGTAGTCTCCAAGAGGCAGGATGTAGACCTGTACTATAAGCTAAAACAGATAAATGCATGTGTTTCATTGTCATTAACCCCTTTGTTATAAGTCAAAATTGTCATTTTAATTTGCATATATCGTATATGGATTGTTGAAATTTTACAATATCTACTAACTATTTTATATCTTAAAATAATTATATACAATATCATCTAGTTGTTTAGCAATATGAATAAAATCTTGATTTAAATCCAATGTTTTGACACTAATCGTATTGCCACTCATCTGAAACGTATTATCAGGTACAAGTTGTTCATCCGTTTTCGCATACAGTAACATCCCCGCAACATTTATCTGTTTCGATTTTAAGTGAAATGCTTCATTTTTTACATACGCAAATATTTGATATAAATTTCCAGAATGAATCGTTCTTGTATCAAAATACTGTTGTAACGTCGACGTATAATACTTTGTATCAATAATTAAGCATTTTTTCCCATAAGTTAGCATGACATCACTTCTCATTGTCGGTAACATGTGACGATAATCATCATCAATGGCCCATGGAATATGAGCCGCGGTGACTTTTAACTGTGGAAATTCCTTTTTATAATAAGCCCTAACAAACCGTTCATATAAACGCGCCATCTGTTGTTCATCTTCGAACATCATCGTTTCTCTTGAACCGCTTCTTTCTGACTGAATTCGTCCTTGCGTAACAAGGTAACAAATAGCCATTAACATACGATATGTTTCGTGATGACGATCAAATCGTAACTGCCAATCAATATGTCGATAATCTAATATATCTACTTGTTCAAAATATATCAGCAGTCGTTTTAACGCTTTTTTACGTGTGCGCGAAATATCTAATTTTAGAACATTAAGCATTGTTGTTTTTAAAATTTGATTCATATACGTATTAATTGAAAATTCATCATACGTGCAATTTAACTGTTTATGCATCATTGTTCCTTGTTGTATGGATGCTGTGACATTAATCTTTCCTCGTATCACATTAAGCGAGTCATTGTGTTCTAAATAGTCATGTTGAAGACCATATTTTAATTGACTCGATACGCCTTTAATCAGGAGCGCACTATATAAATCTGCCACATTATTAAATGATTCTGTTGCTATATGTTGATAGCCTTTCTTATTCAAAACTGTAAACGCGTAAGACAACATATAATAAATATTATGAATGTTAATCATTGAATCGCTTCCCTTAAACGTACCTTCCAACTGTCCACTTTTGAAGGGTCGTCAAACCAATATTCTTTTAATAATGGTATCATTTCGAATTCAATAATATTTGATAATTCAGACTCTGTGACATCAACCATATTACTGAAATAACTATGGCCAATAACGAACCCCTCACCTAACATATCATCATCTCGAATGTCGACATTCAGTGCTTGAATTGTATCAATTAATGCATCAAATTGTGGATTTTTTAAATTTTCTTGATAATGTTTAAATTGTATGGTTTCAAAGGCAGGCTTCATATCAAAAAATGCAAATCGACGTCGTAGTGCATAATCAAGCATGGCTAAGCTTCGATCTGCTGTATTCATCATACCAATAATATAAACATTATCTGGAACACAGAATTTCTCATCTGCATAGAGTAATTCTATTTCCATTCCCCTCTTATCATTTTCAATTAACATAAACAACTCACCAAATATCTTACTTAAATTGCCACGATTAATTTCATCGATAATAAAGAAATGGTCTTTCTCATTATCTTCTTCTGCTTGCTTACAAAAATTGTAAAACGCACCAGTACGCAATTCAAAGCCAGTTTCAGTAGGACGATAACCCATCACAAAATCTTCATATGAATAGCTTTGATGGAATTGTACAAGTTTCACACGTTCTTTATCTTTAACACCTATCATTGAATAAGCCAATCGTTTCGCTGCATACGTTTTACCTACGCCTGGTGGCCCTTGTAAGATGACATTCTTTTTTCTTCTCATTAATTGCACAAGCGTGTCATAGTCTTCTTCATTCATAAATACGTCGTCTAAGAATTGTTCTGCTGTATAAATGGGATAAGTCGTTTGTGTAGCAACCACTCCATCAGAATGTTCAACTGAAAATAACTCATTAAATTTCCGAATCGTTTCACTATATGGCGTGATTTTAGTGAGCGTCTTATTTAATGTTTTTATTGGAATCTTCCAGTTTCCTTTCTCCTTCCAAACAAGCTGAATGATATTTTTATCATTTTTATATTGATGATTGGATGAAACAACGCCCCATCCTACAATATCAGTCTGTCCTTTTTTCACATAAACAATATCCCCACGTTTCATTTCTTTACTAAATTCCCATATGGCATTAACCGTATGAATATAATGATGCTGATTATGGTTCAATTGTTGTAATTTTTGATTAATCTCTTCTTTAGATGCATATTTCGAGAAATCTTCTAACTCGTTATATCCAATAGACATTTCTCCATTCTCAATAAAAGAAGCAAAATCAACATCTTGTGGTTTTGGAGAATAAATCCAATAATTCACGACTTCTAAATCCTTATCTGCATCGATATCTTTTACTTTTGAGCTTTGCTTGACTTCTTTTGATTTGCGCCATGCTTCATAACTTAAATCAATAAAATCATTTAAATAGTTATCTTCTTTTAAAAATAATTTTAATTTTTCAATAATCATTAAATACGTGGTCGCAGTTAATGATTTTTTTAAGTTAACCTCAAAATTGATATACTTTGTACTGATTTCGCTTTCTTCAAAAATATACCAAATCGCTCGAGAATCTAAATTGGCAAATGTGTCAGAATCAATCCAATATAAAGCACTTGTCAATTTACTATTACCAATTCCTGGTTGTGCCATAACAAGGTTAAACTTTCTAATAAATTTATTTTTATTTTCTTCATCTTTATTATTAGAATATAATAAAGCAATTTCAAATAACGACCACAAGTTTTCTATATCTTGAAATTCTCTTTCTCCTTCAAAATAGTAAAAAGTTGCATTCATATTGTTAATTGTAGGTATGCTATCAAAATGATATGGTACTTTGGCTTGAATGTGGAAAAATTCCTTCATTTTATCTAATATTTTAATTTTATTAGATGATTTCATCGAACTTTTATTAAACAGACCAAATACCGTGAACGGATCAATATCTGTAAGTTCATTATTTCGCTCTAATGTTGGAAATTTAATATCAGTAACTTCATAAATTTTTTTTATAATTTCTATTAGGTCGTCACGATTATTTTGGAAATTTAAAAGTTTTTTTGCGAGTTCTTTATAAAAGATTGCCCATGTTTTATCTATCTTATAGTCCATCTTTATTTCTCCTCAAAATCATTATTATCTTCATTTTAATACATTTTATAAATATATTTATACCTTTAAAAATATAAAAAATAAGCTATAAGATCGTATGATTTCAACTTCTTATAGCTTATAGTAAATGGCTTAATTATGCTTGAACTTCGTGTTTGTTACCACGAACTTTGTAAACAATAAGTCCGATAATAAATCCAATTAATGCTGGGACAATCCATCCCATCCCCATATCAAAGAATGGTAAATAATTCTCAGCAAAACCGATTAATGATTGCGCGAAGTTTGTTTTCACAAAAGGTTCTGGACTCGCTTTAATACCATCAAAAAATGCAGCAATCACTGTAAATAATGTAGTAAATCGATACACAATTGACGAATTATTAAATAAATGACTTACTAAGGTTAGTAAAATCAGTGTAATGGCTAATGGATAAATAAACATTAATACGGGTAATGAGTACATAATAATTTTTGTTAATCCGACATTCGCAAATATAAACGCCAATACACTAACCATAGTGGCTAATACAATGTAGTTCGTTTTAGGAAATAGTTCTGTAAATGTTTCTGAAAAAGCTGTAATTAAACCAATTGCCGTTTTTAAACACGCCACAATAATAATAAGTGATAAAACAATAATTCCGAAATCACCTAAATAATGTTGGGCAATTTGTGCAAGGGCAATGCCCCCATTTTCACTTACTTTAAATTCTCCAAGACTCATTGTTCCCATTACTGCAAGAAGTGTATAGATGACACCCATACCAATAATGCTAATGGCCCCCGATTTCACTGTTTCTTTAGCAATATCATTAGGATTTGTAATACCTAATTTTTTAATAGTCGTTACAATAATGATTCCAAATGCTAGTGATGCCAGTGCATCCAATGTATTATACCCATCGATAAAACCTTTTAATAATACACTCTTATTGTAGTCAGGACTTATTGGTGCATGACTTATACTGCCCATTGGGTGAATCAATGCAAGTACGACCACGATACCTAATAAAATCAAAAAGACTGGATTTAAGAACTTGCCAATATAGTCTAAGATTTTAGAGGGTTTACGTGCAAAAAACCAAGCTACGATAAAGAACAACATACTAAAGACAGGTAAAATCCATTTTCCACTGCTTGGAGAAACAAATGGTGAAAAAGCAATTTCATATGATGTTGTTGCAAGTCTTGGTAAAGCAAAGAAGGGTCCAATAACAAGATAAAGACCAATCGTAAATATGTATGCATAAATTTTACTTACGCGTGAAGAAATTGCAAATACAC
This sequence comes from Staphylococcus sp. AtDRG32, assembly GCF_004365845.1. NCBI lineage: Bacteria > Bacillati > Bacillota > Bacilli > Caryophanales > Staphylococcaceae > Staphylococcus > Staphylococcus sp. AtDRG32. Next base: position 63,758 of record NZ_SODE01000003.1, read on the forward strand.
CATTCGTCTTAGAAATACCAATCGCAATAATTCCTAAAAATGGTAAACCGATTGCTGTAATTAAAAATCCTAAATTCGCAAGTAATACGTTTGCGCCTGCCATTTGCCCTAGATGAAGTGGAAAAATTAAGTTTCCTGCTCCAAAGAACAAACCAAAAAGCATCGACCCAATAAAGAGATTCTCTTTAAATGTAAGTTTCTGTTTCATTGTCTTTCCTCGTTTCCCTCTTAAAGTCATAATAGATATTATACATTTTTTTAAAATCAATTTCTTTAGAATTTTTAAAAAAGTTAGATAATAATATATAAAAAAACTTCTCTTTGCATGATTACATTCATTTTTTATGCAAAAAGAAGTTTTAAGTGTAACCTTATACTCATCGATATTTATCCTTAATTATATAATTTTTAGTTATACAGACTTAGCTAATATATGTATCTGCATGTTCAAGGCGATATGTTTCACCTTTTGCTTTAGCTTCTTCATAAGCTTCATATGTTGTATGTTTAACATCTTCAACTTTGTAATTTACCGTTTTCGCAAATTTCCTTACATCTTCTTCATTTTTGGCCAATACAAATACCGTTAAAATATTGTCATCTACAATGTCTTTATGGTGTTGGTAACGCAGTCTATAAATATTCATGACGCTGTCTCCTTCCAATCTATTAGTGATAAACCCTTACTTCATAAAAATAATAAATAATGCCCTACATATTATTTAAATTTAATATACCACTTTTTTTTGAAAAAGGAAGCCTATAAAAAAGAAGTAAGATAGAATTTACTTGATCTTCATATCTTACTTCTTTACTTTAATATACTTTAATTTTAAGATTCATTTTTTAAAGCTTTTTCAATAGCTTTAATATTTTTCTTCATAAATGATTGATACGTATTACTGTCATTATCTTGTTGTTTAGTATGAGAACCCATATTATAAAATGAAATTGTTTTTGCATGTGTTTCTTTTCTAACCGTGTCTGCAACTTTATTCGACACATTTTCTTCAGCTAGGATATAGTTTACCTTATCCTCTTTAATTTGTTTTACAATAGTTGTAAGATCTTTTTGACTTGGTTCTTCAGCATTCATATTTTCGATTCCTTCTTGCTTAAAACCATAGCGATCAGCTAAATAACCAATAGAATCATGTGAAATATATACTGTTTTACCTTCTTGACCTTTAACAGCACGTTTCATATCTTTATCTAAATCCTTCAAATCACTAACTAATTTTTTATAATTCTTTTCATAGTCATCTTTATGTTTAGCATCTTTTTTAACTAATTCATCCTTTATATCTTTCGCAAATTGTTGACTTAATACAGGATCTAACCAAACATGAGGATCATATTTACCATGATGATGCTCATGTTCTTCGTGCTCGCCATGTTCTTCGTGTTCACCGTGTTCATGTTCATCCTCTTCGCCTTTTAACAAATCGGCTTTATTTAAAGATGATTCTAATGATAATGTTTTATTTTTATCATTCATCGCATTTGCAATTTTTTTAGCGACTGGGTCTAGATTATCCCCTGTATATACAAATAAATCTGATTTACCAATATCGACCATTTGTTTTTGACTCGGCTCATATGTATGTGGATCCATTCCATTCGGATAGACTGATTCAACATGAACGTATTTACCACCAATTTGTTGAGCAAAAGATTTCAGCGGATATACTGTCGTTTTTACCTCAAGTTTTTCATTATGCTCTGATTTTTTATCTTTATCACTACCGCTATTGGATGTTCCACAAGCTACAAGTGACAACGTTAAAATACTGATGAAGACTAACATTAAACTTTTCTTAATCATTTTCCTCTCTCCTAAATCGTAATTATTACGTTTTAATAATCGCATTTCATATCGAAATTGTCAATGGACGATTTAAAAAAATGAAAATGATTAAATAATTATATATAATTGTTGTTTTACTACAGTCAGAAAAAGGACCGAAAGTTATAAAAGGATTTTTATTATGAAAAAATTTCTTCTAGATAAATAAGTCATTATTGAAATATTTAATAGCAAAAGTAAAGTAATGCCTGAAACAATGAGTGGAGAATGTATTGCTATAGATAAAATTAAAAATGATTTCGGACAACTTTAATATATAAGTAACAGAGTGAAACAGAATTCCCATTAAATTCATTGTTTCGTTCCTTTTCATCTCAATATTTCTATGTTTATTAGCTTTAATTAATAGTTTTTTGAAAATTTTGTGTATTTTAAAATATAACTCCTAAAATAAAGCGCTTTCTTGTTAAAATAATAGTGTAACTATTTTAAGGGGGACGATGATAATGACAAAGGGGAATCAAATCACTAATCAATCTAAAAAAGAAACATCTAATAAAGGATATAAACCATTATGGATTGTGATTAGTTTTATCGTATTAGTAATGATTTTATTATTACCTACTTCAAGTAGCTTACCGGTCATGGCTAAAGCAGCACTTGCCATTCTTGCTTTTGCTGTAATCATGTGGGTTACTGAAGCAGTATCTTATCCAGTTTCAGCTACTTTAATTTTAGGACTTATTATATTATTACTTGGCTTTAGTCCTGTTCAACATCTCTCAGAACAACTTGGTCATCCTAAAAGTGGAAACGCCATTCTGAAGGGAAGCGAATTATTAGGCACAAACAATGCTCTGAGTCTCGCATTTAGTGGTTTTTCTACTTCTGCAGTAGCACTTGTGACCGCCGCTTTATTCTTAGCAGCTGCCATGCAAGAAACCAATCTTCATAAACGGCTAGCACTTTATGTCCTTTCTATTGTAGGAAATAAAACAAAACATATTGTTATCGGTGCAATTTTAGTATCAATTGTATTAGCCTTTTTTGTACCTTCTGCTACGGCTCGTGCTGGTGCTGTTGTACCCATTTTACTCGGGATGATTGCAGCCTTTAAAGTGAGTAAAGATAGTAAACTAGCATCACTCTTAATTATTACATCCGTACAAGCTGTATCGATTTGGAATATCGGTATTAAAACTGCCGCTGCGCAAAATATCGTCGCTATCAATTTCATTAATCAAAACTTAGGCTATAACGTGTCTTGGGGTGAATGGTTTTTATACGCTGCACCGTGGTCTATACTGATGTCTATTGCCTTATATTTCATTATGATGAAAGTGATACCACCTGAACGAGATGCCATTGAAGGTGGTAAAGAATTGATTAAACATGACTTAAACGAACTAGGTCCAATTAGTGCTAGAGAATGGCGACTCATTGTCATTTCTATCTTATTACTGATCTTTTGGTCTACTGAAAAAGTACTTCACCCTATCGATTCAGCAAGTGTTACTTTAATTGCATTAGGTATGATGCTCATGCCTAAAATCGGTGTGATTACTTGGAAAGGCGTTGAAAAGAAAATTCCATGGGGGACAATTATCGTCTTTGGTGTAGGCATCTCACTTGGTAACGTCTTACTTAAAACAGGCGCTGCCCAATGGCTCAGTGATAAAACATTTGGGTTAATGGGACTAAAAGAGTTACCAATTATCGCAACGATTGCACTCATTACATTATTCAATATTTTAATTCATTTAGGTTTTGCGAGTGCAACAAGCTTATCGTCTGCACTGATACCCGTATTTATTTCATTAACATCAACATTAGGGTTAGGCGAGCATTCTATCGGCTTTGTTTTAATACAACAATTTGTGATTAGCTTTGGATTCTTATTACCAGTGAGTGCACCACAAAATATGTTAGCCTACGGTACAGATACATTTACGGTTAAAGATTTCTTAAAATCAGGTATTCCTCTCACTATTATAGGTTATATTCTTGTGATTTTATTTAGCTTAACGTATTGGAAATGGTTAGGTTTAGTGTAAAATGAGTCAGATTCATTTTATAGATAGAGAGGTTTATCATGACCAAAAAAACCATTTATTTGTACAGGGAATTCTTGTCGTAGCCAAATGGTTGAGGGTTTTGGAAAAGCAATTTTAGGTGATGAATGGAATGTATATTCCGGAGGCCTTGAAACACATGATGTTAATCCTAAAGACATTAAAGCAATGAAAGAAGTGGTATCGACATTTCAAATCATACCTCGGATTTAATTAATGATACTATTTTAAAACAATCAAACTTAATAGTAACATATTATGCAGTCATGCTGATGCGCATTGTCCTACTATGCCATCAGGTGTTAAAAAAGAACATTGGGGCTTCGATGATCCCAGCCGGAAAAGATGGGTCAGAATTCCAACGTGTTCGAGATGACATTAAAAATGCTATTGAACAATTTAAGTATAGAACATAATAAAACAGCAGTTACTACGTATTTGACGTAGTAACTGCTGTTTATTGATATAGCCATGCTTACCAAAAGTCACTTGTTACAATATTTTTTCTCTCAATGTCTAAATTTGGAATGTCCCTCTCATTCGCAACCGCATCTTTATAATTTAAATTAAGTGCCTCAATGGCTTTATCAAACGTCACATTATCTTTACACATGTACTCCCATACATTTTTATTGATGTACGCATTACCATCATAATAAAAGTCTTTCACCCACATTACTTATCATCCCTTTCTATTTATTACAGTTTGATATTACACCTAAAGTGTAATATAGGCAAACCTTAAATAATTAGAAATCATTAATTATTTATCAGTTTATATGATGATAATTAAATAAATTTTTAGTCATAAAAAGTTATTATAAAAAACTTATGAAAAAAATTTAAAAGCCTATTATTATAAACATTTGTTTATTTTTCTTCATCTTCTAATTTCACAAGTGTTGGTTTAGGCGTATGAATGCCTACATCGTTAAAGTAACTTATGATTTCTTTTCTTAATAAACGTTGGCCTGGAAAATGCATGCCTGGTTTAACATGAGCTAATAATTTAATTACCATTTCATTACCATCAATACTATCTAAACCGAGTAAATCAGGTGCAGCAACGAACATATCATATTTATCTTTTAATGTTGGTAAGAATGCTTTTAATTCTTTTTCAATAACGTCATAATCTTCATTTGGAGAAATCGGAATTGCAATAAGAGGCGATACATCTGTCTTAGAATAATTTACAATTTCACTAATTGTCCCATTAGGTAAGGTATACACTTCTCCAGTATCAGATTGAATACGTGTAGATCGTAAACCTATTGTTTGTACTGTCCCTTCTGCAATCGTTACACCTGACGAATTAATTTGAACATAATCGCTGACGTCAAATTGTCCTTCAAAAATAACGAAAAAGCCGGTAATGATATCTTTTACAACAGTCTGGGCACCAAAACCAACTGCTAAACCAACAACACCAGCCCCAGCTAAAATAGCTGAGACGCTAATTCCAAAACGAGAGAGAATCGATGTAAGAACAATAAACCAAACAACATAACTAATTAAGTTTTGAACAAGTGTTGAAAGTGTCTCACTTCTTTTAATTTTATAGCGTGTCTTCTTCTTCTCATTGACTTTAAAAAATTTCGTTACTACTTTTCTAGAAATTGCAATAACAATCATACCTAATAAGATATAAGCAACAATAATTAAAATATTGGCTAGTAAATTTTGATAAAATTCTATCTTCGTCAATGGTTCAATAAATTTAATAAACAGTTGTTTCATTTGACTCATGTTGATATAATACTCCTTTTATACTTAGATTTTTAAATGATTGTGCGCTATTATTTAGAACACGACACTTAAATAAAAATGATACCATATTTTATATATTATCTGAAATAATCATTTGCTTTATTCCAGAATAAAAAACTTCATTCTCACTGCTTCGTGAGAATGAAGTCATATATTAAGTCATCATTACTTATGTTCTGAACTTTCAAAATATCGTCTTCTAAATGCTGGAGTTGCTACTTTTGATTCAAAGTCTTCTGGAATTTCTTCAGTACGTACAACTAATACATCACATGGGGCATGACGTACAATCGCTTCTGATACTGAGCCAATCATAAAACGTTCGACTGCATTTAATCCTGAAGCACCACACATAATTAAATCAACATCTAATTCATTTGCTAAATTTTTAGGAATGAGTAATTTCGGTGGGCCAAATTCAAGTCGTGTTTCTACATTTGTCACGCCTTCTTTAACGGCAAGTTCTTTATAGCCTTCAAGTAACTTCTCAGAATACTCTTTAGACGGGTCAAATTGAGATGCGTACACTTCATACGCAGTATATGTTCTCGTATCAATCACATGCACAATTGTGAGCTTTGCATCATTACGTTTTGCTACATCAACGGCTTTATTAAAGGCCCATTCTGCTTCATCTGATCCATCAACTGCAATTAAAATGTTTTTGTATGCTAACATTTTAATCTCCCCCTTTATCTGTTCTCACCTTTATTTTAGCACTGTTTCAAAAAAATGAGTATTAATATGTAAAACGCTTTCAAAAACTATATATTACGTTCTTCTTTATCAATTTGATGTTGTAAGTAGGATAAAATAGCGCTATAACACCCTAATGATATCGTTAAAATAAATGGTAATAGTTTGATTGATACTTCTCGGGCATGTTTAGAACTCGTTAATGTTAAATGATCAGTTAAACCTTGCATATCTATATGACTAAAGCATGTATAACTAATAATTACAAAAAAGGTTAGCGTCGCTATTAATTTCATTTTATTTACAAAGTCACTACTAAACTGAATCAATGAAAAAGCTAAAATAAGAATAATAATATTGAATATAACACTAAAAATAATCCACAACATAATAAATGTCGGCTGATTTAATTTCCCCATGTTTAAAATATTTCCTTCTACCATTAGAGGTATTAAGAAACTAAATAAAATTGAAATGCTAAATGTAATGATCACTGTTAGTAATGCCCCTAACAGTTTTAAAAAATCCCGCATCATATCCACCTTTTAAAAGTTAATATATTAATATTGTACAATTTAATACATTTATATGCTATATTCATCAAAATATTTAATTAACTATTTTCAACATCAATCTTATACTAACTTACAGTGTTGTAATTTTAGAATGTCTTACTTACTATTTATTTTATTATATGTTTTTATAGAATTGAGGTGATCATGATATGCCAAATGAAAATTATAGAGAAAGTGATATTTTAGGAGGCATTAGCTATTTAAGTGTCTTCTTTGCACCAGTATTATTTCCACTTATTGTATGGATCGTCGCACAACCACCAGCTTCGACCCATGCTAGAAATGCGTTATTCAATCACATCATGAGTTGGGTTATGGTGGTATTAGGATTAGTAACCCTATCTATTTCCCCAGCTTTTGTAAATAGTGAACACGGTATCGGCTGGATTATTGCAATCCTCATCGCAGTTATTTTCTTTATATGGGCACTTGTGCTATTTTTAAAAAATATCATTAGAGGTATTCAATTAATGATGCCATAAAAAAAAGAGGAAGTGACGATAATTTCGTCGTTTCCTCTTTAATTTTATTAATCTCTTGTTGTATAAAACTAAAAAATGACCAATCAAATATTTTAAATTTTATCGTTTTCAGTATAAAAGGCAATACTATAATGTTGTTTGTGAGAATTATATATATACTTTTATTCCATTATGATTACCTACTGTAATTATAATAAGGTTTGGTCGTTTTAGTATTAGATTGCGCTTGCAATACTATATTACGAAAAGTAGTATGATGTTTATATGAAAATTGTAATCAATATTTTTATCATCATAACTTGTTTAATATCCATTATTTCTTAAGGTTTTCTTATTTTCCAACGATAAGGATCTTCAAGTTGATGCCAATCAGAATTCATTTCGCTACTATTCACCAGGCATTCATCGAGTTCTTTTTCTATTTTTTCTTGATCTAAGTCGGTACCAATAATGACAAATTGTGTATTTCTATCCCCATATTCAATATCCCAACTTTCCGCTACGTCACGACGTTGAGCAAGTATCTCTTCCCGTTTTTCTTTAGACATTGATGCAACCCAATATGTAACTGGGCTGATATTACATGACGATCCTGCTTGTGACAGTAAACACGCAACCTCGTTATATTGCGCAAGCCATACAATCCCTTTTGAACGAACAATGTTTTGAGGCATTTGTTCTAACCAATCATTGAAACGTTTCGCGTGAAACGGTAATCGTCTTGAATAGACAAACGAATTCATACCATATTCTTCAGTTTCTGGTGTATGCGTCTCATGGCCGCCTTCTGTTAGTTCCTTAATCCATCCTGCAGAATTGCTAGCTTTTTCAAAATCAAATCGTCCTGTATCTAAGACATCATTAATATCTACTTGAGACTGCGTTGTTTTAATTATTTTTGCATCTGGTTGTAATGTTCTAAGTATATGTTCTAACTTATCTAGCGCTTCATTTGTAACTAAATCTGTTTTATTCAATACAAGTACATCACAGAATTCAACTTGGTCTATTAATAAATCCGCAATCGAACGTTCATCTGTCACATCCGCACCTTGATTACGATCCACAAGTAAATCTTCTGAATGAATATCATTAACAAATCGATTCGCATCAACGACCGTAACCATCGTATCTAAACGACAAATCGAAGTGAGATCTATTCCCATCGCTTCATCGATATACGAGAATGTTTGCGCTACAGGTACTGGTTCAGAAATGCCTGTAGATTCAATAACGATATAATCAATATTGCCTTTATGTACAAGTCGTTCAACTTCTTTTAATAAATCGTCCCGTAACGTGCAACAAATACATCCATTAGATAGTTCAACTAATTTTTCATCTGTTCTAGACAGTCCACCACCATCAGCAACTAAATCTTTATCAATATTAACCTCACTCATATCATTCACAATAACTGCAATACGACGGCCTTCTCGATGATTTAAAATATGATTTAGTAACGTTGTCTTCCCTGAACCTAAATAACCACTTAATACAGTTACAGGTATCTTACTCATTTATATTCTCTCCTTTTAAATCGTAATTATTACGATTTAAATTGTACAGAGATTTTTAATAATGTCAATATTAATTAAATGAATGATGTTCTATAGCGAGTGATTTACCGCGTAATCATTAGTATGTCTTCACTTATACTTCAAGGTTTGATATTCCTTAAATGTATTAAATTTTTAATGACATCATGATATTGTTTATGAAACATTGCTGATAGTTTTTATAAAAAAAGAGCGAAAAATTATTTTTCGCTCTTACAAATTATAAATAAATTTTTTTATTTTTTAATATTTCATTCAAATTTTGCGTTAATAAATTTAACTGAGATTGCACCCAGAAGCATCATGATTCCTGCAAATAATAACATGGCAGGCATTGAACTTCCTAATAATGGGAAAAGTGCAAAACTTACTACAGAAGCGACAATTTGTGGTAGACAAATACTTGTATTAAATAACCCTAGATAAGCACCTGAATTTTCTCCATCAATTGCTTCGGTTAATAGTGTGAATGGTTGAGTATTCATCGTTAAGTTATTAATACCAATGAATATAAATGAAATAATGAGTAACCATTGGTTATGAATAAAGAACATTGAAATAAGACCTAATCCACCAAAAATTAATCCAAAACTATACCAGAATTTTCTTTGAGAAGGTTTAGATTTTGCAATGACAAAACCAAAAATAACTGAACTTAAAAATTGTATACAGTATAACACACCATACCAGTTTCCTGCTGCTTGATATCCTGCTGAAGAAGGGTCTGTCGCATTCCATACATTTTTTGCTATTGCACCTGTTGAATACGTCCAGAGATACATTAATGCAAACCAGTTAAAAAATTGAACTACACTAATTTGCCAAAATTGTTTAGGCGCCGTTTTTAACAGTTGCCATAAATTTAATTTCTCATTCCTATTGTCATCTGAGATGCCGTGATAATAGTTATATGTTTTAGGTTCATATTCTTTAACGGAAAGAACCGTCCAAATAGAAGCAATGAGTAATACCGCTGCTGCAATATAATAAGCTATTTTTACTGTCATCGGTACTTCCCCTTTAGGCGCTACATTACTCATTCCCATCATTGTTAGTAAAAATGGTAATAGTGTAGCAATAATACCACCTAAATTTGAGAAGATTTGTTGCCATGACCAGGCCATATCTCTTTGTTTTTCGTTTACCATATCTCCAATAATCATTTTATAGGGCTGCATACACGCATTTGAAGTTAAATCCATAAGTAACGTCATAATTGCACCAAATGACAAAGCCATAAGTGATGCATATCCAAATCCAAACGAACCTGCATTAGGTAATAGGACTAATACAATCGCTCCGATTGGACCAGCAATTAAAAGATATGGCATCCGACGCCCAAATCTAGTCCAAGTTCTATCAGAATAGTATCCAATAAGTGGTTGTACAATCATTCCTGCTAATGGCGGCAAAATAAAAAACCAACCTAAATTATTAGGGTCGGCGCCTAGCGTTTGAAATATTCTTCCCATCATTGCTGATTGAAGTGCAAATGCCATGTTTACTCCGAAGAAACCAAATGTAATAGAAAAAATAACTGCTTTTTTTAAATAGGGTAGTGTGATACCTTGTTCTTCAGTATTTTTAGTATGTATTTGATCTGTATCTTTCATTTCTATCTCTCCTATTTATTACTTGATATAGTCATTTAATTCAATAATTAAATAGCTATATCAAATAACAATTCATTGGAATCGTTTTCAACTGTAATTATAACATTTTTGAGTTTCTTTGGAAACGCTCGCATCCCCTATAAATAAATCAGAGTTCATTTTATTTTCCAATCTCATATATATCATAATTACCTAATTTAGGTATTTTTATAGATAATTAAAGATTATTGTGATGATAATAGATATATTAATACTTAAAAACAAAATATATAACATAATCTATAATTAGATTATTACAATAAATAACGATAGAAAAAATTGATTATATTAAATATAATTAGATTATTATTTGTATTTTAACTACTTTTTAAAATACATTAGATTATCAAAAAGATTACTAATTAAAGGAGTATAAAAATGAAGGTTATAAAGAGTAAAGAAATCAATCATAGGCCTAAAGTAAGTGTATTAATTAGTACGTATAACAAAGAAAAATTTATTAATAAAACATTAGATAGTGTCTTAAAACAATCGATGGATATGAGAGATTTTGAATTAATCGTGGTGGATGACTGTTCTACTGACCAAACCGTTGATATTGTTTCTAAAAAAATAGACAGTTTTTCTAATTACAAATTTATTCAATTAGATCAAAATTCGGGTACACCTGCGAAACCACGAAATTTATCTATTGATTTAAGTAAGGGAAAGTACATCATGTTTATAGACGGTGATGATTGGTTACCTGAAGATGCTCTAGAAAAGTTATATACACTTTTAAAAACAAACAAGACAGACTATGCTACAGGCTTAACAAAATATGTGCATAGTGATCGCATAGCTAGAAGTGGCGTTGCTCTATCTAAAATTGCATATAATAAAGTAGATTTAAAACACTTTAGAAAATCATTTTATCATTTAGCACCTGCTGGTCGTATGATTAAAGCTAGCGTCATTAAAAAGAATCATATTCAATTTCCAGAAATGATTTTTGGAGAAGATTTACAATTTTTCGCAGAAGTCTTTTTCAATACTAAACGTATTAGTACAACACAAGATGTGGTTTATTGTGCTAACCGTTACGACGATAATATTTCTTTAGTAAAATCAGAAAAATCAACACATATTAATCGTATGAAATGGCAAGGTGAAGCCTATCGTCACTTAATGAGTAAGCATAAAAATAATAAATTAATGCCTAATTTACTATATCGTATTATTAATAAAGATGTTTTAGAAGCTAAATTCTATAAAAAAGGCTTTATTAAAAACATAAATGAGTTACTTCCTATTTTTCAAAATATCATTCATATGGTAGATGAACATTTCGATGCTTTAGACTATGCAGATGATGATTTAAACCGACAAGCCATCAAACTAATACGTGAGGGGAATAAAGAAGACATTATCAGTTTTGTTAAATTCTATCTTAAAAAAGATGATAAGCCGCTTCATGAGAAAAACGATATATATTACTATTCGTTTAAAGGAACACATTACAAAAAAAGAATGCATCCTACATTACTAAACATCTCTCAAGAGAATGATAAGGTGTTCTTAAAAATACTTTCTAAAAACTCTGAGTTAAAGTATCTAGAAGTAAAACATCGAAAAGATCCAACTCAATTCATCGTATTAGATATTAAGAAACATCGTTTTAAATCTGGAGAATATACTGTTCAATTTACAACAAAGAATTTACCTGATGGAAAATTAGCTCTTACAGTTTTAGATAAAGATTTAAATGGCTCAGTTATCAAATCAGGCATGCGTTTTGATTTTTATGAAACTGTTGGTGGCAATTTAGGATATATTAAAAAGTAATTAAAATCTTAGATGTTTCGCCACCGTAGCATTCATTTTACATATATTTATTTCGATATATGTAAAATAACGATCTTAATAAATTATAAATCTTAGTCTTGTTATCTATGTATTTTTATAATTCCAAAAGAAATTATGCTAAATTTCAAAATAATGCTGTACTTATTCATTCAAAAGGTGTATAGTTGGTTTCACGTAATAAAAGCTCGTATTTTGGATTGTAGTATATTTTTATAGAATATTCTCTTTTAATTTATGAATTTGTTACAAATATGATGTGCAAAAGCACTTGGAGGTATTCTATATGAATAACGGTACAGTTAAATGGTTTAACGCAGAAAAAGGTTTTGGATTTATCGAAAGAGAAGACGGTGACGATGTGTTTGTTCACTTTTCAGGTATCGCTACTGATGGATATAAAACTTTAGAAGAAGGTCAAAAAGTAGAGTTTGACATCACTGAAGGTCAACGTGGCGAACAAGCAACAAATGTTGTCCCTGTTTAAACATAAATTTTAGCACAAGCATGTATGTATACATGCTTGTGCTTTTTTTACATAATTTATAAAAGAATAATACATAAGTTCATTTAATACCGTCACTTAATATATCCCTACTATAGAGTCTAGTGTTGTGCATATCATTCAGTTTTAATCTCTAGTATAACCTGGTTTATCTTCATTTAAGATTACATTACCTCCGTTTAAATAACTTGCGTAACTTAACCAAATGACATAAGGCAACATTAATAAACCAGCATACTTATTAGATGCATAAAAACGATGTGCAGTAATATTTCCAGCTGCAAGTAATACATAACTTTCAATTAAAGATGTCTTTCTCAGTTTTAAATTGAAATAAAGTATCGTCCACGCATAATTCAATCCTAATTGTGCATAATGAGCACGTGTTATAGACTGTTTCTCTCTTTTATGAGCTGCATGCGCATATGATAATTGATAAGCTACTCCCATTGAGGTATAAAGTAGTGGCCATACAATTGGAAATACTTTAGCTGGAGGTGAAAAAGGTGGTTTTTCATAATGTTTATAATCATTTTGAGCTTTAGCTGTTAATCTCCCAATAACCATTCCACCTGCTAAAGGTAACACAATTCTTGTAACTTTTTTAATATTAATCATAATTCTCTCCTTTAAAGTCTTCCTATATTTAATACCCTACTTTTTTTCTATAATTAACTAGTTATGACTCTATTATTAAAAAACAAAATAATAGAGTCACACACTAAAATATCCTCCCAAATACTATCATCATACTGATACATAGTAGGACATTCTTTAAATTGTTCTTTTACTATCTTTATGACTGCCATTGCATTTTAGCTAATTACTTTTAATTTAGATTGGCCTTTTTAATTATTTCTCCTAAAGGGCATCTAGAGTCACTATTATTCTTCTTCACCAACAACTGTGAAACGTTCATTAATATGCGCTTTATTTTCAGCTTCATCTACTATAGCAATAGCAAAATCTGCATAACTGATATAACTATTACCTTTACTATTAAATAATAATTGATCTTTTCCTAACGTATAGGTGCCTGTACGTTTACCTTCAAAGTCAAATTCCGCTGATGGACTAATAAAGGTCCAAGTAATTCCTTCAGCATGTTGTAAGTCTTGTAAATTACGACTTGATCCTTTAGCTGTTGGTTTCACTATTTCTGGGAAATCTGGTGTATCCATAACACGTATAGTATGCGCATCATCTGCGAATAGACTACCAGCACCCCCTACAATAATGGCTCTTGTATCTACATCTTTTAATATGTTAATCAATACGCGTCCCACTTCAACGTGCACTTCTTCTTCACCCAATGGCGCGCCAAATGCATTGACTACCACGTCTAAATCTTTAATATCATCTGAAGTTAAATCAAACACGTCTTTTTCAATCACTTTAACATCTTTATCATCATCTAATTTAGCAGCATTTCTTACAATCGCAGTTACTTCATGTCCACGTTGTTGTGCTTCATCTAATACTTTGGTTCCTAATTTACCTGTTGCTCCAATAATACCAATGTTCATCGTTTGTTCCTCCACTTCTATATTTGTCAGAGATGTCTCTTGGATGTCCCTCAACATGTTATCAATATAATTACATTTTTATTAAAAGTCTATTTATCTGTTTTTATTTTCCTTTCTAATATGAAGTCATTGAAACATGCCTCACAACGATTAGTTTAAAATCACCTTGTACTATACATATTGAGTTCAATGTGTTGACTTAATTAATCTAAGTCTCTATTGTCAATATGAAGAATCATACAAACGCGTATATTCTATCTTATATGTATAAGGGGAAATGACTATGATGAATGTAAAAGCAAGAGCTGTAAATGGCCCAGATTCTGAATTTTTCGCTACTGAAATTAAACGTCGTGATTTAGATAAACATGATGTATTAATAGAGATTAAATATGCAGGTATCTGTCACTCTGATATCCATACTGCTCGAGAAGAATGGGGCCCTGTCGATTATCCACTCGTACCAGGTCATGAAATTGCAGGTATTGTTAAAGAGGTCGGTCCTGACGTCACTAAATATAAAGTTGGCGACCGTGTAGGCGTTGGATGTATGGTAGATTCTTGTGGTGAATGTGAAAACTGTAAAAATGACGAAGAACAATACTGTTTAAATGGAAATGTAGGTACTTATGCAAGTACTGACAAATATGGTGAGAAAACACAAGGCGGTTACTCAACACATATTGTTGTACAAGAAGATTTCGTATTACGTATTCCTGACAATATCAGTTTAGAGGTTGCTGCTCCTTTACTATGTGCGGGCATTACAACTTACTCACCTTTAAATCATTGGAAAGCCTATGAAGGTAAAAAGAATGTAGCAATCATTGGTATGGGCGGCCTTGGACATATGGCAGTTCAAATTGCACATGCAATGGGCGCTAACGTGAATGTATTATCACGTACGTTAAATAAAAAAGAAGATGGTTTAAAATTTGGTGCTTCAGCTTATTATGCAACTAGTGACGAATCAACATTTAAAGAACTTGCTGGTTCATTTGACTTAATTATTAATACTGTAAGTGCAAAATTAGACATAGATGACTATCTTAAATTATTAGCCTTAGATGGTACACTCGTTAATGTTGGTGCCCCAGCTGAGCCTGTATCCTTACAAGTATTTAATTTAATTGGTCATCGTCGTTCATTTGCTGGATCTGCTATCGGTGGTATTAAAGAAACTCAAGACATGTTAGATTTCTGTTCTGAACATCATATCGCCCCACAAATTGAATTAATTACAGCAGATGATATTGATGATGCTTACGAAAGAGTGTTGGCATCTAAAGTTAAATATCGTTTTGTTATTGATATCAGTACAATGTAATCATAAAAATGCCCATGAGATGTGGGCATTTTTTATTACTTAACTATTATATTAAGTTTCTGTTAGTCTTTCTCTCACTATTTAAGATAAACAGTTCATCAGTTATAGATTCCAACTATACTTTTTACAATATTTAATATTGATTGTTATCGTTTTTTTACATTTAATATATATAATAGTCTTAATACTAAATAATTATATCTTGTTAAATAATTTATAATTAAATCATAATGTTTTATTATATGTATTAAGTGATATATATATACAAATGAAGAAAATGTTCAATAAAGAAAATTAAATAAATAAAGGAGTTTGTCTAGATGAATGAATTAACACAATATTTAAAAGAAGTCGCCAAGCAATTAGAGATACAAAATGCATATAGTGAATTAAATAGAGCAAGTCAAAACAATGAAAATCAAGCTACAGATAAATTTAATGACACTTTAAAAGCAATTGAAGATAAATATGCTTATGATTCATCACGTCACGTTATACCAAATAGAGCCTCATTAAAAACATTAAATAGAGTAAAAGCAATCGAAGATAAATACGCTAAAGCGATGAAAACGTTAGAAAGACTTAGAAAATCTAGATTATCAAGAAATAATAAGGATTCAACTCAAATAGAAAACTTAATAAAACAATCAGAAAATGGTTTTAATGATTATCACACACGTGATGATCAATATAATTTTGCAACAAGTGTAGCTCAAGAGTTAGAAAAATTAAAAAATGAATATATTATCTCACCTAAAGAAGCTAAAAATATATTTGGTAAATATGTATTCCATACTAATGAATTTCATTTAAGTGACCATGAACTATATAAAATCAAATTTGCGTATGGCCTTGAATAGATAGTTCATTTCTTATGACCTAACTAGGCAGATCGTGTAAAAACCATGTACACGTTTATATAAACGTTATACTCATTTTTTTATTATTAACATATTTGAACATAGACAAATACAAGGCATAGTCGCATAATGGCCTTAGGGGAAAGACTATGTATGAGTTGGGAGTTCAATTATATATTATGTATCTACGGGGATTATACGGATGGTATAATCTCTTTTTTTATCTTCTTCAATAGTATTGCTCATCATCATGTAAATTTCTAAAGCAAAACCTCTCTATTAAAGTGACTTACTCCGATACTTTAACTTTGTCTGATTGATATCAATCTTTCCTCCCTTTTCATGTATCAATCATTACCACCTCATTTGTACTTGGTTGGTGTACTCAATATAAATCCAAATAATCTAAATCAAGATTGTCTAATGTTTAATAATATTTTTTCCACATTGTCTCGTCTAACATCGTCTAGTTGTGATAAATACGTCTTCACGTTTAAGTCTTGTTGTTACAAGACCTTCCTCTACTTTTTCTTCATTTCCATAAATGAATGTAGCATCGATGCGTCTATATCCTTTCTACTAAAGTAGCCTCTAATTCGAACATATCTACATCATCTAAAAATAATATATGACTCTTCAGAGTTTATAATGTGTTACAAGGGGTAGATTGACAGGAGGAGGGCGATATTAATGAAAGCAGTTACTTATCAAGGTCATAAAAATATGGAAGTTCGTGAAGTGAACGATCCAACGATAGAAGAATCCACAGATGCAATTATTAAAATAACAGCTTCAGGTATATGTGGTTCTGATTTACATCTTTATCATCAAGGCGATTTATTTATGGATCCTGGTTTTGTTATTGGACATGAGCCAATGGGAATTGTAGAAGAAGTAGGAAAAGACGTTAAGACTTTAAAAAAAGGTGATAGAGTGGTTATACCTTTTAACATCGGTTGTGGTGACTGCTTCTATTGTAATAACCATATGGAATCTCAATGCGACAACTCTAATCCATCCCCTGCAAATTGGAAAATGGACAATGGTGGACTTTTCGGTTTTGGTGCCATGCACGGGAACCATTGGGGAGGACAAGCAGAGTATTTAAGAGTTCCATTTGCTGACTTCTCTTCTTTCAAAGTTCCAGATAGTGATTTGAAAGACGAACAAGTATTATTTTTATCTGATGTTGTCCCAACAGCTTATTGGAGTGTAGAACATGCGGGCGTAAAATCTGGTGATACTGTTATTGTTCTAGGTTGTGGTCCAATCGGTTTAATGGCACAAAAATTTGCTAAATTAAAAGGTGCTGAACGTGTGATTGCCATTGATAATGTGGAACATAGATTAAACCATGCGAAAAAATTCAATGATGCTGAAGTGTATAATTTTTCTAAAGAAGATAATATTGGAAAATTACTTCGTGAAAATACACGTGGCGGTGCAGATGTTGTGATAGATTGTGTGGGAATGGATGGACAAGTCGCTCAAGATGATTTAGAGATTAGTTCAAACTCAGCACAACGCGGTAATATTAGTCCAATTATTACAGCAGCAGAATCAGTAAGAAAATTTGGTACCATTCAATTAACTGGTATTTATGCTACACCTGCAGATAATTTTCCAATAGATTTAATTTTTAATAGAGATGTTCAAGTAAAAAGTGGTCAAGCGCCAGTGATTCATCAAATGCCAAAATTATATGAAATGATTAAAAATGAAGTGTTTGATCCAACAGAAATTATAACGCATACCATGCCTTTAGAAGAAGCAAAACAAGCTTACGATATTTTCGATCAGAAAAAAGATAACAATATTAAAGTCATTTTAAAACCACAATAATGACTATATAAATAAAAAAGTATATACGTAACTTCTTGAACAAATAGATAAAAAAGCCTGAGACATCATTAAGTGTCTTGGGCTTTTTTAATATGTTAACAGTCGATGACTGAGTTGAAAATGCACTTATGCTAAGCTTTTTTCAATCCTAATTCTTCTTGATAAACTTGGTGAAATGAGACGATGATTTCAAAATACATTCTGTCCCACTCTTTTTTTCCATTATTTTGATGCTATGATTAAGAAATTTCTTCATTGTAAGAATAGAATTCGAAAAAACAAAACAAGCTAAGGATGACTAGCTTAAGTTATCTTCTAAGAAATTGAATAGATAATTTTGTCAGTCTCTCTGTTATAAATATTTATTATTGTAGTTTTAATAACATTTTTTCAGTAATATAGCTTCGATACTTGTCTAGTCTTCATCTTCTTTACATCCATTCATTCTATACAGTAAATAAAACGGGTACTTCTAATCATAGTGTTTGTGAGTAATTTTTAACGGGTAGATTTTTAGTGCTACACTTTTTAAATATAGGAGGAAACGTAAATGAATGATAAAACAGTTTACGATGTAATTGATATAGGTGTAAATCATTTACTATCTATTTATGATAATTGGAACGTTGAACACGTATTAGATAAAGAAAATGATGTTTTTCCAAATACGTTACATTGGCAATTCGGACATGTTTTAACGATTTTCGATTCTGCTTTATCAATAGGTGGTCAAAATGCCGTAGACGTCGCTAAATATACTAAACTATTTGGTTATGGATCTAGCCCTGCTAACTGGGAAGGACAAGATGTTCCAGCAATCGAAACGATTAAAGAAAATTTAAAAACACTTCCTGAACGTGCGCGCAAACTAACGGATGAACAATTATCACAAGAACTTAACGAACCCGTTGCTGGTTGTCAAACACTCAATGAATTATTAGTACTAAATGCCTTCCATGTTCCATTACATGCCGGCAAGATTGAAGAAATGACTCGCGTGCTTAAACACGACGAATAGTTTAAGGGTCATCATTTATAGTTTCTGAGAAGATGTTTGAATATTATTATTGCGAATAGTATGTTGTGAAAAATTAAGACTAGTATCATTTAACTACCTTGTTTGGCGTAGAAAAATGCAATGTACTGATAAAATATTAATATAAAACGCTTAATAGACGATATTCTTCACGTCTATTAAGCGTTTTTTGATAAATGTTATTCTTCTAAGACTTCTTTTTAATTTTTATATCTATTTATTTCTCAATTTAGAACTAGATTTTTAGCGTGCTTTCAGTTCATTTCCTGTCATCCATTTATGATTTTTAATGATTTTACCATTATCTTTGGATTTGTAATCAACCACGTAAACAGTAGTCTTTTTCACGTTATCTATATTGGCTGTAGCACCTTTCATGCCAGACATATGATTTGCTTCTAATTTAACAGTATCGCCCTTACTAAATCCATCTTTAGGTGCATCTTTAATCTCTTCGTTTACGACCCATTTATGATTGTTTACTTTTTCATTTCCATTTGTGGGTTTATAACTTACAACATAGGCATATGTTTTATACGCACCTTTTACAGTAGCTTCTGCGCCTTTCATCCCTGGCATATGCCCTGCTGTAATCGTTACTTTATCTCCCACTTTAAATTCACCCTCATTAGTCGATGTCATATCTTCTGGAACTTTACTTTCATCATTATGCTTCATATGGCTCTCACTTTTTTGGTCATTAGTGTCTTTATCTTTTTCATCATTATTGGAGCAAGCTGATAATATTAGTAATGATCCTAATATCATAAAAAATAATTTTTTAACCATAATAAAACTCCTATCTTTTATTTTAATTTTAATGTAAAGGCATTAATCGCTACTATAACTGTACTTAAAGACATTAATATTGCTCCTACAGCTGGTGATAATATTAACCCGATAAAAGCTAATGCGCCAGCTGCTAAAGGTACAGCAACAATATTATAACCTGCACCCCACCATAAGTTTTGCACCATTTTTCTCATAGTATTATTTGAAAGGGTCAAGAAATGAATAATATCTGATGGATTACTTTTAACAAGTATGATATCACCTGAATCCACTGCAACATCTGTGCCTGCACCAATTGCTATACCAATATCGGCTCTTATAAGACTCGGCGCATCATTGATACCGTCTCCGACCATCATGACTTTATTACCGTCACTTTGATAATCTTTTATAATGCTTTCCTTATCTTCTGGCATGAGTTGTGCGTGGACATCACTAATACCTAATTCTTTTGCGACAGCGTGTGCCACTTCATTATTGTCACCTGTAAGCATGACTGGTGTAATATGTCTTGATAGTAAATCAGCTACCATTTGTTTTGAGCTTTCTTTAATTTGATCTCCTTGAGCAATCATGCCAATGACTTGTTGATCCTCAATTAAATAGCTGATTGAATTACCTTGTTGAGCTAATTTAGTAAACAAGTCATCGTCATAATTAAGTTTATGTTTATCAAGATAAGAGACATTTGTTATTTTATATGTTTTATTATCAATTAGACCTTCTAATCCGACACCTGGAATATTATTAACGTCTTGTGGATTAGTAAATGAAACATTTTTACTTTTCGCAAAATCAACAATACTTATAGCTAATGGGTGATTAGATTGACTTTCTAATGAGGCGAAAAGGCTTAATATTGTATCATTACTCAAATCATTTTTAAAGCTCTCATAATGATTCACAGAAAAGTTACCCTCAGTTAAAGTACCAGTTTTATCCATCATTACATAATCGATATGTTGAGCTATTTCTACAGATTCTCTATTTTTAATAATTAAACCATTATGTGCACCAATTGAAGTAGAACGTGCAGTGACTAAAGGTATTGCCAAGCCTAAAGCATGTGGACAAGCAATGACTAACACAGTTACAAGACGTTCTAATGCAAAATCAACATCATTTTGAATGAGCATCCAGACAATAAAAGAAATCACGCCAACACTTACAGCAAAGTAGAATAAATAACCCGCTACTTTATCAGATAACAATTCAGCACTAGATTTATCATTTTGTGCTTGATTAACAAGTCCCATAACTTGAGAAAGATATCCATCTTCTCCCACAGCTGTAACCTTGACTTGTATTGTTCCAGACCCATTAATAGAACCCCCGATGACGTTGTCATTTTGATTTTTTTGTACTTTTTTAGATTCTCCAGTGACTAGGGATTCATCTATAGATGTTTGTCCTTGAACGATAATACCATCTGTTGGAATGCTTTCTCCGGCTTTTACTTCGACGATATCATCAGTCATGATGTCTGATATTTTAACTTCTTCGCGTTGGCCATTATCCATAACTTTAATAGCACTATTAGGTAACAGTTCTGCCATTTTCTTTAAAGCATCTCCAGCATTTCCGACAGCATTCATTTCTATCCAATGTCCTAATAGCATAATTAAAATTAAGGTTGCTAATTCCCAAAAAAAGTCCATTGTATGACCAGTTGCACTACTAAAGTTATTCATATAAAAAGCATACAAGCTATAAATATAAGCTACTGAAATACCTAGAGCAACTAAGGTCATCATGCCTGGTTTTTTTGTAGCAATTTCATCTTTACCACCAGACAAGAACGGTTTACCACCATAAAAGAATAAAATTGTACTTAATATTAACACTACCCATTCAGAACCTGGAAATGTGAATTGAAAAGGTAAGTTAACGCCCATCATTGGCGATAAAAGAATGATAGGTATTGCAAAAATTAATGAAACAAAAAACTTAACTTTAAAATTTCCATGATGATGTGCATGGCCACTATGATGATGATGTGAGGCATGGTTATCATGATGCATTTGATTGGAATGATTCATGTGATTTTGATGATTATGCTCTTCACCATTATTCTTCAAATTAACCCCTCCCAATGAAAATGTTATAGTAAAGCTACTTATACTATAACATATACCCCCATAGGGTATAAATAGTTTCGATTTATCTCCATTTATGGATTTATTTATATCATTCTGAAAATGATGTCTACACGTCCTACATTAGACCTTGTCATCGATGTGTAAAACAAGGTTTTAATTAAAAAATCTCATCTGAACTATCGCATGACAATACACTCTGACCAAGGTTAGCATTATCAACACAAATCATATATTACTATTCTTAAAGAAAATAACGCATTTCAAAGTAGGTCTAGAAAAGCAAATTGTCTAGATCATTATTTAAAGAAGCCAGTAAATGAATTCATAATAAACTCATTTACTGGCTATTTTTCTAGTATTTATATTCAGTCTTTTCAAACTATATTAATCATTTTTTGATTCTCAAATTTTACGCCACAATAGCTGCATTTTACTAAAGATACTATATATTCAAACAATTTCAGAGTGAGTTATATACAACCTCATTTTTAGTTTTATTTATAATATGATTCTGCGTATCGGTTAATGATGCGGTTTTTAATTAACGTCTTTTTGTTATAAGTCTTAAAGAATATTAAATAAACAACAACATTTTCCTTAACTGAAACGAAAGAACGACAAATTCCATACTATTACATTGGAATTTGTCGTTCATTTATTAGAAGCATATATTTTACAGACTTCTAAATTAATTGTTACAACAATTATTATTATCCTGCTGTTCTTTTTCATTCTTCTCTGTTTTTTCTTCAATTTCTACAGAACAACATGATTGATTCTGAGGTTTTAATTTTTTTAATACGTCTTTGACTCCCATTATCTCACCTCCTTTAAATAACGATGTTCACCATCAAACCTGTAGAAATAGCTACAACTAAAATGGCGATAACGAATGAGATTACAAATTTTTTCTTGAATAGTTTCGATAATAATACAACTTCTGGAATACTTGCACCAGCACCACCAATGATCAAAGCAACAACTGTCCCAAGCGACATTCCTTTTGAAGCTAATGCTTCAGCTATAGGTAACATTGTTTCAGGTCTAATATACATAGGAATACCTATAATAGAAGCAATAAATACGGATATAATGCCACCTCCACTCGCATATTTAGTAATAAATGTTTCGGGTACAAAGCCATATATAAAAGCACCAATAAATACACCGATAAATAAGTAAGGAATCATTGGATATAAGAATGCCCAAGCATCATTTAATGCTTGTTTAAAACGAGATCCATTTTTATTAGCGAAAAACCCATCGCCTTTAACATTTACACCTTTATAACTTTTAGATAAATTCATTTTTGAAAATACTAGACCCGTTAAGACACTAAAGATTGCTAGTACAATAAAATAAACAACAGCAACTTTCCAACCTAATAAGGCCCATAACATAAATATCATTAATGGATTCATTAAAGGTGACGCAATTAAAAAACTCATTGCTGGACCAAAAGGTACTTTAGAATTTAATAGACCTGCAAGTATTGGAATAGTTGAACAAGAACAAAATGGTGTCATCGCACCAAAAGCCATTCCCAAAATATAATTAATAGCTTGATTAGGTTTACTTAAAAAGTATTTTATTTTTTCTTCTGAAACTATCTGCTGGATGATACTTACGATAAAGCTCACGATGATAAATAGTATGAATAGTTCAAAAAACAACATCACAAATGTTTTTATAAATTCCATAATTGAATCTAACATGAGTATAATGCCTCCAAATTTAATTAATCAATATTTCTTGATGTATTAATCAAAAAAAATTGATTAATACTATATTAAAAAAGATACTTAAAGTATCTTACAACAAGTATCTTCATTTAAAACAACCTGTATTTGCTGCTCATTAATTTTATAATAATTCCATGTGCCATGCTTTTCAGCAATAAGAACATTTGCATCTACTAATTTTTTTAAATGATAAGAAAGTTTAGATTGTTTTATATCTAATAACTCTTCTAAATCACATACACATAATGATTTATTGAAGCTTTGGCTAATTTGATTTAGTATTTTTAATCTGATTTTATCGGCAAGTGCATTAAACATATTTTCATAAAAGTCAAATTGTTGATCTTCACTCATATCAGTCTTTGCTTTAATAACTTCCATAAAAGACCATCCTTTTTATAATATTTCATTGAGTTTATATTATCTTTATTTCAATTCTTGAATTGCTTGTTTATAGTTATTTTTTGTTGATTCTCCATACTGATTAATGTTCCCTTTAAAGAACTCCTTTTCCATATATATTGTAGCTTCTTTTAAATTGATTTCTCTTGATAGCATAACAAGATTTAAATAACTTACAAAGTAACCAACAGTTAAAGTACTTGAATGGTTTACTCGCAATCAAGCACGCCTCCTTATTGTCAAAGTAGTTTTATATCATTTAATACATCAACTTTTTTTGATATATTAAATATAAATCAATATCTATATTATCGCAAGAAAAAAACTATGATTTTACATAAACTTAGGTATTTCTCACAGAAACATTAAAATAATTTTTTTATAAATTGTATTATTAAGAATTAAATTTAGTAAAGTTTTTAAAACTCAAACAATAACATAGACATCCATCTATATAGATGTTAATCTATAATCGCAAATTAATTAATGAGGTGAGTATAATGTTAAATATTGAAATATACGAAGAAGCTATGTGCTGTTCTACTGGAGTATGTGGTCCAGAACCGGATGAAACACTAATAAAAGCGAACCAAATCAATGAATATTTAAAGCAAAATCAAATAGAAGTTCAACGTTATAATATGAATAATAATCCGAATGAATTCATTAAAAATCAAGAAGTTATTCGTTTAATTCAAGAAAAAGGTGATGAAGTTTTACCAATCACTTTTATAGAAGGCGGTATAGCTAAAACGGGTGCTTATATTACCCAAGAAGAAGCCGATGAAATCATTACAGTTAATCAAATGAGAAATGGAGGATGCTGTGGTGGAGATGGATGCTGTTAAATCCTTAAATAAATTGAATTTAGATAACATTGAGTTAACAAAATATTTGTTTTTTACTGGTAAAGGTGGCGTTGGCAAAACGACGATATCAAGTTTTATTGCTTTAAACTTAGCAGAGAATGGAAAGAAAGTAGCTTTAGTAAGTACTGATCCAGCTAGTAATTTACAAGATGTATTTCAAATGGAATTATCTAATAAATTAACTAAATATCAACCTATACCTAATCTCTCTATAGCCAATTTTGACCCGATTGCTGCTGCAGACGATTATAAAGCACAATCTATAGAACCTTATGAGGGTATTCTACCAGAAGATGTGCTTGCTGAGATGAAAGAACAGTTAAGTGGTTCATGTACAGTTGAAGTAGCAGCATTTAATGAATTTACAAATTTTTTATCCGATAAAACTTTAGAACAAGAATTTGATTTCATTATATTTGATACAGCTCCCACAGGTCACACTTTGAGAATGCTTGAATTACCTTCTGCATGGACAGATTATTTAAATACAACGAGTAATGACGCTTCTTGCTTAGGTCAATTATCAGGTTTAAATGAAAATAGAGTTAAATATAATTCAGCACTTGAAAAACTACGTAACCAAGATGATACGACCATGATGTTAGTTGCGAGACCTACTCACTCTTCTATATATGAAATTCAAAGAGCGCAACAAGAATTACAACAACTGTCAATTTCTAAATTCAAAGTAATCATTAACAACTATATAGAAGAAAGTCACGGTTTAATTTCGAGTCAGATGAAATCAGAACAAGATAAAAACATTAATTATTTTACTGAATGGTTAAATAACAATCATGCTTATTACGTTCCATATAAAAAGCAGAAAGAAGAAGGTATAGAAAGTTTAACTAATCTATTAAATGATGATAACTTAATTGAAAATGATGACTTTATTGTTGAAGATCATCCGCAATTCAATAAATTAATCGATGAAATTGAAAATAGTAAAGTTCAATATTTATTTACAATGGGAAAAGGTGGCGTTGGTAAAACGACAGTAGCAACGCAATTAGCTACAACGTTATCTAATAAAGGATATCGTGTTCTTTTAGCAACTACTGACCCTACTAAAGAAATTAATGTTGAAACTACAAGTAATTTAAATACTGCTTATATTGATGAAGAACAAGCATTAGAAAAGTATAAAAAAGAAGTACTAGCCACAGTGAATGATGATACACCACAAGACGATATCGATTATATTATGGAAGATTTAAAATCACCTTGTACAGAAGAAATAGCATTTTTCAAAGCCTTTAGTGACATTATGGAGAATCAAGACGACATGGATTACGTCATTGTAGATACAGCTCCTACAGGCCATACCTTGCTGTTACTTGATTCTAGTGAAAATCATCATAGAGAATTAAAGAAAAAATCAACTCAAACTACCAGTAATGTTGAAACATTATTACCTAAAATTCAAAATAAAAATTTAACACAGATGATAATCGTAACACTAGCAGAAAAAACACCTTATTTAGAATCTAAACGTTTAGTAGAAGATTTAAATAGAGCTAATATAGGCCATAATTGGTGGGTTGTTAATCAATCGTTAGTTACGCTAAATCAACGTGATGACCTTTTTAGTAACAAAAAAGAAGATGAATCATTTTGGATAAACAAGATTAAAAATGAAAGTCTTAATAATTACTTTGTCATACCTTATCGAATATCAGAATATTAATATTATTGATTATAATGAGACCTAGCGTCTACTTTAAACCAGTTAATAATTTAGGAGTTAAGCAAGTATATAATTTATCAAGTGACAATAAAAATTATCAACGTTATAAAAGGTTCCAAGTAGAAAGGAAGAAGAAAAATTGAATTATAAAGAAATTTCACAATACTTAAAAGTGATTGCTGATAGTAGTCGTCTTGAAATATTAGATTTGTTATCTTGTGGTGAATTATGCGCTTGTGATTTATTAGAGCATTTTTCTTTTTCTCAACCCACATTAAGTCATCATATGAAAGTATTAAAAGACAATAATTTAATTACATCTAGAAAGGATGGTAATAAAAATTTATATAAATTGAATCATGATGTATTAGATGACATTACATCACGACTCACTCTATTGAGTTCCAATACTGTCCCATGTATATGTGAAACTGTAGAGAAAGGTGAGTGTTAACAATGACGATATTAGCAATCACTATTTTTCTATTAACGTTAATTTTTATCATTTGGCAACCTAAGGGGTTAGATATTGGTATTACAGCATTGATTGGCGCTATCATCGCCATTATTACAGGTGTTGTTAGTCTCTCAGATGTTATTGAAGTTACAGGGATTGTTTGGAATGCGACGTTAACCTTTGTCGCTGTTATACTCATTTCATTAATTTTAGATGAAATTGGATTTTTCGAATGGGCAGCTATACATATGGTCAGAGCTTCAAATGGTCATGGGTTTAAGATGTTTGTCTACATTATGTTGTTAGGCGCTATTGTAGCAGCCTTCTTTGCGAACGATGGAGCTGCATTAATCCTCACTCCAATCGTGCTCGCTATGGTAAGAAATCTTGGGTTTAATCAAAAAGTCATTTTTCCTTTTATCATTGCAAGTGGATTCATTGCAGATACTACGTCTCTTCCATTAATTGTAAGTAACTTGGTTAATATCGTTTCTGCTGACTACTTCCATATTGGATTTATTGAATATGTAAGTCGCATGATGATTCCAAATCTATTCTCTTTACTTGCAAGTATCGTTGTATTATGGTTATATTTCAGAAAAGTTATCCCCAACCATTTTGAAATTAAAAACCTTAAAACGCCTAATCAAGCCATTAAAGATCCAAAATTATTCAAGTTTTCATGGATTGTTTTATCAATCTTACTCATTGGTTATATAGTTAGTGAATTTATTCAAATTCCAGTATCGATCATTGCTTGTTCAATTGCGTTTATATTTACTGTATTGGCCTATCAATCAAGCGTTGTAAACACGAAACAAGTGATCAAAGGTGCACCTTGGAATATTGTGCTCTTCTCTATAGGAATGTATTTAGTTGTATTTGGTCTGAAAAACGTGGGTATTACTGCATTATTAGCTAATATGCTATCAAGCATATCAAACTATGGTTTGTTTAGTAGTGTGATAGGTATGGGCTTCATATCTGCATTTCTTTCAGCTATTATGAATAATATGCCTACCGTATTAATTGATGCAATTGCTATTGGACAATCTGCAACTACCGGTTTAATCAAAGAAGGCATGATTTATGCCAATATCATCGGCGCAGATTTAGGACCTAAAATCACACCTATCGGCTCCTTAGCAACACTACTATGGTTACACGTTTTAACACAAAAGGGAGTAAAAATTTCATGGGGCACATATTTTAAAACAGGTATTGTTATTACGATTCCTGTTCTGTTTATCACATTAGTTGGTTTATACGTTACACTTATTATTTTCTAAAAAAAGAGGAGACTATTTA
This sequence comes from Staphylococcus sp. AtDRG32, assembly GCF_004365845.1. Lineage (NCBI taxonomy): Bacteria > Bacillati > Bacillota > Bacilli > Caryophanales > Staphylococcaceae > Staphylococcus > Staphylococcus sp. AtDRG32. Next base: position 92,629 of record NZ_SODE01000003.1, read on the forward strand.
TGGATAAAAAAACAATTTACTTTATATGTACAGGTAATTCATGCCGTAGCCAAATGGCTGAAGGTTGGGCTAAGAACATTTTAGGTGATGAATGGCAAGTATATTCTGGCGGTATTGAGGCACACGGTGTCAATCCGAAAGCAATCGAAGCGATGAAAGAAATTGGAATTGATATCTCAAATCATACTTCTAATTTAATTGACAACACTATACTCAACCAATCCGATTTAGTAGTAACTTTATGTAGTGATGCTGACAATAATTGTCCTATATTGCCGCCGAATGTAAAAAAAGAACATTGGGGATTTGATGATCCAGCAGGCAAACCTTGGTCAGAATTCCAACGTGTTAGAGATGAAATCAAAATCGCCATTGAATCATTTAAAACTAGATAAACTTTAAGCGTCTCAATATCATTGGGACGCTTTTTTATTATTAATTATTTTATACTTTTTGATTTATCTCCAGGATTAGTCATTTTTCTTATCTATTTAATTTACACACTAAAAAATATCCTCCTTAACAATAATAAGTTATTTAAATTATTGATTAAGGAGGATATCTTTATATCTATTTATTTCTCAATCTAGAACTAGATTTTTATCGTGCTTTCAGCTCATTTCCTGTCATCCATTTATGATTTTTAATGATTTTACCATTATCTTTGGATTTGTAATCAACTACGTAAACAGTCGTCTTTTTCACGTTATCTATATTGGCTGTAGCACCTTTCATACCAGACATATGACTTGCTTCTAATTTAACAGTATCGCCTTTACTAAATCCATCTTTAGGTGCATCTTTGATCTCTTCGTTTACGACCCATTTATGATTGTTTACTTTTTCATTTCCATTTGTGGGTTTATAACTTACAACATAAGCATATGTTTTATACGCACCTTTTACAGTAGCTTCTGCACCTTTCATCCCTGGCATATGCCCTGCTGTAATCGTTACTTTATCTCCTACTTTAAATTCACCCTCATTAGTCGATGTCATATCTTCAGGAACTTTACTTTCATCATTATGCTTCATATGGCTCTCACTTTTTTGGTCATTAGTGTCTTTATCTTTTTTCATCATATTAAAATCTCCCTATTGATTAGTTTGTTACTTTTACTTGACCCATCATTCCATTATCTTCATGCTCAAGTATATGACAGTGAAACATGTATGTTCCAGTATTTTTAAATACAACCTCTATTTTAGCTTTTTGTCCAGGTTCCAAAGATATAACATCCTTTTTACCCCTCATATCTTTTGGAGGTTTCTCCCCATCCACAGATAAAACTTTAAATTGCGTTCCATGGATGTGGAAAGGATGTTTCATACCACCCATTTTATCTTTGACGTTTTCAATTTCCCATACTTCTTTCTGGTTTAACTTTTGTGTAAAATCTATTCTGTTAGGATCGAATTTATTACCATTAATGGTAACATTATCATTCATACCTTCTAATTTTATTTTCTTACCTACTTTTGGTGTATTACTTTTGTTAGAACTTTTCTCTTTGTTACTAATCGGTAAAATTACAGTTTTATCATTATCAACCAGACTGATTTTCTCGCCTTTCATTTTAGATAAATCTATTACTATTTCTTTTCTTTCTGAAGGAGCTAAATTAATTTCTTTTAATTTTTTAGCGTTTTTTAATTGACCGCCATCTGAAGCAATATACTCAAAACTTTGATTATTACTTAGCTTAAGATTTAAATCTCGAGCATTAGAACCATTTAAAAGTCTCAAACGTATTTTCTCTTCTTTTGCTGTAAGTTTGGGGTTTACTATTCCGTTCACAAGAACAGTATCACCTTGAGTGCCATCTTCGTCTTTCGTTTTTGAATAATTTAATTTTTTAGATACAAATGTTTTATCTTGGATTATTATAGGCAAATCATTTTTTCCATAATTACTAGGATAATTATTCTTTTTACTATCTTCTATATATAATAATCCTGATAAGCCATTATAAACTTGTTTAGCTGTATTTGGAGAGGGGTGGGGGTGATACCATAAAGTAGCAGAATCTTGATTAACCTCAAATTTTATAGTTTTTTCTTTTCCTGGTTTTATAACCTGAGAAGGCCCTCCATCCACTTTTCCATTTACTTCTAATCCATGCCAATGAAATGTTGTATTTTCATCTAAGTTATTTATTAACTTAATTTTAACTTTATCTCCTTTTTTTAATTTTAAAGTTGGTCCAAGTAAATTTCCATTGTAGCCTAGAGTATTAGAAAAATTATTTTTGTAAAACTCTGTCTTTCCTTCCTGAGCTTTTAATGTATAATTTTTATAACCATTGTTATCTTTTTTTGACTCTGCAACTTTAGGAAATATTATTTCATTTTTTCCTTGTGAAGAATTTAATTTCTTTCTTTCGTCATGATGTTTCATATTTGTCATATCCATTGTATTTTTCTTATCTTCTTTCATATTCATCATATCATTCTTACTTTCTGCGAAAGTATCATTAGACGCAATAATTATTATGGAAAAAATTATAATTAAAATTGCAAAAACTTTATTATACATAAGGTTTACCTCTTTTCTTTTAATTTTAATGTAAAAGCATTAATCGCTACTATAACTGTACTTAAAGACATTAATATTGCTCCTACAGCTGATGATAATATTAACCCGATAAAAGCTAATGCGCCAGCTGCTAAAGGTACAGCAACAATATTATAACCTGCACCCTACCATAAGTTTTGCACCATATATTAACACTACCCATTCAGAACCTGGAAATGTGAATTAAAAAGGTAAGTTAACACCCATCAGTGGCGATAAAAGAATGATAGGTATTGCAAAAATTAATGAAACAAAAAACTTAACTTTAAAATTTCCATGATGATGTGCATGGCCACTATGATGATTATGTGATTCATGGTTATCATGATGCATTTGATTGGAATGATTCATGTGATTTTGATGATTATGCGCTTCACCATTATTCTTCAAATTAACCCTTCCTAATAAAAATGTTATAGTAAAATTACTTATACTATAACGTATACCCCCACAGGGTATAAATAGTTTCGATTTATCTCAATTTATGGATTTATTTATATCATTCTGAAAATGATGTCTACACGTCCTACATTAGACCTTGTCATCGATGTTTAAAACAAGGTTTTAATTAAAAAATCTCATCTGAACTCTCGCATGACAATACACTCTGACCAAGGTTAGCATTATCAACACAAGTCATATATTACTATTCTTAAAGAAAATAACGCATTTCAAAGTAGGTCTAGAAAAGCAAATTGTCTAGATCATTATTTAAAGAAGCCAGTAAATGAATTCATAATAAACTCATTTACTGGCTACTTTTCTAGTATTTATATTCAGTCTTTTCAAACTATATTAATCATTTTTTGATTCTCAAATTCTACGCCACAATAGCTGCATTTTATTAAAGATACTATATATTCAATCAATTTCAGAGTGAGTTATATATAACCTCATTTTTAGTTTTATTTATAGTATGAGTCTGCGCATCAGTTAATGATACGGTTTTTTTAATATTGTTTTATCATAAATCTTCAACATGTAAAATAACTTTTAAATTAAATATAGTATGAATTAATTTAGGGAGCGAGACTACAAATTCAAAATGAATGTTGTCCCACTCCCATGTTTTTAAAATATCAACTTAATAATTGCAACGACGATTAAAATACATATTATCGTTTTTTGAATATAGTCAGGTATTTTCTGGCCCATTTTCATACCTAGAGGCGTAAATAGTATACTACCTAAAATTAACGGTATTGCACTATTGATAGGAATATACCCCTGTAATAATTTAATCATAAATGCTCCAATAGAAGAAATGAATGCAATTACAATACTATTTGTAACCACCATGTTCATTGGTAATTTAAATATAACAAGTAGTACTGGAATAATAATAAATGCGCCACCAGCTCCTACAATACCAGATACCAAACCGATGATACCACCTATTGTAATTAAAAGTAGACGATTAAACTTAATATGACTAGTAGATGGTGTAACTTTTATAAACATTAGAATAAGAGCTAGTAATGCAATAATAATATAAACCGTATTAACAAACTGAACATTTATTAAATTCGCTAAGATTGCACCTAGCATACTACCTATTACCATTCCACTTCCCATATTAAGTATAAGCGTTCTAGAAAAATTTTTATTTTTATATGCGTTTAAAGATCCACTCAATGTACTAAAAAACACCTGACTTGAAGTTAATCCTGAAGCAATATAAGCACTATAAGTAGGTAAACCAAATAATGGTGGTAATAATAAGAGAGCTGGGTAAATAACAATGGCTCCCCCTATACCGACTAATCCAGAAATAAATCCTCCTAAGATACCAATAACTAACATTACTATAATGGTGGTTATACTTATCATTTACTTTTTATCAATAATTCAACTGCTTCATTAATTAGTGCCTGAGAATCTTCACTATTTTCTTCAGACATTTTGACGCATTCTACTAAGTTTTCACTAATGATAATACCCATTAAACGTTGAATAGAACTTTTAGAGGCACTTAATTGACTAATGACGTCTTTACAATTTTTTTCTTCCTCCATCATTTTAATGACTCCATTAAGCTGTCCTTGTATGCGATGAATACGATTAATCATCTTTTTATTATATTCCAATATATTTCACTCCACATTCATTTTTAATAATTACATCATATTGATTAAATTTTAGTTTGTCAAATACCTATGGGGGTATTTGACAAACTATTTAATCCATTATAATATACCCCCATAGGTATTTAAAAGGAGGCAATTATGTCACAATATAAAACTAAACACATTAATGATTTCACTAAAAAAGAATTACAAGAATTGGGTTCTAAGGGTCAATTAATTGACGTTCGACAGCCTGAAGAATTTGAATTAGGACACATTAAAAATGCTTTATTACATTCAGTTGAAAATATAGAGACTTTTAAACAAAACAAAAATAAAACTTACTATATCTATTGTAAAAGTGGTAATAGAAGTAGAAAAGCAAGTCAATTTCTTGCACAACGCGGATACGATGTGGTGAATTTAGACGGAGGTTATACCGCATACAAAGAACAACATCATAATGATAATTTATCTAAAGTAAAAGAAGATAGAGAAATTAAAGATAATCGTAAGATGTTCAATTATAGTAATCTACAATGTCCAGGACCTATTGTTAATATTAGTAAAGAAATCAAAAACATCGCTATTGGTGATCAAATAGAAGTTGTTGTGACTGATCACGGATTTTTAAATGATATTAAAAGTTGGGTCAAACAAACTGGACATACACTTGTTAGACTCAATGATTTTGGTAATGAAATTCGCGCTATTATTCAAAAAGAAGAAAATAAAAATATAGAAGTGACACACACGAAAAGTGGAACAACGATTGTTTTATTTAGCGGCGAGCTAGATAAAGCAGTTGCAGCAATGATTATTGCTAATGGTTCTAAAGCCGCAGGTAGAGATGTAACCATCTTTTGTACATTTTGGGGTTTAAATGCACTTAAAAAAATTCAAAATCAACGTATTAAGAAAAAAGGTATCGCAAAACTTTTTGACTTCATGCTTCCAAATTCACCAATTAACATGCCTATTTCTAAAATGAATATGTTTGGTTTAGGCAATCTAATGATGCGTTATGTCATGAAAAAGAAAAATGTCGATACTTTACCTTCTCTTATTGATCAAGCAGTTGAGCAAGGTGTTAAACTTATCGCTTGTACAATGAGTATGGATGTGATGGGCATTACAAAAGAAGAACTACGCGATGATGTAGAATACGGTGGCGTAGGTGCATATATTGGATATACAGAACAAGCTAATCACAATTTATTTATATAATTAGAAAGGAATGATATTATGTTTTTTAAACAATTTTATGATAAACATTTATCTCAAGCATCTTATTTAATCGGTTGTCAAAAAACTGGAGAAGCCATGATTATTGATCCTATTCGTGACTTATCTTCATATATTCGAGTTGCTGATGAAGAAGGTTTAACCATTACTCATGCAGCTGAAACACATATACATGCAGATTTTGCTTCAGGAATTAGAGATGTTGCTATAAAGTTAAATGCTAATATTTATGTATCGGGTGAAAGTGATGACACATTAGGTTATAAAAATATGCCTAACCACACTCATTTTGTTCAACATAATGACGATATTTATGTAGGAAATATAAAATTAAAAGTGCTTCATACACCTGGTCACACGCCAGAAAGTATAAGTTTTTTACTTACTGACGAAGGTGCTGGAGCACAAGTTCCAATGGGACTATTCAGTGGTGATTTTATTTTTGTAGGAGATATCGGTAGACCTGATTTACTAGAAAAAGCGGTTAAAGTAGAAGGATCATCTGAAATAGGCGCTAAACAAATGTTTAAATCGATTGAAAGTATTAAAGACTTGCCAGACTACATTCAAATTTGGCCTGGCCATGGCGCTGGTAGTCCTTGTGGTAAATCTTTAGGTGCTATTCCAATGTCTACTCTTGGCTATGAAAAACAAACGAACTGGGCTTTTTCTGAAAATAACGAAGCTACCTTTATCGATAAACTCATTTCTGACCAACCTGCACCACCACATCATTTTGCACAAATGAAAAAAATTAATCAATTCGGTATGAATTTATATCAACCTTATACGGTTTATCCAGCTACAAATACAAACAGATTTACTTTTGATCTCCGCAGTAAGGAGGCTTATCATGGTGGACATATTGAAGGTACAATCAATATTCCATATGATAAAAATTTCATCAATCAAATTGGCTGGTATCTAAACTATGATCAAGAAATTAACTTGATTGGAGACTATCACCTTATTTCAAAAGCAACACACACCTTACAACTCATTGGATACGATGATGTTGCTGGATATCAATTACCTCAATCTAAGATTCAAACACGTTCCATTCATAGTGAAGACATTACAGGTAACGAATCACATATATTAGATGTACGTAATGATAATGAATGGAATAATGGCCACTTATCTCAAGCGGTTCATGTACCACACGGCAAACTTTTAGAAACAGATTTACCTTTCAATAAAAACGATGTTATTTATGTACACTGTCAGTCTGGCATTAGAAGTTCGATAGCTATTGGTATTTTAGAACATAAAGGTTATCACAACATTATTAATGTAAATGAAGGTTACAAAGATATACACCTTTCTTAATATTAATACTAATGAAGAAGGACTATAAGTAGTTAGATATAGCTTATAGTCCCTTTTTATATTATTGGATACATATCTATTTAAAAATCATTTATGTATCCTCGCTTTATATCATTTAATAAATATTTTACATAGTGCATACCTTTTTTGTTTATTGATGTGTTCAAAAAACATAACAGCAATTCTTATAAACCTCATATGTTCTGATACGTTCAAAATCCCTTTATGATGCGGTTTATCGTATAAAAGTTAATTACGTATTGTTTCAATCACTATTATTATCGTCATTTATAAGTAATGTATTCAATGTTTCTATTACGCCATCTCTATCATTATTAATTGAACTTAAATTTGCTTTACTTTTAAGTTCTGGATAAGCGTTGTCCATAGCAACTTTGTATCGTGCATGCTCAAATAAAGGAATATCATTTAAACCATCACCAAATACAATCGTTTGTTCACTACTTATATTTAATAAATTTTGTAAAAAGCGAATCGTTTTTCCTTTATCAACGTCTTTATCTACTGCTTCGATAGCAGCTTGAATATGTTTACGTAAATATTCAATACGGTAGTCATCATGAATATATCTATAACAATAAATCGTCTAGTCTTAAATGATTCGTTTAATCAATGATATTTGTTCACCAACTACAGTAAAACAACTACTAACTTTCACTCTTCTCATTTCATGTAATCGTTATAATTACAAGTTGAGTCAGATGTCAATTTTTAAAATATATAAATAAAAAATGCCCTATCATTCAGACTTTCAAATCTCAATGATAGGGTCAGTATAAACAATTGTATTAATTATATTCATCTTCAATATCGCCAACGATTTCTTCAAGAATATTTTCTAAAGTAATGATACCTTTGAAATCAGCATCATCATAAACTGCAGCAATATGAACTTTTTTCTTTTTCATTATTTCCAAAATGTGCTTCAATGGCGTATCCAGTTTAACGTTGATAATTGGATTAACAAATGTCGCCAACTTAGATGGCTGATCCACATTAAATAATGATTTGGAATGGATAAAGCCAACAATTTGATCATCTTTAACAGCTGGATATCTTGTAAATGCATCTACTTTAATTTGTTGAATCGCATCATCAAAACGTGTATTTAAATTGAGTGTTTTAACATGTTCTTGATCGATCATAATATCTTTTGCGACTAAATTATCGAATTTAAATGCTTGATTAATATGATGTAACTCACTGTCATTAATTTCGCCACCTTCATGGCTATCTTGAATTAATTGTTTCAATTCTTCTTCAGAGTGAAATACCTCACTCTCTTTAGCTGGTTTCATGTTGAACATTTTCAAGATTAATCGTGCGGCACCATTTAATAGCCAAATAAATGGATACATTATTTTATAGAAAAAGATGATTGGTTTTGCAAAGAGTAATGTAATATACTCTGCTTTTTGAATCGCAATGGTCTTAGGCGCCATCTCACCTATAACTACGTGTAAAAATGTCGCGATAACAAACGCACCACCAATAGTAAATGGATGTATCCATGCTTCAGGAATACCTATACTACTGAATAGTGGGTGTAGAATAAATTCAAATGTGGATTCCCCGACCATACCAATACCTAAAGCGGTAATGGTAATACCTAATTGACAGGCAGCTAAGTATTCGTCAAGATGATCGACAACTTTTTTAGCAGCGATTGCTTTCTTCTCTCCTGCATTAAACAATTGTGCAATTCTTGTTTCTCTGACTTTCACGATAGCAAACTCTGTCGCTACGAAAAATGCCGTTAGGACTAATAATAATATAAAAGTAATCAGACTAAATAGGGTCCCCAAATATGTTCCTCCAAAATAAAAATATAGACTTTTTATTATATGAATTGTATCAACGTTTTATATATAATCAAAATATTTAAATTTTAAATACTAATATCAATAGTGCTATCAACTAGAACAAGATAAACAAACGGAAGCTCCACATTATGATGCTGATATGACTGCACAGACAACATTCAAAGATATTGAAGAATTAGAGAAAGAGTAATTGAAATCACTGTATCTAACGGTTACCAATCGTATGGATATAAGGATAGATGAATATAATAAAAAGTAATTTTACATTATCCTTAAATTGAATAACGCTATTATTACACAACTATTTGATAATCATCCCACTCGACAAAGTCCCCCTCAGCATTTCGTCTTTATTTTTGCCACAAACTTTATATATAACTATTGAATAAACAATGACTATTCTGTTATTCTTTCATTTATTTTATCTAACCAATTTTAGAATTCTCTTTATCAATTTCAATAACACTTATCTAATGAAACAGCCATTGTCGTCATTATTTTCATAACTACACGAAGCTTATATTGAAATTGCTAAAGAACATCCCACAATGATTTTTTACCGGAAAAGGAATGGGATTTGTAGATTCGAAGAAACAGAAGGATTGTACAAGCACAATCCCAAAATCTCGTTATTTTTTATAAATGAATAATATATATAGGGAATCAGAGAGATACACTCCTCATCAATACTCATAAATAATGAGCTGATTGTTCATCAAAATACGCGGTATTTCGGGATTTCCTTGTTACACCAACTTTTATCACAGGTTTTTATATAGAATTTTCTCATATTGTCAACGGGATTCGTAATAAATGACAAATCAAATATATCGATTTATATGTTACTCAAATATAGTATATTTATTTTTATTATCGTTATATACAAAATTAATGAATATTATATACTAAAAATTAATATTAAAAATATATTCACTGCTACATAAATACAGTATTTATAATTAATAAGATTAATTAAATACATAAAATTTAAATTTACCCTTTAAATAACTCTTGTTTTTTGTATAATTATTGTATGTAACTAAAATAAATATATAATAAAGGAGTTATTAATTATGTTTATTCTTGCTACATCATTGTCAAGTCAAGTAAATCCTGATTGGCGAACTTATGTTATGCTTGCAGTTTATTTCTTTATTTTACTTATTATTGGGTACTATGGTTATAAACAAGCAACTGGGGATTTGAGTGAATATATGCTTGGAGGGAGAAATATAGGACCTTACGTCACAGCATTATCAGCCGGCGCTTCTGATATGAGCGGTTGGATGATTATGGGATTACCTGGAGAAGTTTATACTACAGGTTTATCAGCAGCATGGTTAGCTATTGGATTAACTATTGGAGCTTATGTTAACTACATACTTGTAGCACCAAGACTCCGTGTGTACACTGAAAAAGCGAATGACTCAATCACATTACCTAACTACTTTACACATCGCCTTAATGATCATTCTAATATTATTAAAATTATCTCTGGTGGTATTATTGTTGTATTCTTTACACTATATACTCACTCGGGTATGGTTTCAGGTGGTAAATTGTTTAATAGTGCTTTTGGTCTAGATTATCATGCTGGTCTTATTCTAGTTTCGGTGATTGTTATTGCTTATACATTCTTTGGGGGATATTTAGCTGTATCATTAACTGACTTCTTTCAAGGTGTAGTTATGTTAATTGCGATGGTTATGGTACCTATTGTAGCCATGATGCAGCTCGGAGGTATTGACGCTTTTTCTCAAGCAGCAGATTTAAAACCGACTAATTTAGATTTATTTAAAGGTACCACTATTGTGGGCATTATTTCTTTCTTTGCTTGGGGATTAGGTTACTTTGGTCAACCGCATATTATAGTACGATTCATGTCAATCAAATCCGTTAGTCAATTAAAAACAGCCAGAAGATTTGGTATTAGTTGGATGGCTATTAGTTTAATTGGTGCTGTATGTGTAGGATTGATAGGTATTGCTTTTGTTCAAGATAGAGGAGTTAAATTAAATGATCCAGAAACACTTTTTATTTTAATGGGTCAAATTTTATTCCATCCATTGGTTGGTGGTTTCCTTCTTGCAGCAATTTTAGCAGCTATTATGAGCACAATCTCTTCACAACTACTTGTTACTTCTAGTTCACTTACAGAGGATTTCTATAAATTAATTAGAGGCGAAGAAGCTGCAAAAAAACATAAAAAAGAGTTTTTATTAGTAGGTCGATTATCTGTTCTTATTATAGCAATTATATCTATTATAATCGCATGGACGCCAAATGATACTATACTTAATCTTGTTGGTAATGCATGGGCTGGATTTGGTGCTGCATTTGGTCCACTGGTATTACTATCTCTCTATTGGAAGGGATTAAGTCGTACAGGAGCTATTTCTGGTATGATATCAGGATCAGTTGTCGTCATTATTTGGATTGTTTTTGTGAAACCATTGGGAGAATATAATGACTTCTTTAATTTATATGAAATTATTCCTGGATTTTTAACAAGTTTAATTGTGACTTATGTCGTAAGTCTTATAACTAAAAAACCGAATAGAGATGTTGAAAAAGAATTAGAAGAAGTTAAAAAACTTGTAAAAGAAAAATAACACTTTGTCACTTAAAGAGGTAGAACAAGAAATTGTGGTTCTATCTCTTATTTTTTTATTTACAAATTTTATTTTATTGAAGTATATAATTTTTATCAATTTCAATAACACTTATCTAATGAAACAGTCATTGTCGTAATTATTTTCATAACTACACGACGCTTATATTGAAATTGCTAAAGAACATCCCACGATAATTTTTTACCGGGAAAGGAATGGGATTTGCAGATTCAAAGAAGCAGAAAGATTGTGCAAGCACAATCCCAAAATCCCGTTATTCTTTATAAATAAATAATATATATAAGGAAGCAGAGAGACCTACACATATCATCAATACTTATAAATAATGAGTTGATTGTTCGTCAAAATGAGTGGTATTCCGGGATTTCCTCGTTACACCAACGTTTATCACGGGTTTTTGATCGGAATTTTCTCTTATTCCCACCGGGATTCGTAATAAATGACAAATCAAATATATATTATCCCAATGATGTATATCAACTACATCACTATCACACTATCTAGGAGGCAATGATATGGAAACAATCACTCAAGAACTCAAACAATATATAACTCGTCTCTTCCAACTATCTAACAATGAAACGTGGGAATGTGAAGCATTAGAGGAAGCAGCAGATAATATTCTACCCGAACGTTTTATTAACGATACCCCACTTGCGCATCTTACACTTGACACTTATACCTACTATAATGATGAGCTACATGAGCTAAGTATCTACCCATTTCTTATGTACGCCAATAACCAACTCATCAGCATTGGTTATTTGGATCATTTTGATATGGACTTTCTCTACCTCACTGATACTAAAAATACAATTATTGATGAACGTCATTTATTAAAAGAAGGAGGGAAAGACCATGAATAATTGGATCAAAGTTGCACAAATATCTGTTACGATTATTAGTCAAGCAATTATCATCATGAAAGAAATTCAAGACGAGGTAAAATAATATGAAAATCAATCGATATATCACAAGAGGCATTAGTGAACACCTATCTCTAGAGCTTCAAATATTACTTTGGAATATGGTGAAAGAAAGAGATAATCAACCCCATATAGATTACCTACACATTTTTAGACTGCAAGAAGATGAAAATATACTCACAATCACACATGAACAAGAACAACCCGCATACAAATTGGAATATCACTATACAAACTATATAAAAAATCAAAATGCATTACCTAAGAAAGTCTACGTCATCCGAGAAGATGATGTAGACATTTTTTTTATGTGATGCTTTTACCAGAAGAACACTAAAAGGAGTGACGATGATGAATACAATCAAAAGTACAATACACACAGAATCCATATTTAGCGATGATGAACAACACCGCTACTTACTCAAGAAAACTTGGGATGAAAAGAAACCGGCTTGTACAGTAATCACCATGTATCCTCATTTAGATAGTGTATTATCACTCGATCTCACAACTGTTCTCATCCTCAACCAATTAGTAAATTCTGAACAATATGGCGCTGTATATTTTGTTAATCTATTTTCAAATATTAAAACACTTGAAAACCTTAAACATATCAAAGAACCTTATGACGAGCACACAGATATCTACTTGATGAAAGCGATAAGCGAAAGTGACACAGTCATTCTAGTCTATAGCGCCTATGCGAAGCGCCCTGTTGTTATCGAACGTGTTGAACAGGTGATGGAAATTTTAAAATCTCATAAAAAGAAAATTAAAAAACTCGTTAATCCAGCAACAAATGAAATTATGCATCCACTTAATCCTAAAGCACGTCAAAAATGAACATTGAAATAAAGGAAGATTATCTATGAACCATGACACTACACAATCAGATTGGCGAATGGTTGCTAGTTGTTTAGCATCGCAAGATTATGTATCAATAGTAAAAGGTTTAATACACCATTTTACAGCAATTGAAGATGAAGCAATACTTGATAAGATCTATGATGATTTTATGAATGATGATTCTATAACAACGTTACTTAACAATGATTTACAAACAATTATTAGCCATTATCTATCAAAATAAAAACTATATTCTAATAAAACTAGAGCATCCTTCACTTTTACGGTGAGGATGTTTTATTATTTTTTTATTGTTACTATTAATATTTTTATTCTTAATACAAAAAATGTGAGAATTTTATAGGTTTCATAGTAAAAGTAATAAATCAAGAATAACAAGAAAATGAGAATTAGTATGTGATGAATTGTTAAAATAAAGTGTTCACAGTGAATGATGACTTATTGGTTATTTATATTTATAATGCAAATATATAAGAAAATCTTGGGAGTGGAATTATGAAACTAAGAGCATTAGAGTATAGTGATTTACTTTTTGTTCATGAATTAAATAATGAATATTCTATTATGGCTTATTGGTTTGAAGAACCTTATGAATCCTTAACGGAACTTCAATATTTATTTGATAAATATTTATTAGATGAATCGGAAAGACGTTTTATTGTTGAAGATGAAAATCAAGTCGTAGGTATTGTTGAATTAGTAGAAATTAATTACATCCATCGTAATTGTGAAATACAAATAATTATTAAACCTGAGTTCAGTGGTAAAGGTTATGCAAAATTCGCATTCGAAAAAGCGATAAATTATGCATTCGATATATTAAACATGCACAAAATTTATCTATATGTTGATACAGATAACAAAAAAGCTGTGCATATATACGAGTCACAAGGATTTAAAACAGAAGGATTACTCAAAGAGCAATTCTATACTAAAGGTAAATATAAAGATGCCTATTTTATGTCATTATTGAAATCTGAATATATTTTGTAGCATAAAAATAACTCATATATTCATTTAGGTAGGTTCAAACCTAAATTACTTCTACTAAAATTGAAATGAGCTTCACTCGAATGTCCGTAAGAGAAATAAATTCTTGATAAAATCTACGAGGATTTTATGAATGATGACGCTGTAACAACGGTGCTTAATAACGATTTGCAAACAATTATTAATGACTATCTATCAGAATAAAGTTTATATTAATTTCAACTAAAATAGAGCATCCTTCACTTTGCGGTGAGGGATGCTCTCAATTTATTTTTTTCTATTTTCAATTAACATAATAGGTCGTTATCAGTATTAGATAAACATTTTTTGTAAAAAGCCTTATTTGCGTTGTTTTAATAATTCATTCAATCTTTGAAACTTGTTTTTCAATCAGTTTATCAAAACTATTCAAGAATCTTCCTATTTTTAATTGTTCTTCAAAATTTGGTACTTCGATACTAATATTTTCAAACGTAGACTTATTTACAATTTGAGTTGCTGTTTTCCCTACAATACGTTTCATATATTTTAACACTTTTTCAAAAGCATAATATAAAAAGTCTATGTTCTTATCATTATTAGGAACTAGCGCATTTATTTGTTGATTACATGATCCTTCTTTTCTTAAAATTGCATTCTTTCCAATACTAGCTATACAAGTAATAAGCAATGTATTTTTAGGTTAATTGTCTAGTTTTTTTAAACCCTTCATCGCTCAACATGTACTCACTCTTTTTTATTATTTATATCAGTAGGTGTAACCCATATATAGTTATTACTATTCCAATTTACACTTTGTTTGTTAATAGGCGTATTACCTGTATAAACATTACCTAATTCTTTAATTTTTTGAGTTACCCATTTAGAATACTCATTTTCATTTTCATCCTTAAATCTTGTGAAAAAATATTTTGCATATAACCTTTCTTTTGTTGCTCTAACAATTCTAGTTTCTTCTCTTCCAACTCAATCTGACGATCGAGTTTGCTAAAGAAAGTTCCTATTTTTTCTTGTTCTTCTAGACATGTATATGGTATTTTAAATTTTTCTATGTCCCTTTTAGTAATATTAGGATCTTTTCAACTACTTGCTGCAAAACATCTCCACTGTTTTACATTAAAATTGAGATAGGATTGCAAAAACTTAGAATTATAATTACCCTTTTTTATTAGAGGTGAAATTGCTTGGTTAGTGGTTGCCTTGATATTCAAAATTCCTGTTCTACCAATTTGATTAAACCCACCATACATAGCTATTAGTACGGTATCTTTAGATAAAAGTTTCAAGTTATTTAAAACAATATCAGTTAATTTTTCAGAAGTATCATTAATTAATGAATTATTTAAGTCTGTAGTTTTCATCCAAGGTATATTTCCATTTTCATAATAAGAAGTATTAGATCTAAGAGGTGTAGAGCCAGAAACAACATTAAACAATTCTTAATAATTTTTATTTCCCATTCATCTCTAAACTCTGGAAATCTCAGTTTTGGAGTATTTATTTGTTCAGACATGTTTTAACGCTTCTAGTTCTTTGAGATATTCATTAATTTCTGATTCAATATTATGTATATTTACACTTTCATAGTTCAAATCCTTAAATTTTTGAAGTACCTCATTATCTAATGCATATTCACTCTGATAAGCCATTCATCCACCTTAAACTTAATCTTTCCTTAAATATGTCAAAATTTAGTAATAATTAATATTGGATGCGTTATTTTATACTAGATAAATAACGAACTTTTTTAAAATATAGTATATTTATTACTTTTTATCTGTAAATCCAACTAATAATTTTACTAAAAATTACTTAACTTGGAATGTTAATTTAAGTCGCAAAGTTTTTTCTCCATTCTTACTATACCTTCCTCATCAGCAATACTGACTCCATTCTTGAAGTTATAGCCAAACTTCTGATAGAAAGGAACTGCAGTAATTGATGCTGGTATCTCTATCCGGTTAGCTCTCTTATAAAACTCATCGTCTTCCAATGTATTAATAATAAGTTTTCCAATCCCTCTACCTTGGTATTCAGGTAAAACAAAAATAGTGAAAAAACTACTCTCTGTTGGACTATCCCAATAGGGACCAATTGCACCTGTCGCAATGATAATCTCTTCATCTCTAAATACATAAAAGTGAGTCCAAGAAGCTCTTTCGATGATTGACGACACGGTTATATTCTCAGCATCTTTTACCAAATCTTCTTTAGAATAATCAGAGATGTTCGTTTCAAACATTGCTCGATGAATCAACTTAACAATTTCCTCAGCATCCTTTTCTTCAAAACGTTGAATATTAATGCCCATAAAATCATCTCCCTTGCTTTTAAAAATACTCTTTGCTAAGTTTTCATCTAGGCCTTCTTTTCTACATAATACTTTTTAATTCAAATATAATAAACTATTGATCAAGCATAAATATTTCACAATACATTTTATCAATCATTAAAAAACCGCATCATTTATGATATGCTTCTGCGTATCGGTTAATGATGCGGTTTATCGTATAAAAGTTAATTACATATTGACTCACACACTACAATTATCGTCATTTATAAGTAATGTATTTAATGTTTCTATTACGCCATCTCTATCATTATTAATTGAAATTAAATTTGCTTTACTTTTAAGTTCTGGATAAGCGTTGTCCATAGCAACTTTGTATCGTGCATTCTCAAATAAAGGAATATCATTTAAACCATCACCAAATACAATCGTTTGTTCACTACTTATATTTAATAAGTTTTGTAAAAAACGAATCGTTTTTCCTTTATCAACGTCTTTATGTGTGATATCTATCCAATGCTCTTCTGCAGCTACGATATAGAGATTATCCTCATATTTACTTAAACCTTTAACATGTTCGAAACACTCACCTTGTGAATCAAAAATAGTAACCTTTAAAATATCCTGATTAATCATATTTAAATTTTCTACAAAAGTTACTTTCTCATATGAACCTAAAACCATGTTTCGTTCTTTTTCGGAAATACGCTTCTCAGCATAAGCCATACCATCTGTGCAAACAATAATTACTAAATTATCATCAATAGCTTTAATTGTCTCAATCACTTCAAATCCAAGTTGATTGCTAAATGTTTTAGTATAGATATTCATTCCATTAATTTTAATTCGTGAAGCACTGTCTCCAATAATAAATAAATCTTTCGCTAAATCTCCAACAATCGCATCTACACGTTCACTTTGTTTTCCTGTGCAAAAAGCTAAACGAATACCTCTATTCTTCAATTTAATCAATAATTGTTGAAACTTTTCACGATTGAAACTACCTTGTGAATTTAAAAACGTACCATCCATATCTGTTACGATTAATTCAAACATAACATCCCTCATTTATATTTTTTACTTTATATAGAAAAACACCTTATTAAATTTGGACTGACCCCAATTAGTGGGAATTATATAAAAACACTTTCGTTGAATTCATATTAAAATGAATCATGCGGAGGTGTTTTTTCTATAAAAAGAGTTTCTTATTCAGTAGAAACAAAGTATAAAGCTGTTGAAATGAAAGCAGCAGGATTTTCAACAAAAGAAATTATGGAAGAATTAAATATTAGAAATAGAACACAAGTGAAAACTTGGTGGCGATGGTATCAAAATGGGGAAAGTTATAGATTTTCACAACACGTTGGTAAACAATATACCTACGGTAAAGGATTAGAAGAGCTGTCAGAAGTAGAACAATTAAAATTAGAAAATAAGAGAAAAGATATAGAATTGGATATTTTAAAAAAGTACAAGGTATTGGAAAAGAAGTGGTACCAACAGTAGTCATAGATTTAGTGGATCAATTAAAAGGAAACGATTCAATCAAATTGATACTAGAAGTATTAAACATACCTAAATCAACATATTACCGATGGAAAAACAAAACCTATAAAAATGATACTGTAACACAAAAAGTCATTGAATTATGTGAAGCTAACCACTATACCTACGGTTATCGTAAGATTACAGCACTGATTAATCAATGTTATACATCACCAATTAATCATAAAAGAGTACAGAGAATTATGTAGAAGCATCATTTGAACTGCCGAGTTAGACCTAAAAAACGACAAGGATAGGTAAACCGTATTATAAAACAGACAATTTATTACAAAGACAATTTAAAGCGAGTTGTCCCATGGAAGTATTATCAACCGATATTACTTATTTAGGTTCTGTTGCAAAGTTGAATTTATAGTATAATTTTAATAAAAAGGAGTCTTTTGTATGAACTATTTCAGATATAAACAATTTAACAAGGATGTTATCACTGTAGCCGTTGGCTACTATCTAAGATATGCATTGAGTTATCGTGATATATCTGAAATATTAAGGGAACGTGGTGTAAACGTTCATCATTCAACGGTCTACCGTTGGGTTCAAGAATATGCCCCGATTTTATATCAAATTTGGAAGAAAAGCATAAAAAAGCTTATTACAAATGGCGTATTGATGAGACGTACATCAAAATAAAAGGAAAATGGAACTATTTATATCGTGCCATTGATGCAGAGGGACATACATTAGATATTTGGTTGCGTAAGCAACGAGATAATCATTCAGCATATGTATTTATCAAATGTCTCATTAAACAATTTGCTAAACCTCAAAAGGTAATTACAGATCAGGCACCTTCAACGAAGGTCGCAATGGCTAAAGTCATTAAAGCTTTTAAACTTAAACCTGACTGTCATTGTACATCGAAATATCTAAATAATCTCATTGAGCAAGATCACCGTCATATTAAAGTAAAAAAGACAAGATATCAAAGTATCAATACGTCAAAGAATATTTTAAAAGGTATTGAATGTATTTACGCTCTATATAAAAAGAACCGCAGGTCTCTTCAGATCTACGGATTTTCGCCATGCCACGAAATTAGGCATATGTTAGCCAGTTAAGGGAACAACGACATGATAAAATGGTAATTAGCTATATTTTTCTAACTTTGCAACAGAACGGATCCACAACTGTGTGATGAAGAAAAACAGGAGGTGTGATTTGATGTTGATAAAGTTTAAATTAAAATACTCTCCACCATGCCCACACGAAAATGTGTAGGTAATATGAGGAGTTTCTGGGATTGATAATTTTTATTTGAAAATATTAAAGTATTTAAAAACCAAATTTCTAAGACATTTCATTATACTTAATTTTGTTATCTTTACTTTTTGCTATAGGATACTTCTCCGCGTTCTTCACTAACTTCTTACGGATAATATCATTGATATCAAAATTTAAATTGTCTGCTAACATATAGCTATATATTAAAACATCTGCTATTTCTTCAGCTAACCTTTCACGATTAGTTTCTACTACTTCATCAGATGTTTTCCATTGGAATAATTCCAATAACTCAGCTGCTTCTAAAGTAATGGACAATGATAAATCTTTCTCATTATGAAATTGTCTCCAGTTACGAGCATCTCTAAATTTATTAATTTCTTTCACAATATCATTAATTTCATCCATTGCTCTCATCCTTTGCTGCTATTTTTAGCGCTTCTCTTAACTGATCATCTACAGCATAAATATATAAGCCATTTACACCACGTGTTAATAAGACATTTAATTCATTCTTCAAAAGCATTTCTGAAAAATACTGTTTTGATCCGTCTTTTAACGTTCTTCTTTGCGTAGCTTTTTTATTAGCACTCTCACTTTTGTCAAAAATAATTTTACCATTTCTATATTTAACTGAAGGTCCTATAATGACGCCCGCAAAGTTTAAATCTAAACCTTGTATAGTAAATGTTGAACCTATTTCATCAATTGTTTGATCTTGCTCAACCCACGGTAAGCTAACTTGATTTCTATTAGCTTTTAATTGATAATTCCAAGGCATGGACCAATTTCCGATTTTAACTCTCCAAAAGTCTTCATGATTAGGCGGCTTGGTTCCATACTTCCAATCAAATGTAGCAAGCATTCGTGATATACCACTATCTGTATGTGTAGCTTTTATCTTAATAGCTTTTTCTAACTCATCTGGTGTATCAAAGATTTTAATATCATATCCTAATTTATCTTTAGGTATAGAATTTATTACTTGATAATCAACTAAGTTTCTGATCCAATTAACAGTTGAAATATCACTATTTATACGCATTTGATTTCTCAATGTTACATGATTACTATTACTTTTGGCTTTATCAAAATATTCATTCAACTTATCTACTTCCCAAATTTGTTCAGTAGTAAGAACTTGTTTTATATCAAATACAATTACCACAACCTTGGCTCTCGCCAATAAATCATCTAAATGATTTTTACCTTGATAACTTTGCTTCCCTTGAGTTAAAAGTAAGTGTGCTTCATCAACAATAACTACATCTACTTTTTCATCTGATGAGTTGTTATTAATAAAACTAGTAGGTTTTTGAACAATTTTATTTTTTTTATTAGCTATACCTAATTTAGAAGCTATTTGACTATATATAGAAACATGCTCATTATGGTTAACTAAAAGATGAATATCTAAATTTTCATCTAAATCCAAATTGTATTTTCCTAGTTCATAAAGTAATGTACTCATTAGAACTGTTTTACCTGAGCCCGCTTCTCCTTCAACAATAATTAATTGTCCATCTTCATTTAAAAGTATACTTTCTTTAATTTTAGTTAGTATTTCTTCTTTAGCATTAATTTGTTCTTGTGTCAATTTATGAAATGGAGATGCTTTGAATATAGCTGAATCTTTAATAATACTTTCTATAGGAAATAACGATTTATTTTTTTTATTTAAAGATTGCCATATTTCAGAGAATATTTCATCAAGCATTTCCGATGTATAATATTCATTTTGTTGATTTGTTCTACTATTATGAACTCTAGATATATTCTCTACACTCAACAAATACTGCATTAATCTATTTTCAATATCGAGAGTCAAAGATTTATTAAATAATTCATGACCAATCACATACATTGATGATTTTTTTGATTCAGAAAAATCTTCCCAAAATGATTTCACCTTCGTATCAGCATTTAGATGCTGTCTTGTTCTATTTCTTATATCAGCTGTTTCTCCCACATAAACTTCAAAATTATTTTCACTCTTTTTGTCATTAATGATATACACAGTCGGATATCTCAATAAAAATTTCCCATTTGCTGAAATATTCCACTTACGTACTGAGTTATCTAAATCCTCTAGTGAATAGTTAATATTTTCTATTTTTAATAAGTTTCCCATTATATCACCTATCAATTTCTCATATATACGTCTCTATTTTATCAATTTTATGCTAAATTAATATACTTTTTTATTTTTATTGAGAAAAAATTGTAATCATCGAGATAGTATACTGTGTACATGGTACTCAAGTTACGTCAATACCTTAAACCGTCCAACTGTTGCAATTGATTCTCTAACGATTATTCACTTTGATTAGTCGCAATTTTATTTAATAATCACTTAAAAATCAAATGAACATCTGATCTAATATATCTATCTTGTGAAGTGTCATATAATATTAAAGAAGAACTAATAACTCCCTAAACAATCTTAAACACAAAATTGCTTAACATAATATCTACATGTTTTTTCTTAATACACTAAAAACCTTATCCCTTATGGTACGTTTCTCCCTATCAGTAATTTTGCTAAAAAACTTTCAAAGTTATTATTTTTTCAACAAATACTTTAGAAAATTTTTATTATTTAATATTAATTTTATTTAAATTTTAAAGTTTTTTTAATATTAATAATGATCGTGCAGCAAATAATACAGAAACAACTATTGTAACCAAACCGGAGTTAGACTGTTCATCTGTTTCTGGTAATGTATTATTCTTAACTTGTATTTGAGTGTTATTACTTGCTTGAATAATACTTAAATTCTGTAATTGATTACTCTGTGTTGGTTCATTATTGTCAATTGTTTACTTTTAATCCTCATTATTCGCACTATTAGTAGATGATGTGAAATATTGTTTTTTTGTTAATGAACAACAACCTACTTTAGTTCATTCTTGATAGTCAGTCACAGCTATAGCTCCGGACCAGTTTCTACTAAAATATCTTTATAAAATTTAACAGCTCCATTCTCATGTTAAGACTTATTACAATGAAAAATCACATAATAATCTTCTTTATACTTATTTTTTAAATTTACACTTTCTAGATGATAACCATGTTCTTTCATAGCACTAATTCTGATATTTGTAACATTATTAGGCGTTACTTTACTTTCAACCGCTTATGTTTGATGTGTTTCTGTCCTACTACATAATAAAGCACTTACTAAAGTAATTATGACAAAAATATTTGTTTTATATCTTATTTCAAATTTAATTCCTATTTTTTGTTTTCTTCTTTTTAATTTCTTAAGTAGCAACTCTCGAATTGCAATACACTGCATCCAATCCTTCAATAATATACGTTCCATTCACTGTTATTCGTATTTCATATTGATTTTCTAATTCCAACTTAATTATAAAAAAAATTATTTGTATGAACGTTATTTTTGTTTCTGCTTATTTAGAAATGAATGTCAATTAATTGCAAAGATAATGAATTACAGTTTAAATCTTAACTTTTTTATTCCCCCTTTTTTGAAGAATATTTTGTCAAATCAAATATATTTTTAATACTTATTCTCTATTCTACGGAGGTTATCGATTTCTTTTGAATCAAGCCAATTGGGATCATCAAGATGAGGTACTCGTCCCCTCTTTTACGGGGTGGTTGTCGATTACAGATGATTATTTAATAAATATGTTCACTAATGGAGTTCTCGTCCCCTCTTTTACGGGGTGGTTGTCGATTGTAAATCATTATTAAGTACCGTTGTAATAGAGTCATCATTCATAAAATCTTCATAGATTTTATCTAGTATTTCTTCATCTTCGATCGCTATAAAATGATGTACTAAACCTTTTACAATCGATATATAATTTTGCGATGCTAAGCAACTAGCAACCATTCGCCAATCTGATTGTGTAGTTTCATGATTCATAGATAATCCTCCTTTATTTCAATGTCCATTTTTGACGTGCTTTAGGATTAAGCGGATGCATAATATCATTCGTTGCTGGATTTATGAGCTTTTTTACTTTCTTTTTATGAGGTTTTAACATTTCCATCACTTGCTCAACACGTTCGACGACAACCGGTCGCTTTGCATAAGCACCATAAGCTAGAATCACTGTGTCACTTTCACTAATCGCTTTCATCAAGTGGAAAACTAATAATCTGTCATCTTCCTTTATCATAGGAGCAGCTAATACTACTAGAAACTCATTATTTCTTGTTCATGGTATCTCAATAGTCACTGGAATAATCGATTTATTTAAGAAAAATGAAGAAAATGAAGAATTAACTACTTTAGAAGATATAACTGATGAAGAATTGAATTTGATAAAAGAAAAATATGAAGAGTTAAGCAAAAATACGCTTACTCAAACAAAAGTTATAACCGATTTAAAAAACAAAATAGATAAATATAATATTCCTCTCTCCTTAGAATTAGAACATCATTATCTAAAGTTAGATGATGCATATCAAAAACATGTTAAAGGAGATTATAATCATAAAATAGAACTTCAACAAATTAAACAAAATTTTAGAAATAATAAGAAGCGTTACTTAGATCTATCACATTATAATAGTAAGAATGAATTTAATAAATCTTTAAAAAATAAGAATATAACTTTTAGTAATGGAATTTTATTACTTTGTTATTGGAGGTTATATTATTATCATAATGATTTGTATCGGGATTTAAATAATATAAAAGGAAATATTTCTACAGCTGAATTAACTAATATATTAGTTAATTATTATGAATTTATAAACTTGGACTTAGGGGCAGCTGTTGAAGATTATTTATTTAAAATTGAGGATTTAATATTAAAGCAAAAAGATAAAAACAGTGAAAGTATTTCTGATAAAGCGTTTATAATTAGACAAGATAAAAAAATGACTATCAAAAGATTGAAAAAGATTTATTATCTGATTGTATAGATTTAGTGTATCAACATTTTAATCTGGATATTATTAAATTTATCGCTAAAGAATATACACTAGCTTTTTACAAACATGAGTTATTAATTAATTCATTAGAGCACGAAGATATAGACTTATCTTTATATATATATAGAAAACCTTTTTTAGTAAAGATAACATTCTAATAGAATGAGAATAATACTATTAAAATAACATTAGTATTATTCTCATGTTTTCAATCATTTTAATCCTCTCATAAATAAAAATTTAAATCATTTATTTTATATATTTGTCTAATTCAGCCTTAGGAATCTCTTCTTTTATTAAATTAACAAACTTACTTGTTAATTCTTTTGAAGCAATGTTATTAATTTCTTTTAATAAATATTCTATATACATAATACCTTCAGTATCAAAAATTAACATATTGCTATTTTTTAAAGTTAATAACACGTTATAATAAAAAATTAAACATTTCTCGTCAAAATTGTTAATTTTATAAACATAACTTATTTGGCTAAATTTAATCCTTTCTGAGAGTTTTAATCGTTTAAACATCTCTAATAATATATTAAGTTTTTCAAATTTTCTCATATGAATATTACTTATCAATTTATTAATTAAAGTCGTTGTTAGTTCTAAGTTCTCAACAAAATATTCTAACCAATTCTTAAATTGAATATATTCTTGATCATTTAAATAAATATCTATCATTATTTGAAATATTATTTTAGCTTTTTCTTTTTCTACTTTATCAATATTAATATTACTTATCGGATTAACCTTTTTAAGTAAAATTAATGTTAAATTATTACGTAAAAAATCATCATAAATGTTATTTTCAAAAATTTGTTTAGCACTTAACTCAAAAAAATCAATATATTTAGAATTATTATAAAGTATGTAGTTATGAGAAAAACCAATAAATATATCTATCTTATTGTCAGGTAAATCTACTATTTCATAAAAATTGATAAACTGTCCTATCAAATAATATTTAATGATATTAGTTTCTTCAATTTTTTCTTTTACTCTACTTTTATTATTACAATTTTTCACTTGACATAAAGATACTATATTAAAATATTTGCCTATTTTTGAATTAATAAATCTTGTTAAATCAACAATATTTTCTTGATTTTTTACATTTAATTCATCACTTTTACTTAAATCTACAGTCATCAGCAACTCAAAGATTTTATCAGTATTAATTTTAAATTCTTTTATTAATCTTTCTAAAAGATCAAAAATATTATTGTTGATATCTATTAAAATTTTCTCTTTTATATTTACTTCTATAAATGTATCTATATCTTTTAAAGTAAATATTTTTTGAGTAAGACCAAAAACTACTATCTTGTATATAGCTTTAAAATAACTTTTACTTAATTCTTTATTTTTAATTAATTTACTAAAGAATTCTTTTTTTTCATTACTAGAACATTTTGAATTTTTAAAACTATTAAATAATTCAATATTTTGTCCTTCTAAATTAAAATGATTTTTTCCATTAAAGTATGGTTTCTGTTTTGTTGCTTCTAATAGTTTTTTTTCTATTTCATGGTATTTAAAACCAGCTAAATCTATTGGATAAAAAGGTTTATCTTCTATCCAAAAAGCTTCAGTAAAAATTATTTCATTTTTAAAATGTGATTCACTACAATTTTTTAATTTATTTTCTAAATTATATTCCTTAGAGTATTTATCTATAAAATTCTTAACCTTTATATCATAAAATAGATATTCTCTATCAATGTTTATAACTAACTTTTTTATTAGCTCTTCGTTTTCAATGTTATTCTCTTCAATTCTATGTATTACTATTTTTTGTACAAATGGAAATGAAATAAGCTTATTACTAATTCTTTTTCCAAAAGATAAGTTATTTTTCTCCCAAAGACTAACAATAGTATTTATACCAGGGTCTAGAATTAATTCTTCGTATGATTTTATTTCTAAAGATAAGTTATTTTTTTGTAACTTTTTAATAATTCTATTTCCTAATTCATCTGTTATTTTTAAATCATCAACTAGAATTTTTTTTACTTTAGTTATGTCTTCAATATTTCTTCTACTATTATCTATTCCATTAATTATCCATAAAAGATTAATATATTTATTATTAGATTGTATAAACCATCTATTATTCAAATATATATTTAAGTTTTCTTCTATATAATTAATTTGCTCTTTTTGTTTGAGATTTTTAACTTTTTTCTCCACAATTCTTATTAGTGCTTCTAGTATATTATAGTTAAATCTTTTCAAAGATTTTCCAATACTAATAATTTCTTCTATTGTTTTTTCATTCATTTCCTTATATTGATTAGCGATTAAACTCCATAAATTAAATAATTCAATTTCGTTTTTTAATACATCAACTGGAAATGGCTTTAATTTCATTAAATTATTAATTGCTTTTTTTTGGATTTCAGTATTCGCTGATAGTACTTCTTTAATGCTTTTATTTAATTTAGAATAATCTCCATTATCAATTACGTTATTTATAATCGTTCTACTTTCATCATCTTCCGTTATTAAAGCCTCATAAACTTTTTCATAACTATACAAATTCTTTTTTTGCTGAATTTCATTAACAAATTCTTCTAAAAATAATGGTAATTCATTATAATTTTTTCCATACCATATAATATTGATATCATATTTTTTGTTATAATAATCCCTTATAAACTGGTTAAAATCCTCGTTATCATCCCTTTTCATTAGAGCATACAATTTGATATTTTTGACTTTTTTACTTAAAAGATTCATTATTTCTTCTTCTTCTAAACTACATCCTATAAAAACCATTGTATAACTTTTTTCTTTTTTAAATAGAGTTCTCATCAAATCTATATAACTATTTTCTTCTAAATACATAAAATTATATGAACTAGCTGAACTAATAAAGTATTCAGGGTTACTATTAGGAGTTCCGTGAATATGAATAACGCTAGGATATATAAGATTACTAGGTATTTCTGAATAATTGTTAGAAATATTAATGTTTTTTTCTTCTTGCGATTTTAAATTTTGTTCAATATTTTCGTCATAATTTGTCGTAATAAAATTAGCTTTAAGTTTTGTTATTTCTCTAAGAATACCATTATCAGGGTTAAGTGGGGGCATATCTTGAAAAAAGAATTTTTCAAATGATAATACATATTGATTATAAATTTTGTCTGATTCTTTACTATTAATGGCTTTAGAGTATTTTTTTATCATGTGATTAACAAGATCAACTTTTCTTTTATTACTAAGTTTGGACTTCAGTAAAATATCTAAGATTATATAGTCATTTCTATATACTTTTGGATAAAAAGTTCTTTCATCATTAGTAATATTTATAAGATTAACTTTCCAAAATTGTATTAGTTCATCTACATATTTATTCCAATCAGGATATCCTTGCGATATTGATACGCCAGCACCAATAAAAAATAATAATGATTGCTGCTTTTCAGCATTATAAATATCATTAATAAATTCTTTATCTATTTCCAAATTACTATCTCCTTTTTAAAAAATTTTTAGTTTTATTTGTGATATGCTTCACCTCGCATAATCTTAAATGATCGATATACTTGTTCGATTAAGACGACGCGCATCATTTGGTGTGGGAAGGTCATTTTACTGAATGAGAGTGCGTAGTTGCTGCGATTTAAGACGTCTTGATGGAGTCCGTTTGATCCCCCAATGACGAAGACGAAGTCGCTTTGTCCTTGTGTCATACGTTGTTGTAGTTCTTTAGCTAACCCTTCCGATGACAACATTTTACCTTGTATTTCTAATGTAATAACGGTGGCTTGTGGTTTAATTTTGGCTAATAATCGTTGTCCTTCTTTTTCTTTAACTTGTTCAATCTCTTTATCACTCATAGTTTCGGGTGCTTTTTCATCTGGTACTTCAATCATCTCAATTTTAGAATATGCTCCGAGTCTTTTTTCATATTCAGCAATCGCTTGTTTCCAGTATTTTTCTTTTAATTTGCCGACAGCTAAAATAGTAATCTTCATTATAGTCCTCCGTGTTGATAATAGTTATTCGACTTATCCACAAGTTATCAACTTGTTAACAGAATTCCCTCTAATTATAACAGGAATGTATATAAATTCTGTGGAAAATTTGAGATTTATCTACAAAAAGTGTCAAGTACACACTATTTTTGTGGATAAGTCTGTGTATAATGTGAGTATTTCTGTGTGTATTATTCACAATAGTGGATAACTTTCTTTAAATTTGGGGATAACTTCACGACCGTCTTTTATATTTATTCACAGATTCTAGTTAAATCGCACTATTTATCCACCTTTTAATGAATATTCATGTATAGTCCAAATTGTTAGATAATAACTTTAATTTTTCGAAAAAAAGAGCTTAATAAAAACCTCATATTTCCTTAAGGTTTCATTAAGCTTCATACTTCTTTTCAATTTTATAACGTGTAAATCGGTGTCGCTTGTGCTTTATCTGTATCACATAATAATACTTCTTTTTCAGTATCAATATCATGTTCATTTAACACTTGTCCAACGCTCATGCGTGCTAAATCTTTCATATTATTATCACGAGATAAATGTGAAAGATAGATACGTTTCGTATGACCTGTAATCACATCCGCCATCGCATGTCCTGCATCTTCATTTGACACATGTCCCATATCGCTTAAAATACGCTGTTTCGTCTTCCAAGGATAACGACACATGCGCAACATATCCACATCATGGTTACTTTCAAACATAAATGCATCACTACCTTGAATCATACCTTTCATTCGGTCTGACACATAGCCAGTATCTGTAATCATCGTAAATTTTTTATAGTTATTATGGAAAATGTAAAATTGGGGATCAATCGCATCATGAGAGACATTAAATGATTCTATATCAAAACCTGCAATGGATTTCGTTTCATACGGATTGAAAATAAATTTTTGATCCATTGGAATTTTATCGTCTTTTTTCTCAATCGCTTTCCACGTTTTTTCATTCGCATACACGGGTAAACCATATCGACGTGCAATGACGCCCAGTCCTTTAATATGATCGCTATGTTCATGTGTCACTAGGATGCCATTCAGATTCTTCATATCTCTATCAATCTGGCTAAATAAATTTTCCATCTTTTTACCCGTAAGACCGACATCTACTAATAGACTGCCTTTCTCACTTTCTACATAAGTCGCGTTTCCTGTACTACCGCTTGCTAATACGCTCATTCGAATCAAGATGGTTCATCCTTTCTCATTATCTTAAATTTTAATTATTTAGAGTGCCTTCAGTCTAATTATTTTATATTTACTTTTTTTCTAAAAAAATATAGTTTCGAACTTGTATCTTTGTTCGAAACCTTCCGCTCTAAAAGTACTTTTATAGTATACTATACCAACCTGTAACTAGAAATTCCAATTCTCTGTTTATATTAACGATTTAAGAGCAAAACAACGGGCAACTTTGACCGTCATTTTGCTCTATTTAAAATGCATCACTTTTTAGTTATCAATCACTTTAGGATTGACTGAAGTGGCTTCAACATAATATTTTTTCGTTTCTTCTTTACCTTTATGTTTCACTTTGATTTCCCAGTTTGCTTGTAGTAATTGAACGTTGGTTTCTCTTACTACTGAGTAATATCCTAGTCTAGCATCTAATACTTCATCGCCAGCTTTTAAGTAACGATTGAAATACAAGCTTTCAATTGCTTTACGCGGCGTAATGACTTGCTTCTTAGGATTATTGTCACCTTTTGCAGGTTCAATTTTACTCATTAATGTTTGTTTATACGTGGTCGCTTTACCATCGTCTATATTAAAGCGAAGCCGTGCTTTATTGTTATTAAGCAATGGGTATCCATCATATGTTTGTTCGTAAGTGACTGTATTTGAATTCATATCGCCAAGTTGATAGACCTTACCATTATAAATATGATTGATAATGTAATCTTTTAAATCACTAAGATTACGATCACTTACATTTACAGTATTATCTACCTCACCGCTTAATGTGAAACCAGAATCACTTGTTTCTAATGAAGATTTATTTTCAGCGTATGATTTAAAGTTCTTAGAAGTAGCAGTAATCATTTGCATCTTCGTACCACTTACATCTTTATTTAATACATCTGTCGATACTTTAATCTCTTCTTGCTGGAAGTTGACTTCATTATCGCTTTCAGTTTCATTAATTTGCGATTTAGTCACCTTATTAATATAAATCAGAATGAGAAAGATATTGACTAGAACAAACACGAAAATAAACAATGTTTTGGTTAGTTTCCAGTTCATTTATTCAAGCCTCCCATCCTGATATACATACCACTCACCATCATACTCAACATACCACGTTGGAATAAATACACTATTCCGTTGTACTTCGATGTCATCTTTATCTGGCTTATCATCTTCTTTATAGCCAACGATCATATTCGATACTTTTTCAAAATCAATGTTATGATTATTTGCAAGTGACGCACGCACAGTTTCCAAACTATCTAATGATGTCGTTGCACCTTCTAAAGGCACGCTTGAACGTAGAAGAGCACGTTTATAGTCATAAATTCCTTTTTCTCCCCAAGTCACATTAATTTCATTCAACTGTTGATCATTAAATGTAGGATGTCCATTGAGGAATAGTTGATAGGTTAATTCTCCTGACATATTATCTGTATCGAACAGACGGAAATCATCGTTAAAGAAACCACCATGATTATTAATATATTCGAATGTACTTGGGATGGAAGTATCCATATCTTTCGAACCTGATTCATCTTCCGATAAGTTTTTATAATGGTACTTTTTACTGTCATCATTATAGTTTGCGACGCCAGTATTATTATTATATGTAGTTGAACCACTTTTTCCGCTTCGAATAATGACAGAATCATCAAATAAAATTGAGTTCATCGTTTCGACTGAAATCGTATCATATACCATACGATATGAGTGTAGGTCTTTTGGATGTTTCGGCGCAAAAATATGCGTTGATTTATCAATCGTTGTCTTATTCGTAATCACTTCCGAATAGGTTTCCATATCTTTTTCTAAATGATGAATGGTTTTAGTAAATGGCGTTGCCTTAGCGTCTATCGTCACTTTCATGACTTGTTGATGATGTTTACTCAGCGCATATAGTTCTAGATCACCCTTAGAATTTTTATCCATTAAAATCCGATTAAAGCTAAAATGTTTAGGAATTTTAGCTGAGTTATTAAGTACTTGACCTAAATAGGTGGTTAATGGCATATCATACGTAAAATCCAATACGACAAAATCATGGTCTAATATCGGGGTTTGCAAATTATACCCTTTTTGCATCAATTCTACTTTACTCACTTCATGATCTTTGAGTGGATCAATAACTTGAGCGAGTTGAGATCTTGATGGTGTCAATCCTTTTACTTTATCCCCTTTAACTGACACAACTTGATAAGGTGAAATCACTGTGTCCATCTTTGCAGCTAAAGGTTTACCAATGGTTTTAGTATTATTTTTTTTACTATCCGCGCTGTCTAAATTATTTAAATCTGGAGTAAAGTTCCAAATCATATACGTAAGGACAATACTCATCATGACTAAAAGAAAAAGGATAACTGATTTAATATGTTCCTTACTGTTCATCCCAATCACCGTCGTCTATCACTTCACATGGAAGCGTAATAAATATCGATGTGCCTTGTCCTTCAACACTGTTTGCCCAGATACGACCATTATGTGCTTCGACAATTTCTTTTGAAATGGCCAGTCCAAGACCCGTACCACCCATTTTACGTGTACGTGCTTTATCTACACGGTAGAAGCGATCAAAGATTTTATCTACTTTATTAATTGGAATACCGATGCCATTATCTTTAATACGAATGGTCATTCGATTATAAAGTGCATTTTGTTTCACGTGGAACTCGACACGTTTATCTCCACGAGAATATTTCATCGCATTCGTAATGACGTTATCAAATACTTGCGTCATCTTATCTGGATCTATTTCTGTGAAAATCGTTTCATTTGGAATTTCACGTACAAACGTTGTATCTTTCGCTGCCATTTCATGTCGATTAATAATTTTATTAATAAACATATTAAAGTCGACAATTTCTTTTGTAATTTGTTCTGTCTCATTATCCATTTTAGATAATTGAAGTAAGTCATTGACCAGTCGAATCATACGTACCGTTTCTTCACGTGTGACTGAAAGGAACGATGGCGCAAGATTTTCATCTTTCCAAGCGCCTTCTTCAAGTGCTTCAATATAACTGTTCATTGAGGTTAGTGGCGTACGTAATTCGTGTGATACATTGGCAACGAATTCGCGACGTTCACGTTCTACTTGTTGTTGCTCTGTAACATCGTGTAATACGGCGATATAACCATTAACAAATCCTGTATCTTGTACAATCGTGCTAAAGTTGACACGTGCAATAATACCTTCTTCTTCGTTCATATCAATTAAGATACTATCATTATTCTCTTGAATTTCTTCTAATGAAAAATCGCCTTCTATTTTTAAAACATTTAGCATGTAATAACCAATGAGGTCTTCTTTCGCCATACCTAACATTTTAATCGCCATATCATTCACAATACGAATACGACCACGTCGATCCGTCGCAATGATACCATCACTCATATGTGTAATGACAGAATCGAGTCGACGTTTTTCACTTTCTGTATTCGCTTGGGCTTCTTGTACACGTTTAGAAAGATTATTAAACGCAAGCGCAAGTTCACCAATTTCGTCATTGCCATAAATCTTAACACGCTGTGTATAGTTCCCTTTTGACATTTCAACTGTTTGGTTACGCATATCTGTAATCGGTCGCGTAATCGTTCGCGCAATAAAGAAACCGAGTATGACCGTGATAAATAAGGAAATAGCCGTACCAATAATAAAGATTTGATTGATATTGTTAAGCTGGTTATATACATCATTAATATTTGACTCTATGTAAATATTACCGATCACATCATTGCCATTCTTAACTGGTAAGTTGTAAATCCAAATCCGTTCTTTACCATTACCATAGTCTTTTAAGACGTTATGACTATTTGCTTCGCCAAGAGAGATTGCTTTTTGAACAGAATTATCATTCACTTTTTGATTAATTAAGCTATGGGATGATAACTTCGCTGTAGCCATTATAATTTGATCTTTATCAATAAAGCGGATTTCTTCAATCTCTTGTCGGTTAGCGTATTCATTCAGTAGCGATTGAACTTCCTTTTGTGCATTTGAAGGATTATCTTTATAAATACGCTCAATATTGACTTCGAGTTGTGTCGCATATTGTTTAATATTCTTCATGAAATTATTGGTTAATTCTTTTTCTAAACTATTAGTGAAATACAGACCAATAATCTGCATTCCAATAATAATCAGTAAGACATAAACAATAACGAGTTTTGTGTGAAGGGATTGGAGTTGTTTCAGCCACTTCATCGTTTGCAACCCCTAATCATGTTGTTGGAGGAAGTATCCAACGCCTCGACGTGTCACTATATATTCTGGATGAGATGGATCGTCTTCAATTTTTTCTCTTAAACGACGAATGGTTACATCCACTGTACGCACGTCTCCAAAATAATCGTAGCCCCAAACCGTTTGTAGTAAGTGTTCACGTGTCATAACTTGACCCATATGTTTTGACAGATAGTGGAATAATTCAAATTCACGATGTGTTAATTCAATATCCTCACCACGTTTTTTAATTGAGTAAGCCTCAGGATAAATTACGATATCTTTAATCGCAATTTCATTCGTTGTACCTTCTGATTCTTGCGCAGGTTGAGCATAGTGACGTCTTAAATTTGCTTTCACACGTGCAATTAATTCACGTGTGCTAAATGGTTTCGTCACATAATCATCAGCGCCTAATTCAAGGCCCAATACTTTATCAATTTCTGAGTCTTTCGCTGTTAACATAATAATTGGCATGTCATATTTTTTACGTACTTCACGACATACTTCCATACCATCGCGACCAGGTAACATAATGTCTAACAATACGATGTCTGGCTCTTCTTCATAAATTAAATCGACGGCATCATTACCATCATAAGCGCAATGCACTTCATAGCCTTCTTTTTTTAAATTAAATTCTAAAATATCCGCAATTGGCTTTTCATCATCAACTACAACAACTTTTCTAGCCATATCTATAAACCTCATTTCTCAAATTGTAGTTCAAACCTTAATGTTTATTATATTTTGAGTAAAACATTAACTGTATTATATGGCGCTATCTTACGTCTTAACGCACGTTTATCTACTATATAATTTAACATTAATATTCACTTAATTCTATTTTCATATTTAAAATTATAGAATAACATTAATTTAAAGTTTACCACGCTCGTTTTATATTACAAATAAGTTGAGCGCCTTGAATATTGGACAAAAGTCGTAGGAAGACTGAAACGGTACAATGTTACAAAATGATGATAGCGGATAGTCGTTGAAAATTAAGAGTGATATATAAAAGATGTATAAAAAAAGAGAGAAATATTAAAAATATATTGCGACGTCATCTATTTGTAATACACACATCGCTTTACTCATGATAACGTCTATATATTTATAAAAATAAAGAAGCAATATTAAAAAAGTATAAAAAAAATGCCTACCCTTTTGGATAAGCAATACGGTCTCGACGGGAATCGAACCCGCGATCTCCTGCGTGACAGGCAGGCGTGTTAACCGCTACACTACGAGACCTAAAATGGTGACTCCTACGGGACTCGAACCCGTGTTACCGCCGTGAAAGGGCGGTGTCTTAACCGCTTGACCAAGGAGCCGTTCTTAAGCACAAGATAGATTATAGCATAGCTTTTATTTTAAAGACAAGAACTTTTTTACATAATTTTAATATTTTTTTATAATTCCTTAATTTTTAGAAAAAAAGAGTTGTTTTGAAGGTAGATTACGTGAGAATATACTTTTTTTCTTTACTTTTACATTATTAATTCAAATTTAAATGATATGGTTATCATTACCTTATTTGATGTATATAAAAAACGTTGCTAAAGTGAGTGACTTTAACAACGTTAAATGTATACCATTAAATGCTTTATTATTAATGGGCTTCGAAAAGCAACCCGCTCGTCAATCGTATGCTCATCTTAAAATCAAAAGCCGATTTTCGCTCTTAGCACGTTATTGCTCTATGTTTATACGCTTTTCTTACCATAATTTTTCTAATAAGTTTGTTTGCTCACGGTCAGGGCCTACAGAGAAGATTGAAATATGAACGCCACATAATTCAGAAATACGTTCTAAGTATTTACGTGCGTTTTCAGGTAATTCTTCTAATGTACGACAACCTGTAATGTCTTCCGTCCAACCAGGTAACTCTTCGAAAATTGGTTTACAACGACGTAATTGGTCTAAGTTTGCTGGATATTCTGTGATTGTTTCACCATCTAACTCATAAGCTGTACAGATTTTAACTGTATCTAAACCTGTTAACACGTCAATTGAGTTAATAGATAAGTCTGTAATACCACTTACACGGCGAGAGTGACGTAATACAACTGAGTCAAACCAACCTACACGACGAGGACGTCCTGTTGTCGTTCCATATTCACGACCTACTTCTCTAATATGATGACCATCTTCGTCGAATAATTCAGTAGGGAATGGGCCATCACCTACACGAGAGGTATAGGATTTACATACCCCAATCACTTTAGATACGAAGGTTGGACCCACGCCAGTTCCTACTGTCACGTTACCTGCGACAGGATTACTTGACGTTACGAAAGGATATGTACCATGGTCGATATCTAACATAACTCCTTGTGCACCTTCAAATAAAACTTTTTCATCAGCTACGAAAGCGTCATCTAAAATTTTAGCTGTATCTGTAACGAATTCTTTTAAACGTTGACCAGCGGCATAGTATTCATCGAATATTTCATCAAAGTGTGGGCATGTTTCATTAAACATTCCTTTGAAATATGCATTCTTAATCTCAATATTTTCTTTTAAACGTCTTTCAAATGTATCTTTTTCTAATAGATCAGCCATACGAATACCAATACGTTGTGCTTTATCTACGTAAGCTGGTCCGATACCTTTTTTCGTTGTACCGATTTTATTATCACCGCGACGACGTTCTTCATATTCATCTTGTGCTAAGTGATATGGTAAGATGACTTGCGCACGGTTTGAAATACGTAGATTATCTGTAGAAATACCACGTTCATTTAAAGCGTCTAATTCTTTTAATAATGCAACAGGATCTACAACCACACCATTACCAATCACTGCTAATTTATCTTTATAAAAAATACCTGATGGTACTAAATGTAATTTGTATGTTTCTCCACCAAATTGAATGGTATGGCCTGCGTTATTACCACCTGAAAAACGCGCAATCACATCTGCTTGTTCTGCTAAGAAATCTGTAATTTTACCTTTACCTTCGTCTCCCCATTGTGTCCCAACTACTACGATTGATGACATGTGAGCACCTCCAAAGTTTTCTCAATTAACCACTAAGTATTCTATCAATACGTTTTATATAATGCAAATAAAAATCGAACATTAAAAATAGTATTCACATCAGTCAAATCAATATGTATATTTTATTAAAAAACCTTTAACATTGTTAATTTACCAGTATTTCAAGACAGTTTTACAAATATTTAATACACATACTTCACTTAACTTTATTTTTCAAAAATAAAATAAAAACCGTACATTTATATTAAAAATAATAATAATGTACGGTAAAAAAATATTTTTATGACATGTCTGCATGTGCATAATCAATGTCTGTAAATTTATTATATTGTTTCATAAAGTGTAACTTCACTGTGCCTGTAGGGCCATTACGTTGTTTAGCAATAATAATTTCAATCTCACCATTATCGTCATTGGATTGAGGTTCGAACTGCGTACTATCGTCATCTTCTTCACCATCGCCTCGATTATAGTAATCATCACGATACAAGAACGCAACAATATCTGCGTCTTGCTCAATTGATCCTGATTCACGAATATCACTCATCATTGGTCGTTTATCTTGACGTTGTTCTACGCCACGAGATAACTGACTCAGTGCAATAACGGGACATTCTAATTCACGCGCGATGGCTTTTAACGTACGTGAGATTTCAGAAACTTCTTGTTGTCTATTATCTGAAAAACGTGAGCCACTCCCTTGAATAAGTTGTAAATAGTCAATCACAATCATATCAAGGCCATGTTCTTGTTTAAGACGACGACACTTTGATCGTAAATCTGTAATACGAATTCCTGGTGTATCATCAATAAAAATCTTTGTTCTCGATAATTTACCAACTGCAATCGTAAATCGATTCCAGTCTTCTTCTGTCATTGTCCCTGTTCTTAAACGGTTAGAATCTACATTTCCTGAACTACAAATCATACGTGTCGCAAGTTGATCGGCACCCATTTCAAGTGAGAAAATACCTACTGTATAGTTATCTTCATGAGTGGCTACTTTTTGAGCGATATTAAGTGCGAAGGCAGTCTTACCTACAGAAGGACGGGCTGCTAAAATAATTAAATCATTTCTATTAAAGCCCGCAGTCATCTGGTCTAAATCGCGGTATCCAGTAGGAATACCCGGCGTTTGCCCACTATTTTGGTCAAGTTCTTCTGCAGTCTCATATACTTGACCTAAGACATCTCTAATATCTTTAAATCCATCACTTTGACGGTTTGCTGAGAGTTCAAGAATACGTTTTTCAGCATCACTTAAAATAGCATCTAATTCAAGCTCATTATTATACCCATCATTCGCAATGCTATCAGCTGTTTGAATTAATCGACGTTTAAGCGCAAGATTAGCAACTATATTTCTATAGTATTCAATATTACGTGTCGTCGGTACATTATTCGATAATTCAGCTAAATATTGAGGGCCACCAGCCTCACTTAACGTACCTTCTTTCGTTAATTGTTCCATTAACGTAACTACATCAATCTCATGAGCATCTTCGTTTAAATTCATCATTGCTCTGAAGATATGTTGGTGTGCACCTCTATAAAACGACTCAGGAAGTAATACCTCCTGAGTCGAACCTATTAATTCTGGATCTAAAATAATTGCACCTAAGACAGACTGTTCAGCTTCATTGTTATGGGGCATTTGTCTTTGATCATACATATTATCCATCAATCATTACACCCATCCATCTTAAAATTTTCGACATGCTAGTGCAACATTATATCTATTTCTATGAATTGTTTTTAAAAGAGTGGACTACCTATGTGTGTCCCAAATTTTTTATTTTTCTACAGTGTGTACACGAATTGTACCTTCAACTTCTTTGTCTAATTTAACAGGTACATTAGTATAACCTAACGCGTGAATACCGTGTGGTAAATCCATTTTACGTTTATCAATTTTAATATCGTGTTGATTTTTTAATGCGTCAGCAATTTGTTTTGTACTAATAGAACCAAACAATTTACCGCCTTCACCAGTTTTAGCACTTACTTCAACTTCGATATCTTCTAATTTTGCTTTTAATGCTTTAGCATCATCGATTTCTTGTTGTCTATCCGCTTCAGCACGTCTATTTTGTTGTTCTAATTGTTTTAAATTACCTGGTGTTGCTTCAACAGCATATTTATTTTTTAATAAAAAGTTATTTGCGTAACCTACTGGCACGTCTTTAACTTCACCTTTTTTACCTTTACCTTTAACATCTTGTGTAAATATTACTTTCATGTATCTTCACTCCTACTCATTTGTTCAGTAATTGCTTGTTGTAATTGCTCGATTGCTTCTTCTATAGTGACACCTTTTATTTGCGTTGCAGCATTTGTTAAGTGACCTCCGCCACCTAAAGCTTCCATTGTTAATTGAACATTAATACCGCCTAATGAACGTGCTGAAATACCAATAAGATTATCTTCACGTTTCGCTACAACGTAAGAAGCTTCAATGCCTTCTAAACTTAACAATTCATCCGCAGCTTGTGCAACTGTTACAGGATGATAGATTTTATCATTAGAACCGTGAGCAATTGCGACACCATTATCTTGAACTTCCACTGTGCGTATCAATTCAGAACGATTAATATACGTATCAACATCATCTTTAAGGAATTGTTGCGTTAAAATTGTATCCGCACCATGCGCACGTAAATAACTTGCCGCATCAAACGTTCTTGACCCTGTTCGTAATGTAAAATTACGTGTATCAACAATAATACCTGCATACATAATTGTAGATTCTAAACGTGATAACCGTTGTTCTGTTGGCTGATATTCTAATAACTCTGTGACAAGTTCTGCAGTTGAACTTGCATAAGGTTCCATATAAACGAGTAATGGATTTGAAATAAAGCTTTCTCCACGTCTATGATGATCAATGACTACTTTACGATTCGCTTTATTTAGAATATTTTCATCTAATACCATTTCAGGTTTATGTGTGTCTACCACAACAACCGTTGTTTTTGACGTCATCATATCCCAAGCCTCATCAGATGTCACAAATCGTTCTTTCAATTCAGGTTTTTTATCAATTTCTTCCATCACACGACTTAATGTTGGATCGATATCTTCTTCATTAAGTACCACATATGCTTCTAAATTATTCATTGACGCAAATCGAGATACTCCAATAGCTGCGCCAACCGCATCTAAGTCGGGACGTTTATGTCCCATAATAATCACTTTGTCGCCTTCAGTTAAGATATCTTTCAATGCGTGAGAGATAACACGTGCTCTAACACGTGTTCGTTTTTCCATCGGGTCAGTCTTACCTCCGTAAAAACGGACATTACCATTCATGTTTTTAATTGCAACTTGGTCTCCTCCACGACCTAAGGCTAAATCAAGTCCTGATTGAGATAATTCACCAAGTTCAATTAAATCTTCGGTACCTTCACCAACACCAATACTTAATGTCAATTGTGCACGATAGCCTACACTTTTTTCACGTAACTGACTTAGAATATCAAAATTAGAATCTTCTATTTCTGCTAAGATTTTTTGGTTTAAATAAGCTACGAATTGATCTGAACTATAACGTTTAAAATAAATGTTATATTCAGTTGCCCATCGACTAATAATACGTGTCACCATTGAGTTGATTTCAGAACGTTGTGTGTCATTCATATTTTGTGTAATTTCATCGTAGTTATCTAAAAACAACGTTGCAATAATAGGCTTTGATTCTTCATATAATTCATTTGTATGTACCTCTTCTGTAATATCGAAGAAATATAAACAATGCTCTTCTGCAGAATAACGTACATGATAATGGTACTGACCATGTTCGATTTCTATTTCTTGTACTCTTTCAAGTTGCTTAAGAATATTCGGAAAAACTTCATTGACTGGTTCTGAGATGACATTCGTTTCTAGATGTTCAGACATATATTGGTTGATCCATTCGATGTGATCGTCAGCATCAATCACAACTAAACCAATTGGCATGCGTTTAATTGCTTTATTACTTCCTGCTGAAATATGACCACTCAGATTATCCACATAATGATCCATTTTTGATAATGCTTGTTTAATCAATACAGCACTAATGACAATCATAATCATTAAAGCAATCGCCGTAAACGTTGCCATTAAAGGTTTAAATATAAACCCTACAATAACAATTGCAATTGCCGTAAGCACCATCAAAATGTAAGGAATAAGCAATGCTTTTTTAGTGGATTGACGGTTCATTCTTCCACCTCTATTCACTTTTTAAAGTCATTTTTTAATCATTCGTTTTAAGTTAATTCCTAAATCAAGTACGCCAAGTAATGATACGATATGCGTAAAGGGTGAAATAACTGTCCCCACGACCATTAATAATATGGATACCGCATCAGGTAATCGTTTGGCCTTTCCAAAGAAATGAATCAAACTCAATCCTTGGATATACATTAATAATGATAACACAACTTCGAAATTCAATACGATACTTTGGAATATACTTGGTTTCATCGCAAACATCACACATACTAGCACAATCATGTAAATCCATAATAATGTGCGATTCATCTGCCAAGCAAATAAAGGTCTAAACATAGGTGTTGCTACTTTGAATTTGCGCAAAATTGGAAATGTAATGATGATATTAATTAAAACTAAAAGAAAAACAATAATAATGATGTAACTTGGAAGTTGAACAGCCATTTGACGAAATCCTTCTTCTAAGATGATCTTATAATCTGATTCAACGCCTGAATTTACAATCGCATTGTTCATTGCGTCTTTTGCTGGTTTAATCAATACTTCGGTATTTGGAATCTTTTTGAACGCTTGTAATAACATAAATGCAATTAACGTCACAATACTTATATACATTGTTGTAATATATAAAATGCGTTCTTTAGATGTACGTTCTTTTAATAATTGGCCAATTACAAAACTTAGTAATAAAACTAGAATCATGGCACTTAATACAAAGGTATTCCCTAATAAGGTCGTGATGACTACAGTGAGTAAAGCTCCAATTCCAAATGTAGCAATTGATTTATGCCACATGATAATCCCTGGAATGGTAGCGAATAAACATAGAATCAGACCAATTATTGGCAATACATACGTAACTAAAGCAACTGCTACAAGCACGATAGTTCCTATAATCATTGCTTTAGGATGTACTTTTGAAAACACATTCGCCACTCCTATACTTTTTTGACTATAAGGTCTATTTTACCTTCTATATTCAAATTAAACAAATGTGTTAACTGTTCTCTTATCTATTATTTTCGTTTGAATTTCGAAACTTTTAAAAAATGATACAAGTTAGGCGCCCAGTCATTAAAATTAAGTAAAAAACCATCATGGCCTACGTTGTCTGGAACAAAAAAGTGACGATGATATTTAAAACGTTCTCCTACTGCTCTGACTTGATCATCTGGATATAATAAATCATCTGTAAAGCCCATCGTTAGTACTTTTGTATTTAAAGATTGGAAGACCTCATCCACATCATCGCGCTGACGATCAAGATGATGACTATCTAAGACATTCAACATCGTTAAATAACACGATAAATCGTAGGATTCTTTAAACTTATTACCTTGATGACGTTGATAATTGACTACTTCATCTGGTGTGAAACGTGCGTCATAACTTTTTGAAGAACGATATGTTAAGAATCCAAGTTGTCTTGCAATACTAAGTCCTTCTTTACCTCCAATATGAATCGCTTCACGTGCAATTTCATTGAAGGCACGACTGTATGAAGAGGTTTTATCCGTAGCTGCTAAGATGACTGCTTTATCTACTTCGAATCGATGATTATATAATAATTCCATTACTTGCATGC
This sequence comes from Staphylococcus sp. AtDRG32, assembly GCF_004365845.1. Classification (NCBI taxonomy): domain Bacteria; kingdom Bacillati; phylum Bacillota; class Bacilli; order Caryophanales; family Staphylococcaceae; genus Staphylococcus; species Staphylococcus sp. AtDRG32. Next base: position 135,324 of record NZ_SODE01000003.1, read on the forward strand.
CACCTAAACTGCCACCAATTAAAATATCAATTTTAGTAAATCCAAGGGCCTTGATTCCCAATTCAATTGCCTTAACGATATCTCTTAATGTTATGGTTTTAGGAAAATGAGCATCATTTAAAGGGGAACTTGAACCAAAAGGACTTCCAATAACATTAAAAGTAAGAAACTGATAATCATATATCGGCATATAACCACCATCAATGATTTCGCGCCACCATCCAGGATGTTCATCTGTACCATAAGTTAAATGATTCCCAGTGAGAGCATGACAAACCACAACAAGCGGTTGTCCCGAATAACCTACGTGCTCATAACGTAATTTTAGATTCTCAATCGTTTCACCTGATTCTGTTGTAAAAGCACCTAAATGTAATGTATCTACTGTATAATTTGTCATGCTATGCCTCCTTAGAATAAAAAAATCGCTTCCACTCTTAATTTTAAAAGTATGAAGCGATAATACTTTAGTACTTATCATTCGAGTATCTCGTTGGTTGTAGCACCGTACAAATGATTTGTCGGTTGCTGAAGCTTCATAGGGCCAATTCCCTCTACTTCTCAAAATAAGAGTATCTATATATTGATTGAATGGTTTAATTTAAATTTATTTTAATACAATTGTCTGGTTAACTTCAATGCGCAGTAAATAAATGGATTAAAAGAGCCATCGTATACCTGCAATGAATACAATACCTACAATAATAGTGATGGTTAGACTACGCGTCACAACTGCGATAATAACTGTAGGAATGGTTGCTACAATGAATGGAATATTTAATTCAAAGCCCTGCATGCCTTTATGTTGAACAATAAAACTATCAATAACTAACGCAGTGAATAATGAAATCGGAATAAACGACAGCCATTTGATGACTGTTTCTGACAGTTGAATACGTGAAATCATTAAAAATGGTACGACACGTACAATTAATGTCACTAATCCACACAAAACGATGAGTAAAAGCATGTGTCCAGTTATCGTCATCGATCCATCACCACCCCAAGTGTTGCAGCACAAATTGATGTAACGAGAATGGCTACATAAGAAGGCATCAACCAACTTAAAATGAACATCATTACAATAACGAACGCAATTAATACGATATATATATTTACTTTGGAACGTGTAATCGTTTCAAATTGAGCCATAGCCAAGAAAATAAACATGGCTGTAATCGCAAAGTCTAACCCTAACATTTCAGGATGAGAGATGTATTTCCCGAAGACTGCTCCTAACACACAAGCTATTGCCCAAAATGAATAAGCAGTAATATTTAATCCATGTAACCATCGGTCATTAATTGTTTCCCCTTTTAAGTGTGGTGTTATAGCAACGCCAAATGTCTCGTCAGTAAGAATAGAAGACAAAGCTACACGATTCCATATACCGTAATCTTTATAATTAGGTGATAATGTCATAGACAATAAAAAGAAGCGGGAATTCACAATTAACGTTGTTAACACGATTGCTGATATAGGTGTACCAGTAATGACTAAAGCACAAATAATAAATTGTGCTGCGCCTGCATAAACCAGTAAACATAACAGAAGAATTTCTAGAACACTAAAATCTTGAGAAGCTGCCACGATGCCAAATGATAGTCCTATACCGATGTATCCTAGTAGTGTTGGAATACATTCTTGGACCCCTTGTTGAAATGTTACATGTGACGTCATGTTAGCTCCTCCTTTATATATGTATTTTCAAATTGACTATATAGTATAATTAAATTCAGTCTAATATAATCTAAGAGGCGCTTCAATATCTTTAGACGTCTGTTTGAGTGAGGTTAGAGAGAAGGATGTTTTAAAATATTGAAACTTCAACACTTTTAAAATATCAGAAATTTTTGATATTTTTTAAAGATACCTTTATCAGGGCAGTCTTATTTAATATAAAAATAAATAAAGCGATAGAGGACTACGTCACTCTATCGCTTTATGAGTTGAATTCTATTTAATGATTAGTTGACTGGACGAATTTCTGTTTTGCCGCCCATAAATGGTACAAGTGCTTCTGGAATTGTAATTGAACCATCTTCGTTTTGGTAGTTTTCTACGATAGCTGCAAATGTACGACCTACTGCAAGGCCACTACCATTTAATGTGTGTACTAATTCTGGTTTAGAAGAAGCATCACGTTTGAAACGAATGTTAGCACGACGAGCTTGGAAATCAGTACAGTTTGAGCAAGAGCTAATTTCTTTGTAGTCATTGTAACTTGGTAACCATACTTCTAAGTCATATGTTTTACTTGCGCTGAAACCAATATCTCCAGTACATAAGTTCACGCGACGATATGGTAATTTTAATTCTTCTAAAATTGCTTCGGCATTTTGAGTCATATCTTCTAATGCATCCCAAGAATCTTCAGGTTTTTCAAAACGCACCATTTCAACTTTATCGAATTGATGTAAACGAATTAAACCTCTTGTATCTCTACCAGCTGATCCCGCTTCACTACGGAAACATGCAGTTTGACCAGTGAATTTTTCTGGTAACACATCCGGTTGGATAATTTCATTTCTATAGAAGTTTGTTAATGGCACTTCTGCAGTTGGAATTGTATATAAGCCTTCTTTTTCAACTTTGAATAAATCTTCTTCAAATTTAGGTAATTGGCCTGTACCAAACATTGTATCTGCATTTACCAATTGAGGTGTCATCATTTCTGTATAACCATGTTGTGTTGTATGTTTTGTTAACATATAGTTCATTAATGCACGTTCTAATAAAGCACCGTCTTTAGTTAAATAAACGAAGCGCGCACCTGATACTTTTGCAGCACGTTCGAAATCAGCCATTTTTAATTCTTCTACTAAATCCCAGTGTGCTTTTGGTTCAAAATCAAATTCACGAGGCGTGCCCCATTTTTTTAATTCAACATTTTCAGTGTCGTCAGCACCTTGTGGTACATCATCTGCAATTAAGTTTGGAATACGAATTAAGATATCACGAATTTTATTATCTACTTCATTTAATTTTGCATCATTTTCTTTAATTTCATCGCCTAATTCACGCATTTCTTTAATGACGTCATCAGCATCTTCTTTGTTACGTTTTTTTTCAGCGATTTGATCACTTACTTTGTTACGACGTGCTTTCATTTCTTCTGTTTTACCAATTAAATCACGACGTTGATTATCTAATTCTAATACTTCATCAACAACCTTTGAATCATCTCCTCGTAATTCAATTTTGCTCTTAACTTTGTCCGTTTCGTCTCTGAATTGCTTGATGTCTAACATATAATATTCATCCTTCCAAAAAATTTATATTGAGTGACCATAGCGATTTAAAATAAAAAAAGACCACATCCCCATACAAGGGACGTGGTCTACGCGTTGCCACCCTATTTAACAATTTAATTAAATAAACTAAATTGCACTCCACTATCGATAACGGTTAAAACCGATTGTTCAATATAAGTAGGTAGATTCGCATAAAAATTAATTACTTGTTTACACTCACCACAAGCTCTCTGAAATTAATACCCTTATGTTACTTAGCCTACGAACAATACTTTATTAACTTAATTTTAATATAGCAAAGTCATATATAATTTTCAAGCAGTTACCTTTTCCAAATATAACAAACTATATACGTTAATATCTATCAATTTTAGCATTTATAAATTTATTTAAAATAGTGTTGACGAAACGCTTAAGCAGGTATAATATTTTCTATTGTACTTAAAACGCACATGATATTTTCGCTTGTCTTAATAACTCATCATTTCATTGATTTAATATATAGAAGTTATGACTTTCGAATCTAAATAGGGAGGATTCATCATATGGAAACATTAACTAATGTGACAATTCCTAAACGTAATGACGAAACGCATAAAGGTGATTATGGAAAAATTCTTTTAATTGGTGGTAGTGCAAATTTAGGCGGAGCAATCATGTTAGCTGCCCGTGCATGTCTTTTTAGTGGAAGTGGTTTAATTACTGTAGCCACACATCCTACTAATCATGCAGCCATTCATTCACGTTGTCCTGAAGCAATGGTAATAGATATTAATGATACTAAAATGTTAACAAAAATGATTGAGAATACAGATAGTATTTTAATTGGACCAGGTCTTGGCGTTGATTTCAAAGGAAATAATGCCATTACTTTCTTACTACAAAATATTCAACCTCACCAAAACTTAATTGTAGATGGGGATGCAATTACAATATTTTGTAAACTTAAACCTGATATTCCTACATGTCGTGTTATCTTTACACCACATCAAAAAGAATGGGAACGTCTAAGTGGTATTCCTATTGAAGAACAAACGTATGAAAGAAATAGAGAAGCTGTGGATAAATTAGGCGCTACTGTAGTACTAAAAAAACACGGTACAGAAATCTTCTTTAAAGATAAAGAATACAAATTACCAATTGGCACACCTGCAATGGCTACAGGTGGTATGGGTGATACATTAGCTGGTATGATTACAAGTTTTGTAGGTCAATTTAATAACTTACAAGATGCCGTTACGAGCGCAACTTATATTCACAGTTATATTGGTGAAAAACTTTCTGAAAAAATGTACGTCGTGCCCCCTTCAAAATTAATTAATCAAATTCCTTATGTAATGAAAGAATTAGAAAGATAAATATAAAAATAAGACTTCCCACGTATAGGGAAGTCTTATTTTTATATTTAATTCTGATCTGAATCATTCTCAATATCTTCATTTACACGATCCATGAAATCTTGTCTTACTTCAGTGCGTTCATCATCTTCATCAGATTCAGTATGCAAAGCGTTACCAGGTGTCGTATCATCTATCACTTGTTCATTTGCACTTTCTGTAGTTTGGGCACTTGCATATTCTGTTTGTTGAGCTGCTTCCGTTGCAGCTTCATCTTCAGTTTTATCAATAACTTTCGCAACGGTTGATACGGCTTGATTATCGCCTAATTTCATTAATCGCACGCCTTGTGTAGCACGGCCATTTTGAGAAATATCTTCAACTTGTAGACGAATAATAATGCCACCATCCGTCACAATCATTAAATCTTCTTGACCGCTTACCGTTGTAATACATACAACATTACCATTACGTTCTGTAATTTTAGCTGTTTTTATACCTTTACCGCCACGATTAGATAAACGATATTCACTTACAGGTGTTCGTTTACCATAACCTTTTTCAGTAACAACTAGAACTTCATCTTCACTTTCAGCATAGGCTACGTCTAAACCTACGACTACGTCATTTTCTCTTAGAGAAATACCTCTCACACCTGAAGCGGTACGACCTAGTGGGCGTAAACTATTTTCAGGGAATCGAATTAATGAGGCATGTGCTGTACCAAGTAAAATATCTTGTTTACCATCAGTAAGACGAACTGCGATCAATTCATCATCTTCTTTAAAGCCAATCGCAATTTTACCATTCTTATTAATATGAGAGAAGTTACTTAATGCAGAACGTTTAACAATACCTTTTTTAGTAGCAAAGACTAAGAAACTGTTCTCATCTTCTAAATCTCTTACGGCAATCATCGTACTAATCACTTCATCATTTTCAAGCTCAATCGCATTAATGACTGGAATACCTTTAGATTGACGAGATAATTCAGGTACTTCGTATCCTTTCAACTTATAAACACGGCCTTTATTCGTAAAGAATAAAACATTATCATGTGTACTTAATGTTACAAGTTGACTGACAAAGTCTTCTTCTAAGGTATTCATCCCTTGTACACCTCGTCCACCTCTGTTTTGTGAACGATATGTAGATACAGGTAAACGTTTAATATAGTTGTTATGACTTAAAGTGATGACGATTTGTTCTTCAGGGATTAAGTCTTCATCTTCTAAGTGATCTAAACCACCCAATTGAATTTCAGTACGACGTTCATCACCGAAACGTTCTTTAATTTCTGTAAGTTCATCACGAACCAGTTGAAGTAATACATCTTCATTTGCTAAGATCTCTTCTAATTCTGCAATATAACTTAATAATTCATTATACTCATTTTCAATTTTATCGCGCTCTAACCCAGTTAAACGACGTAAACGCATATCTAAAATGGCTTGAGCTTGACGTTCAGACAATTTAAAACGTTCTTGCAATGTTTCCATCGCCACTTTATCTGTGTCAGACTCACGAATAATAGAAATAATTTCATCAATATGATCCAGCGCAATTCTTAAACCTTCTAAGATATGTGCACGATCTTTCGCTTTTTTCAAATTGTATTCTGTACGACGACGTACAACTGTTTTTTGATGTTCTAAATATTCAACAAGCGCTTCTTTTAAGTTAATTAATTTAGGTCGACCATTCACAAGGGCAATCATATTTACACCAAATGACGTTTGTAATGGCGTATGTTTATATAAATTATTTAAAATAACATTTGCATTGGCATCTTTACGTACATCAATAACCACTCTTACCCCTGTACGTAAACTTGTTTCGTCACGAAGATCTGTGATACCTTCAATTCTTTTCTCACGCGCTAATTCTGCAATTTTCTCAATCATTCTTGCTTTATTCACTTGATATGGAATTTCAGTCACAACAATACGCTGACGGCCACCGCCACGTTCTTCTATTGATGCACGTGCTCGCATTTGAATCGATCCACGACCAGTTTCATAGGCACGTCTAATGCCACTTTTACCTAAAATTAAGCCAGAAGTTGGAAAATCAGGACCTTGAATGTCTTCCATCAATTCTGAGATTGTGACATCAGGATTTTGACTTAAACGTAAGACTCCGTCAATGACTTCTGTTAAATTATGTGGCGGAATATTTGTAGCCATACCAACTGCAATACCTGAAGCGCCATTCACTAAAAGGTTAGGGAAACGAGAAGGTAAGACTTCGGGCTCTCTTTCTGTACCATCATAGTTATCTAAGAAATCAATAGTATCTTTATTGATATCACGTAACAGTTCTAATGTGATTTTGGTCATTTTTGCTTCGGTATAACGCATTGCCGCAGCACCGTCACCATCCATTGAACCAAAGTTACCTTGACCATCAACAAGAGGATAACGATAGCTAAAGGTTTGTGCCATTCTTACCATAGCGTCGTAAATTGAAGAGTCGCCGTGTGGATGATATTTCCCCATAACGTCCCCAACAATACGTGCTGATTTTTTATAAGGTTTGTCTGGAGTCATTCCTTGTTCATTTAGACCATATAAAATACGACGATGTACAGGTTTTAAACCATCACGTACATCTGGTAATGCACGTGAAACGATAACGCTCATCGCATAGTCTAAAAATGATTCGCGCATTTCATTGGTTATATTTCTTTCATTAATTCTTGATTGTGGTAGAGAATCAGCCATCAAGATATCCTCCTTTTATAGTCAGTTCACATTAAGTTAAATTAGAAATCTAAATTAGCATAAACTGCATTATCTTCGATAAATTGTCTACGATTTTCAACAACGTCACCCATTAACATTTCAAATGTTTGATCCGCTTCTACTGCATCTTCAAGTTTTACTTGTAACATCATACGATTTTCAGGGTTCATTGTTGTTTCCCACAATTGATCGGCATTCATTTCACCTAAACCTTTGTAACGAGAAATTTGCCATTTTGGAGTAGGATTTAGTTCAGCTTTTAATTTATCCAATTCACGATCGTTAAAGACGTAATATTTTTGTTTACCTTGTGTTAGCTTATACAATGGTGGTTGAGCGATGTATACATACCCAGCCTCAATTAATGGACGCATAAATCTGTAGAAGAATGTAAGTAATAATGTACGAATATGCGCACCATCTACATCAGCATCTGTCATGATAACAATCTTATGATAACGAGCTTTAGAAATATCAAACTCGCCACCTATGCCTGTACCAAATGCTGTAATCATTTGACGGATTTCATTGTTATTTAAAATACGATCTAAACGTGCTTTTTCCACATTTAATATTTTACCTCTCAACGGTAAAATAGCTTGTGTTTTTGAGTCACGACCTTCTTTTGTAGACCCCCCGGCAGAGTCACCCTCAACTAAGAAGATTTCACTTTCGTCAGGATTTTTACTTGAACAGTCTGCCAGTTTACCCGGTAAACTTGAAATTTCTAATGCTGATTTACGTCGTGTCACTTCACGCGCTTTTTTAGCTGCTACACGTGCTCTTGACGCCATAATTCCTTTTTCAACAATGATTCTTGCAACATTTGGATTCTCATATAAAAAGCGTTCAAAGTGTTCTGAAAATAATCGATCAACGATTTGACGTACTTCAGAGTTACCTAATTTCGTCTTCGTTTGACCTTCGAATTGTGGATTACCATGTTTTACAGAGACGACTGCTGTTAAACCTTCACGTGTATCTTCACCTGAAAGACGTTCTTTATCATCTTTAATAATCTTACTTTGAGTTCCATAACTGTTTAAAACACGTGTAAGTGCACGTTTAAAGCCATCTTCATGTGTACCACCTTCATATGTGTGGATATTATTCGCATAGGATAATAAGTTTGTAGCATAACCGCTATTGTATTGTATTGCAATTTCTACTTCGATATCATCTTTTGACTGATGAATATAAATAGGTTCGTCATGAATAGGTTCTTTATTTTCGTTCAGTAATTCAACGTAAGATTTAATACCACCTTCATAATGATACGTGTCTTCACGTTGTTCTTTATCTTCACGTTCGTCTCTTAGTGTAATTGAAATACCTTTATTTAAGAATGCTAATTCTCTAATACGTTTTTGAAGTGTTTCATAATTATAAACTGTTGTTTCTGAAAAGATTTCACTATCTGCTTTAAAGCGAATCACTGTACCTGTTTTGTCCGTACTACCTACTTCTTTAAGATCAAATTGAGGCACGCCTTTTTTGTATGCTTGATGATAAATTGTTTCATTACGGTGTACATACACTTCTAAATCTTGTGATAACGCATTTACTACAGATGAACCTACACCATGTAGTCCGCCAGATACTTTGTATCCGCCACCACCGAATTTACCTCCAGCATGAAGCACAGTAAGAATAACTTCTACTGCGGGACGTCCCATTTTTTCTTGAATATCTACAGGAATACCACGACCATTGTCAGTCACTTTAATCCAGTTGTCATTCTCAATCACTACTTCAATTTGATTCGCATATCCAGCTAGCGCTTCGTCAATACTGTTATCAACGATTTCCCATACCAAATGATGCAAACCTCTTTCTGAAGTTGAACCAATATACATACCAGGACGTTTACGTACCGCTTCAAGTCCTTCTAATACTTGTATTTGTCCAGCACCATAATTATCTGTGTTGTTTACATCTGACAATGTATTCACCATCACTTTCTATTACTTAATAATTTCACCTTGATTAATTCGGTAAAGTTTCGCATTATTCATGATTTCATGATCAATACCGTCTACCGATGTAGTTGTTACGAATGTTTGTACTTTATGTTGAATTGTACTGAGTAAATGCGTCTGACGAGAATCATCAAGTTCACTTAAGACATCATCTAATAATAAAATCGGATATTCTCCGACTTCAATGTTCATTAATTCTATTTCTGCTAGTTTAATTGATAAAGCGGTTGTTCTTTGTTGACCTTGAGATCCATATGTTTGGGCATCCATGTCATTCACATTAAATCCTAAGTCATCTCTATGTGGACCATATAAACATACTGCTCTATCCATTTCACGTTGTTGATATTCATTCAATAACGTGATAACTTCATCTAATAATTCACTATTATTTTTACTTGTATCGCTAAGTTTAATACTTGGTAAATATGTTAGAGATAATGTTTCACGTTGGTTCGTAATACCAGCGTGGATAGGTTGCGCTAAAGCTTCTAATTCTTCAATAAATTGCTCACGTCTTAAAGTGACATTAAGTGCGTATTGTGCAAATTGTTGATTTAAAACTTCTAGCATCGTTTTATCTGTTTTTTGACCAAGTTGTAACTGCTTAAGATAATTATTTTTTTGTTTGAGAATACGTTGATATTGAGCTAAATCGTTGAGATATACTGCCGAAATTTGCCCTAATTCCATATCTATAAATCGTCTTCTAATTTGAGGAGAACCTTTAACAATATTTAAGTCTTCAGGTGCAAAAAGAACCACATTTAGATGTCCAACATACTGTGTGAGTCGACTTTGTTCCAAGTGGTTCACTTTAACTTGTTTACCTTTTTTAGTTATATACATCGTTAATGGCATGGTTCCATGTCTATAACTTAGCTCACCCTCTATTTTAGCATACTCAGAGTTAAACCGTATAAGTTCCTTGTCATTGGAGGTTCGGTGACTTTTAGCTAAAGCAAGGACGTAAATTGATTCAAGTAAATTTGTCTTTCCCTGTGCATTTTCTCCAATAAGAATATTCACTTCAGGATGAAAATTTAACGTAACCGCTTCATAATTGCGATAGTTTTCTAATTGGAGTGTTTTAAGTTTCATTGCTCACCTTGATGAATAATAATAAATGAATCGATATCTGGAATATCAGGGAAGTCGATACGATCTTGGTCAGCTAACTTTTTTCCACGACGTGTTTCACGTTCGCCATTTAATAAAACGTCGTAATCTTGTAAGAACCATTTTGCTTGTCCACCTGATTCAATGATCCCTTCTGTTTTAAGAAATTGACCTAACGTAATCTCGCCTTCAACTGTTACTTCTTGAACCAAAATAATCACTCCATTTCTTTATATATCATTACTATATTATACCTTTTTTAGGAATAAATTTCATTTAAAATGAAGTGTGAAACCGTTTACTTTTAAATAAGTTTTTGTTATTTTAATTTGTTATGTAAAAAATAGATAATTTTTTAAAATTATGACAAAAGTAATCAGAGATAATATCTCAATTTTTAATTTTAAGGCCTATTTTAGCGAATATAATGAGTTGTGGATAAAAACATCATTTTACTTAATTTAGCTTCATTATGAACCTCTGAGATAGTTTAAAATCATTGTTTTAATGAATTAAAAAAATAGAACAGCAATTCAATAAGAATTCTGTTCTACTTTAACTTTTTAATTAATCTTTAATCACTAGTATGTTCTAATTGGTAAAATGAGTTGAGTGACTGAATCATCTGCTTTTGGTTTTAAGATAAATGGTTTCATCGTACCAAAGAATTCTACTTCAACTTCCTCATTATCAATTGCTTTTAATGCGTCCATCATATATTTTGAGTTGAATGAAATTTTCAAATTGCCACCTTCAACATCAGTTGCTGTAACTTCTTCTTTGACTGTACCGATTTCTGGGGATGTAGATGATAATTCTATAACCTCATTTCCAGTACTTAATTTAATTACGTTATTTCCACCTTCACGTGCAAGTAATGACGCACGATCTATCGCATGATAGAATTCACCGTTATCTAATCCTAATTTGATTTCATAGTTTTCAGGGAAAAGACGTGTTGTATCAGGATAGTGACCTTCTAATAAACGTGAAATAAAGTTCACGTTACCGACCTTGAACAATACTTGATTAGAGGCAAAGAAGATATCAATGTCTTCATCATTATCACTCATAATTTTATTTAATTCAGATAATGCTTTACCTGGGATAATAACATTTTTGTTTTCTGATTCATCTTCAAGCTTTAATTTTCTTACAGCCAAACGATGTGAATCAGTAGCAGTGCATATTAATTCATTATCTTGTATAAGCCAGTTCACACCAGTTAAAACTGGGCGTGTTTCTGAGGTGGACACTGCAAAGTTTGTTTGCGCAATGATGTTTTTAAGTACTTTTACAGATAATTGAATGGCATCATCACGTGATACTTGTGGTAACAATGGATATTGTTCAGGATCTAAACCACTTAAATTAAATTCTGAATGTCCTGATGTGATAAGCGTTTGGAACTGTTCATTTGTTGATAATTTAACATCTTTGCCTGGTAATTTTTTAATGATGTCGACAAAGAAACGACCAGGAAGAACCACTGATCCCGTTTCAGTAATGTCAACAATATTTTCTCCATCTACTTGTTTAGGAATCGTGATTTCAATTGAAATTTCTGAGTCAGAACCAGTTAAAATAACGTTATTATCTTTAGCATCAATTTTGATACCTGTTAAAATTGGTAAAGTTGTTCTTGGTGAGATTGCTTTTAATGTGTCATTCAATTGCGTAATAAAGTAATCTCTTTTTATTGTAAATTCCATTATTAATTTAAACTCCTTCCAGTCGTTTATACTTAAATTATATAGGTTTTAAAATCATAGTAATAGTAGTAGGGCTTGTGGATTAGTGGATATCTCATGAAACGCCTTTTATATCAAAGTTATACACATGTGGATAAGTTGTTAATGATGTGTATTACTTTTTCACATTATCCACAATTTAACATTTTCTAACTTCTTGCTCTATTTATAAAATTATTTAGAAGCATAGTCATCTTTGATATTGAATGTCATATTTTAGCAACACTGTTATACAACAGATTCATATTTCCTATTACTGTTTACGTATTTCCTTTTCTAAATCTTCAACTTCTTGCTTAAAAATTGAATCCGCCTTAATATCATTCGAAATTTTTTCGTGTGCGTGAATAACTGTAGTATGATCGCGTCCTCCAAATTCCTCACCAATTTTTGGTAATGAAAAATCAGTTAATTCTCTAGACAGATACATTGCGATTTGTCTTGGATAGGCAATCGACTTTGTTCTTTTCTTAGCGCTAAAATCTTCGATGCGTACATTGTAATAATGTCCAACTACTTTTTGAATATCTTGAATCGAGATTTTTTTAGATTTAGGAACTTGAATGATATCTTTTAATGCTTCAGCAGCAAGTTCTGTTGTAATCGGTTTACCTTGTAATTTAGAATAAGCAAGTAAACGTGTTAAAGCTCCTTCAAGTTCACGAATATTTGATTGAATTTGATTTGCAATATAATTCAATGCTTCTGCTGGAATTTCTAAGTTCTCTTCTTCGATTTTTTTCTGCAAGATGGCCATGCGTGTTTCATAATCTGGCGGTGTGATATCAACAATGAGACCCCATTCAAATCGAGAACGTAAGCGATCTTCAAGTTTTGCTATTTCTTTAGGCGGACGATCACTTGAAATAACAATTTGCTTTTTATTTTGATGTAATTCATTAAATGTATGGAAAAATTCTTCTTGTGTTTGTTCTTTATTTTGAATGAATTGAATATCATCAATTAATAATACATCGATATTTCTATATTTTTCTCTAAATGCTTCAGGTTCATTGTTACGAATGGATTTAATAAAATCATTTGTAAACTTTTCGCTTGAAGTATAAAGCACTTTGGCATTCGGTTTATTACTTAGTACGTGATGACCAATGGCATGCATTAAATGCGTTTTCCCTAATCCTACGCCGCCATAGATAAATAATGGATTATAAGCTTGTGCAGGTGCTTCAGCTACAGCTAAGCTTGCTGCATGTGGGAAGCGGTTGCCAGGCCCAATCACAAATGTATCAAACGTATTATGCGTATTAAATTGATCCATATCATCATGACTATCATCAATGGCAGACGTTTTTTTTACAGTATTTGATTGTTTACGACTCGTTTCGTCAAGTTCAGCAAGTTGTTCAGCAGTGTAAAATTTTGGATCAACTTCATAACCAATGATGTCTTTCATAATTGTTTGAATTACATCTTTATAATTTGAGTTTAACCAATCAGCGTAAAACTCATGAATAACAAAGATGTAAGCAACATTGTCGCGAATTTCTTTAAGTTCAGTGTCTTTTAAAAACGTATTAAACGTTGTTTTCGAAATCTCTGACTCAGCTACTTCTAATACCTTTTTCCAAATTTCTTGTTCCGACATATATAAACTCCATCTTTCTATAAATTTAAGACTTATACACAGTTTTTATAAGCGTGGATAAAAATAATCACAGCATGTTAATAATTATCCACAAGTTAATCACATTCGGTGGATAACTTTATATATACTATGATTTATACACAGTAAAAACACGTATAGAATTTATAAAAAAATCCTATAAGATAAATGATTCAGACGACTTATCCACACAATTATACTTTTTAACTGCAATAGATGTCAAATGGCTGTGAATATGTTTGTAAATTTGGTATAAATCTGTGAATATGCTATTGATTATCCACAAAAAATTAAATATTATATGTGAATAAGTGGATAAAAAATGATACCATAATTCAATGTACTATAACAGGTTTGGGAAATAATTTATAAACGTGTATTAAATATGTATAAAATTGAGAAGCTACTGAATCAATGAAATGTATAAATATTAAAAAATAAAAGTGATATAACTAAAAGACATTCTTGAAAATCATTAATTGGTTTCAAAAGCTGCTTGCTTTATAAATGGTAATTTGTTATATTGTAGTAGTTGCTTGAATTATGACTAGATAAAATCGAATTAAATCGAAATTATTTGATATTAACAATTATCATTTATCTATTAAAATAGTCAGGTTCATTAGAAGTAGATGTAGTGAACGAGATATAATATGTAGATGGAGGTGTTTTGCATGGTAAAACGTACTTATCAACCAAATAAACGTAAACATAGTAAAGTTCATGGTTTCAGAAAACGTATGAGCACTAAAAATGGCCGTAAAGTTTTAGCGCGTCGTCGTCGTAAAGGCCGTAAAGTTTTATCAGCATAAGATCACTGACTTCTCAGTGGTCTTTTTTTTCGTTTTAAACAAATACATTTTAATAGATAAATGTAACATAAGAACAATGTAAGCGAGTGATTTAAGCATGGAGAAAGCTTATCGTATAAAAAAGAACAGTGATTTCCAAAAAATCTATAAAAAGGGAAAATCTGTAGCCAATAGACAATTTGTTGTGTATACACTAAAGAATGAGTATGAACATTTTCGTTTAGGCATTAGCGTTTCTAAGAAAATCGGAAATGCTGTAACTCGAAATCGTATTAAGCGTGCCATTAGAGAAAACTTTAAAGTGCATAAGCAAGATATGATTTCAAAAGATATTATTGTAATAGCGAGACAACCTGCTAAAAATATGTCAATTTTAGAGATTCAAGGCAGTTTAGAACATATATTGAAAATAGCAAAGGTATTTAATAAGAGAATTAAATAAAATTAGACTGACGGAAGTCTAATGTCAGACAAACCGAAGACTAACCAGTAGATTATAAAACAATATATTCGCAATTTAATTAGAAACTTATTACAATATTATATTGAAATTTTACTTAACTAGGGAGGCGAGAATGGATAATGGATTTTGATACAATTACAAGTATTTCAACTCCAATGGGAGAAGGTGCAATTGGTATTGTACGGTTGTCTGGTCCAGAAGCGGTTGAAATAGGTGATAAGTTATATAAAGGAAAGAAAAAATTAAAAGATGTTCCATCACACACTATTAATTACGGCCATATTATAGATCCTGAGACAGATGAAGTTGTAGAAGAAGTGATGATTTCAGTTTTACGTGCACCAAAGACCTTTACACGTGAAGATATTATTGAAATTAATTGTCATGGGGGTATTTTGACAATTAATCGTATACTAGAACTTACCATGACACATGGCGCTAGAATGGCGGAACCCGGCGAATATACTAAGCGTGCATTTTTAAATGGCCGAATTGACTTATCTCAAGCAGAAGCAGTCATGGACTTCATTCGTTCTAAAACGGATAGAGCCTCTAAAGTTGCAATGAATCAAATTGAAGGTCGTTTGAGTGATTTAATTAAACAACAACGTCAATCGATATTAGAAATTCTTGCCCAAGTTGAAGTGAACATTGATTATCCAGAATATGATGATGTTGAAGATGCAACAACGGAATTTTTACTTGCGCAATCTAAAAAAATTAAAAATGAAATTGATCAATTATTAGAAACCGGTACTCAAGGTAAGATTATGAGAGAAGGATTATCTACAGTGATTGTCGGTAAACCGAATGTAGGTAAATCTTCAATGCTAAATAATCTTATTCAAGATAATAAAGCCATTGTCACTGAAGTAGCTGGAACAACTCGAGATGTATTAGAAGAATACGTTAATGTACGTGGTGTTCCATTAAGACTTGTTGATACAGCAGGTATTCGTGATACTGAAGATATTGTAGAAAAAATAGGCGTAGAGCGTTCACGTAAAGCATTAAGCGAAGCGGATTTAATCCTTTTTGTATTAAATAACAACGAACCTTTAACTGAAGAAGATCGTACATTATATGAAGTCATAAAAAATGAAGATGCGATTGTTATTGTTAATAAAACAGATTTAGAACGTCAATTAGATATTGAAGAAGTTAAAACTATGATAGGGGACACACCACTTATTCAAACATCAATGTTAAAACAAGAAGGTATCGACGAATTAGAATTACAAATCAAAGATTTATTCTTTGGTGGAGAAGTACAAAATCAAGATATGACTTATGTTTCAAATTCAAGACATATCTCACTTTTAAAACAAGCAAGACAAACAATTCAAGATGCTATTGATGCAGCTGAAGCTGGTATTCCTATGGATATGGTTCAAATTGATTTAACTCGTACATGGGAATTATTAGGAGAAATTATTGGAGAATCAGCAAGTGATGAATTAATTAATCAGCTATTTAGTCAATTCTGTTTAGGTAAATAATAAAAATTAAGACGGTCAGTAGTCTAAAATGAATAATAATAATTAAGGAAAAATAGGGAGGTCCATTCAATGGTTCAAGAATATGATGTAATTGTTATTGGTGCCGGTCACGCTGGAATTGAAGCGGGATTAGCTTCAGCAAGACGTGGTGCTAAAACGTTAATGTTAACCATTAACTTAGATAATATCGCCTTTATGCCATGTAACCCATCAGTCGGCGGCCCAGCAAAAGGAATAGTAGTACGTGAAATCGACGCATTAGGTGGCCAAATGGCTAAAGCCATTGATAAAACACACATTCAAATGCGTATGCTTAATACTGGTAAAGGTCCGGCAGTTCGTGCATTACGTGCTCAAGCTGATAAAGTGCTTTATCAACAAGAAATGAAACGTGTCATTGAAGATGAAGATAATTTAGATATCATGCAAGGTATGGTAGACGAATTATTGATTGAAAATGATGAAGTTAAAGGTGTACGTACGAATATAGGTACAGAGTATCATGCGAAAGCTGTAGTCATCACGACAGGTACATTCTTACGTGGAGAAATCATTTTAGGGAATATGAAATATTCAAGTGGTCCAAACCATCAACTTCCATCTATTTCATTAGCTGATAATTTAAGAGAACTTGGGTTTGAAGTGGTGCGTTTTAAAACAGGTACACCGCCACGTGTGAATTCTAAAACCATCGACTATTCTAAAACTGAGATTCAACCTGGCGATGACGTTGGTCGTGCGTTTAGTTTTGAAACTACCGAATACATTTTAGACCAACTCCCTTGTTGGCTCACGTATACAAATGATCGTACACATAAAGTCATTGATGATAATTTACATTTATCAGCCATGTATTCAGGTATGATTAAAGGTACAGGTCCACGTTATTGTCCATCTATTGAAGATAAATTTGTACGTTTCAATGACAAACCACGTCATCAACTTTTCTTAGAACCAGAAGGACGTAATACGAATGAAGTTTATGTGCAAGGCTTATCAACTAGTCTTCCTGAACATGTTCAACGCCAAATGTTAGCTACTATTCCAGGTCTTGAAAAAGCAGATATGATGCGTGCAGGTTACGCGATTGAATATGATGCGATTGTGCCAACACAATTATGGCCAACATTAGAAACTAAAATGATTAAAAACTTATACACTGCAGGGCAAATTAATGGTACATCTGGTTATGAAGAAGCAGCAGGCCAAGGCATTATGGCAGGTATTAACGCTGCAGGTAACGTATTAGGTACAGGCGAAAAAATTCTAAGTCGTTCAGATGCTTATATTGGTGTCTTAATTGATGATTTAGTAACAAAAGGAACGAATGAGCCTTATCGTTTGTTGACTTCTCGTGCTGAATATCGCTTATTATTACGTCATGATAATGCCGACTTACGTTTAACTGATATTGGTTATGACTTAGGCATGATTTCTGAAGAACGTTATGCACGTTTTAATGATAAACGTCAACAAATTCAAGATGAAATTGACCGTTTATCAAATATCCGTATTAAACCGAATGAACATACGCAATCTGTGATTGAAGCTCATGGTGGTTCTCGCTTAAAAGATGGTATCTTAGCCATTGATTTATTGCGTCGTCCTGAAATGACGTATAATACAATTTTAGAGATATTAGAAGAAACGCATCAGTTACCAGAAGCGGTAGAAGAACAAGTTGAAATTCAAACGAAATATGAAGGTTACATCAATAAATCATTACAACAAGTTGAAAAAGTTAAACGTATGGAAGAAAAGAAAATTCCAGAAGACTTAGATTATAGTAAAGTGGATAGTTTAGCCACTGAAGCACGAGAAAAATTATCAGAGGTTAAACCATTAAATATTGCGCAAGCATCACGTATTTCAGGTGTTAATCCTGCAGATATTTCTATCTTACTTGTATATTTAGAACAAGGTAAATTACAAAGGGTGAAAAATTAATGAGTGGCATCGAATGGTTAACAAAAGCGTTAAGTGAGCAAGGTATTGAATTAACAAATCAACAACAACAACAATTTCAAACCTATTATCGTTTGCTTGTTGAATGGAATGAAAAAATGAATTTAACAAGTATTACTGATGAGCATGAAGTTTACTTGAAACATTTCTATGATTCTATTACAGCCGGATTTTACTATGATTTTAATCAACCATTAACACTTTGTGATGTAGGGGCTGGTGCTGGATTTCCAAGTATTCCTTTAAAAATTGTTTTTCCAGAATTGAAAGTAACCATTGTCGATTCATTAAATAAACGTATTCAGTTTTTAAATCATTTAGCAGTTGAACTTGGATTAACACAAGTAAGTTTTGTTCATGATCGAGCAGAAACATTTGGTAAAGGTGTCAACAGAGAAACATATGATGTGGTAACAGCACGTGCAGTGGCAAGACTTACTGTTCTAAGTGAGTTATGTTTGCCGTTAGTGAAAAAAGGCGGACAGTTTATTGCATTAAAGTCTGCAAAAGGTGAAGAAGAATTAGCAGAAGCACAATTTGGTATAAGCATCTTAGGTGGAGCGTTTAGTGATTCTTACACGTTTGATTTACCAGAAGATGCAGGTGAAAGACAAATGATTATAGTTGATAAGCGTCGTCAAACACCTAAAAAATATCCTAGAAAACCTGGTACACCTAATAAAACTCCTTTATTAGAAAATTAATCAATTTTTCGGTTACTCATGTTAAAATTGATTTTAAGAGGAGTGAATGGACAATGAAAAAACCTTTTTCTAAACTATTTGGTTTAAAAAATAAAGAAGACATCGTTGATTATATTGAAGAAAATCGTCATTCAAGTGTGGAATCCATTCAAATAGAGCGTATCGTACCTAACCGTTATCAACCGCGCCAAGTGTTTGATTCAAGTAAAATTACAGAACTTGCTGAGTCGATAGAAGAACATGGGTTATTACAACCCATTGTTGTTCGACCTATAGAAGAGAATATGTATGAAATTATTGCTGGTGAACGACGATTTAGAGCATTACAATCCTTGCATCAATCTAAAGCAGACGTCATTATTCGTCATATGAATGATGAAGAAACTGCTGTAGTCGCCCTTATTGAGAATATCCAACGTGAAAATTTATCTGCAATAGAAGAAGCCGAAGCTTATAAAAAGTTACTTGAAATTGGACAAACCACTCAAAGTGAGTTAGCGCAAAGTCTTGGAAAAAGCCAAAGTTTTATTGCTAATAAATTACGCTTACTTAAATTAGCACCAAAAGTAATTGTACGATTACGTGAAGGTAAAATTACAGAACGTCATGCACGTGCAGTATTATCCTTAAAAGAAGCGGATCAAGAACAATTGATTGAACAAGTTATTGCTCAGAAATTGAATGTCAAACAGACAGAAGCTCGTGTGAAACAAAAATTAGCTCCTGAAAAAGTAAAAGCAAAAACATTCCAATTTGCTAAAGATTTGACACAAGCACGTGATGAAGTGGGTAAGAGTATTCAAGCCATTGAAGACTCAGGTATTCATGTTGAGCATCGTGATAAAGACCACGAGGATTATTATGAAATTAAAATAAAACTATATAAACGTTAATGACTAAAAGAACAGGTAGAATGAATGTTGTATTCAGCATCCTGTTCTTTTTTTTTATCAATTATTTTATAATAATGGATTTTTTATTTCATATTTACATAGTTTGAAAATAGAATTACAATATTAATAAACGAAACGTATCGTTTAATAATTAAGGTAAGAAGGGTTTCATGTGTTCGGAATATCAATTTCAAGTGCGATACTTCATTTTGTGATTGGAGGTATCGCTGTTGCCTTTGCATCGATTATGGCTGAGAAAGTAGGAGGGAAAATGGGTGGCATTATTGCGACTATGCCGGCAGTCTACCTAGCAGCTATTATTGCTTTAGCCATAGATCATCGAGGAGAACGGCTGATTCAAATGTCGATACATCTTAGTTCAGGAGCTATAATAGGTATTATTTCTTGCATTATTACAGTATTTATTACGTCGATTTATATAAGTAAACGAGATTATAAAAAAGGTACAGCGTTTGCATTTATTTGTTGGTTAGTCATTTCAATTGCTATTTTTGCAGTACGACACATTTCTTAATATTTGGAGGACTTTTTAATGAAATTAACTTTTATCAAATTTCTCGTGGGTGGTTTAGCCGTTATGTTAAGTTATATTATTTCAGTTATGCTACCTTGGAAGGAATTAGGTGGCGTTTTTGCAACATTACCTGCAGTATTTCTTGTTTCTTTATTTATTACTGGTATGCAACATGGGGATGTCGTTGCTAAACATGTTAGTAGAGGTGCAGTTTTTGGTATGACAGGTGTATTATGTAGTATCTTAGCAACATGGGCAATGTTATATTCTACACATGAGTGGTTACTTAGTATTTTGGTTGGTTTTGTTGTATGGTTTATTAGTGCAGTAATTATCTTTGAAATTGTAGAATTTATTTCACGTTTAAGAAGGAGAAAAGATGGCTGGAAGACCGAAAGATCCAACAATCAATGAAAAAATATTTAAAGAAATTGATCAGTTATTAGAAACGACTTATTTTAGAGATATAACAATAGATCAAATTTCTGAAAATACTGGTGTTTCTAAAGCGACGATTTATAGACGTTGGAAAGATAAATCATCTATTATTGTCGATATGTTTGTCAGTCGAATCCACGTTTTTGAAAATGATTATAAAACGATGTACGATGAATTGTATCATTTTCTAATAAGAATTATGAATATTTATCAAACTCATTTAGGTCGTGCTGTGATTGAAATATTAATTAGTTATCAAAAATCTGAAGCACGTGACATATTTATGAAAGGTTATTTTGATAGCAATCGTAAAATATTGAAGACTATTATTTCTAAATATATTGACGAAGCGGACCAAGATTTATTTATTGATTTAATTTTTTCACCGATTTATTTCAATATATTAATTAAACCTAACGTCCTTAATGAAACTTATATTAAAAAGTTATTAAAAGTAATTTTAGATGCATATAATATTGAATAATAAAAAAAGAAGCTCAATTCATTTTGAGCTTCCTTTTTTATTCTAATGGTTATTTTTTTCGTATCTTTTCAAAATATAGCCACCGCCAAGTAAGCCTACCGGCACACCAATAAATGGCGTTGTAATGCTGCTAGCAACTAATACTATCAGAGCTAACATGATACCATTAAACCAATTTACATTTAAACTTACTAAGTCGCCATATGCGTGTTGAATCATTTCTTTAATAGTCATTTTAATATATCCTTTCAATTTATTATTTAAATGGTGTCTTTAATGATGCTTTCTGAATGAATGAACGAAATAACTGCAAATATCAGATATACGAGTGAATAGATAATCATGACAATGAAGATAGGTGTCAATGTATAATTGCCTATTAAGATCATAAATGCGTTTGCTGCAAAAAAGGCATGGAGTAAAGAGACTACTAACGGTAAACCGAAATTGAATATAATTTTTAAAGCTAGTCCTTTTATCATATCTGTATTCGTAAAACCAATACGTCGCAGAATACGATAATTGTTTATTTCATCTTCAGTTTCATCCATTTGTTTAATATAAATAATGCAACCAGCTGCTACTAAAAATGCAAGACCTAAGAAAGAAGTGACAAATATAAGAATGCCATTACTTTCATCAATTGCTTTTTTGGTTTCACTTTTTAAAACTACATTTTGGTTTCCTTTTTTAGCTAATGTTTCAGCTTTTGAAAGATCACTATGATGCTTAATATTAAAACCATAATGATGTGTAAGTTGATTTTTTGTTTTTAAAGCATTATAGTTGTCTACGCTAATTTTAAGTACTGGCCCACCCAGTGAAGCATCCATTGGAATGATTTCATTTAAATCTTTTTTATCTACATAAAATGTCTTTACTTGTTGTCCTTTTAGTTTTAAATCTTTATGAATTTGAACATTAAACATCATTGAAAGTGGACCTTGTAAATTTGTAATTGTAGCGTGATGACCTTTGATATGAGGATCAGCCATAATCGATATACTTTCATTTTGCATTGCATTACCCGTTTTACTTTTAATGACATCATTTTCAATAATATGGGTATTGGCATTTTCATACGTTTTTTTTGTATAGGGTATACCGTGTTGGTTAAGTTGATGTTCAAATTGTTGGGCCGTCTTTGCTTTAGTAAAGTTAATATCTTGAGGTGACGATGATTGAATATTAAAGTCAGCATTTGCTTTACTAATTGCTCCGAAACACAATATTGTTACTGTAACTGCTGAAATGACTGTAATAATAGTTAAAGACATCGCATTTTTCTTCATTCTATACATAATCGAAGATGTAAAGACGACATCAGTGATAGAGACACGACCCTGTTTTGATTTTTTTAAAGATTTAAAAATAATTGAAACTGAACTTCTGAAAAACAAATATGCGCCTACTACAGTTAAGAATAAAATAATAAATGGCGTTAATAAGGCCATTGTTAATTCTTGAAATTTACCAAACATTTCTGTAGACATATAATAACCTAACATCATCATTATGAGTCCAAGAATACCAGCAATACATTCTGGCGTGGTGATTTTCGCTTTTACTGCTTCTGTTTTCATACTGTCTTTCATCATAGAAAGTATGGTTCTTCGTTTTAAAAAGATCGCATTTTCTAACATAATTAAAATAAACGCTAACATTAGCATGATCATTGTTTGAATTAAAGCAGCTACTTCAAATCCTATAGATGCATGAATGTGTAAATGCATCAGTTTTATTAATATTGAAAGCAATAATTTTGAACCTAAAATACCAATGATAACGCCAATAATGCCTGTACTAATAAATAAAGTGATTTGTTCGATAGCAAGCATTCTAAGAATGTTACCACGTGTTAGTCCAATGAGTTCGAATAATGCAAATTCACGTGTACGACGTTTAATAAATAGATGGTTCGCATACATTAAGAAAATGATAATCGTAATGAATAAAAAAACTGAACCAACTTTTGCACCTTGATTGATTATTTTTGATGAACCATTATTTAAGCTATGTGTGTATTGTAATGTGACAAAACTAAAATATAAGATGATGCTTAAGATTAATGAAAAAAGATATAATACATAATGTTTGATATTACTTTTTAAATTCTTTAATGTAATTTGATTAAACGTCATTTGCCACACCGCCTAGGGCTGATTGTAATTGAATAATTTCATTGTAAAATGTAGATTTTGTTTTACTTTGTTGATGAATGTCTGAATGAATATCGCCATCTTTTAACATAATGACACGTTGTGCAAAACTTGCTACTGAAGGATCATGAGTAACCATAATAATCGTACTATTAAATTGTTTGTTCATATCTTCTAAGCGATGAAGTAAATCTTGTGCACTTTTTGAATCCAGTGCACCTGTGGGTTCATCTGCAAAAATGATGGATGGTCGATGTACAAAAGCACGTGCAGCAGCTGTACGTTGTTGTTGACCTCCAGAAATTTCACTAGGATATTTATCACTTAAATCATAAATACCAAGTGCCTCTGTGACGTCTTGATAGTTTTTTTCCATTTCATCTTTTTTCATTTTTTGGACAGATAATGGCAACATAATATTTTCTTTAACTGTTAATGTAGGTAAAACGCTATAATCTTGGAAAATAAAACCAAGTTCTTTCTTACGAAATTGGGCTAATTTTTTATTAGACAACTGGTTTATCTCATTGCCACTGATTTCTACAGTACCATCTGAAATGCTATCAATCGAACTGATAACATTAAGAAGGGTTGTCTTACCTGAACCAGATGGGCCCATAATTGCAACGAATTCTCCTTTATCGACTGAAAAATTAATATCGTGTAGTGCTTTAAATTTTTGTTTCGTTCCATAAATTTTTGATACATGATTAACGTTTAAAATAGGCATGATTCTCATACTCCTTGTAAGTTTTATAATTTTTCTTTCGCTTTAGTTGGAATGTCTGATTGTTTTACTTCTTTATATGATGTAATGGTGTGAGATTTTTCGCTTACAACTAAGTAATGATGTTGTTTTAATTTTTTAGACGCTGTGTAATCAATGTTTTTAGCTTTACCATCTTTGGTGTAAGCTATTTGATTGTAATGGTAGATGTAGAAGTCTTTTTCCTTATCAATGACTTCCACTTTTGATGGTTTTTGAGTCTTAACATAATACTCATGCGTTGGTGCTAAGGGATTTAATTTATTCCAATCATTGATAGAACGATTGTTAGGATGTTGGTCTGAATATGCGTTTAATCCAAATAAACCACCTATAATGACTACAATAATGACAAGAATAGTTAATATGATTCTTAATAATAATTTCAATCTCATCACTCCTTATCTCTATTACACTTCTTATTTTAAAAGAGTGAATGAAGCGGTGCCTTTATCTAACCTTACAAAGTAAGAGGGATATCTTACGAATGTGAAAGATTCAAATAGAAATCAATCGTAAGAAGAATGAAACGTGTTTGAAAAGTATGTATGATAGAGTAGAAGTCATCGAGAATAAAACAAATGATAGGCGGGATGAAATGTGAAAAGAGAAATCATGGAGTGGGTTATATCCATTGTAGTGGGGCTACTGGTTGTTATTGTAGTAACAAAGTTTATTGGCGAATCCTATACAGTATCTGGGTCTTCGATGTATCCAACGTTTCAAGATCGCAATAAAGTGATTATAAGTAAAATTTCTAAATCTATGAATCACATTGATAATGGTGATGTCGTTGTATTTCATGAAGATTCAAAACGTGATTTTATTAAACGTGTGATTGGTACACCAGGGGATACAGTAGAATATAAGGGAGACCAATTATATGTAAATAATAAAAAAGTGTCTGAACCGTATTTAGATTACAATAAGAAACACAAACAAGGTCAATATTTAACAGGCTCATTTAAATCAAGTCAAATTAAAGGTTCAAATGGTGAAATGAAACTTCCTAAAGATAAATATTTAGTTTTAGGAGATAATAGACAAAATAGTATAGATAGCCGATTTGATGTTGTAGGTCTAGTAGATAAAAAACAACTTGTAGGTAAAGTCGTTTGGAGATATTGGCCATTTAATGAATGGAAGACTAACTTCAATCCAGGAACATTTTAAAAATAAAGTCACAACGAATGTCTTCAATTCGCTGTGACCTTTTATTTTATAGTAGAGTTTTAGAAGATATCTTATACAAACTACAAGAGTAGATAGAATTCATTTTGAATGTGTCGTCCCCAAAAAAGAGGACTAAGGTTGAAAAAAGCTTGCGACAAATGCATGTTCAATTCAATCATCGGCTATCAATAAAAAAACTGAGACATTTAATGATGTCTCAGTTTCTGTCCTATTTGATTTTAGATTGTTGAGTTGTGTTATTTTTAATATAGTCCTTTTTACGTTGATGATCAGGTTGTAAGGTTAAACCTAAGTATTTTCTTTCTTGATTTGCATCTTTGAAAAATGAAATCATCATTAAAATAACAACAAAACTAAATGGTAATGCTGAAATAATAGCAGCAGATTGTAGCGCATCTAGACCTGTCGATCCACCAGATAATAAAAGTACATAGGCAATCGCTGATAACATCACGCCCCAGACAATTTTAACAAAACCGGATGGATTTAAACGACCAAATGATGTTTGCATGCCTAATACAAATGTAGCTGAGTCTGCGGATGTAATAAAGAATGAGCCTACTAAGATAATAGCGATAAATGACAAAATTGTACCCATAGGCATTTCATTGAAAATACCAAATAATTGTGTTTCAGGTGGCATACTAAAGATATGTTTAGATTGCTTACCAATTTTAATACCAGTAATACCGAAGGCTGTAAACCATAGCATACTAATAATTGTAGGAACACCTAATACTGCTATAACGAATTCACGGATCGAACGACCTTTTGAAATACGTGCAATGAAGATACCTACAAATGGTGACCAACTCATCCACCAGCCCCAATAATAAATCGTCCATGACTGTAACCATTCATGTTTTTGTGAGTTAAGTGGAGCAACATCAAAGCTATTAAAAATAAGAGTATTCAAATAGTCACCAATTGAGTATGTAAACATATTCATAATTAAAATTGTAGGGCCTACAATAAGAATAATAATAAATAACATCGCAGCTAAAAGCATATTTAAATTACTTAAATACTGAATACCTTTGCTTAAGCCACTCCAAGCACTAATTAAGAATAAAACTGTAACAATAAGAATAATAATGCCTTGAATAAGTTTATTGTTTGGCACTCCAAATAAATAATTTAAACCACCGTTAATTTGCATGGCGCCAACACCAAGTGACACTGCAACCCCAATAATAGTAGCAAAAACGGCTAGAACATCTATAACAGTACCTAATGGACCTTCTACTTTATTTCCGAAAATAGGACGTAATGTACGAGAAATGAGTCCTAAGTCATTTTTTCTAAACTGTGTATATGCAAGAGCCAATGCAACAATACCGTAAACTGCCCAAGGATGTAGTCCATAATGTAAGAAACTTGAACGCATGGCTTCAGCTAGAGCAGCTTCTGTTTCTTTATTCGCTGTTGGCGGCGATAGATAATGTGAAATGGGCTCAGAAGATCCATAGAATACAAGTCCAATACCCATACCTGCACTAAATAGCATTGTTAGCCATGAAATGGTATTAAATTCTGGTTTATCATCAGGTTTTCCTAACTTAAGCTTTCCAATTGGATGAAAAGTAAGTGTGATACAAAATATCAGAATAATGCTAATAAGTAGCATATAGTACCAACCAAACGTTTCTGTAATAAAACTTCCGATTGCTCCAGAAATTGAACCAAATTGATTAGGGAAGATGGCTCCAATAATTACCAGTAACCCTACAATAACTGAAGCAAAAATAAACACATTTGAAAACTGTTTAGATTTGTTTTCCATGTATTTAACTCCTTTCAAATTTAATAAAACAGATGTATAAAAGATTAACATATATAGTTAGAGAATAATGATTGATTTTAAAATTTTACAAATATTTAATAAGTTTATGTTTTTAATGTATATAATTATGTTACTATATTTATAATTTATTGAATATTTTGAAAAATATGGGAGGTTTTAATAATGTTTGGATATCAAATTAATGAACGGTTAAAATTAAAAATATTAGAAGAACGAGAAGCGGAACAATTATTTAAATTAGTTGATAATAACCGTAAATATCTAGCGGAATTTTTACCTTTTGTTGAACATACAAATAAAGTTGAAGACAGTAAAACATTTATTCAGTCGGCTTTACAACAATTTGCGCGCGGAGATGGATTTCACTGTGGCATTTGGTATGATCAAAAACTTGTAGGCGTCATTGGTTTACATTATTTAGATTTAGTTAACAAACGTACCTCGATTGGTTATTATTTAGCTGAAGATTTCCAAAAGAAAGGCATCATGACTAGATGCACTAAAGCACTTATTCAATATGTATATGAAGAATATGATATTAATCGAATCGAAATACGAATGTCTACTAAAAATAAGAAAAGCCGAGCTATACCAATAAGACTTGGATTCACACAAGAGGGTATATTGAGAAGTGATGAACGTTTACAAGGGGAATTCTCAGATAGTTATGTGTATAGTTTGCTCAGAGAAGAATATTACAAATAATCAATCATCCAATTTATAAAAAAAATTAGTTTATTCAATAACTTTAAACATAAAATCAACAAAGCATCTGGTATTTCATGAGGGAGAATACGAGATGCTTTGCTCTTTCATAAATAATTATTTAATATCAATATAGGATGAGTAGTATATAACTACTAACTATTTCTTTTTTCAAAGAATCAAATAAAAGTATAATATTTAGATCTCAATATATACAAATAATTTCTAGATATTTAATTTAGTATGTACCGCCATATCCGTTTGCATCAGCCTCTACTTGTCCTCTTTAACTGAATCGATGTTTAATACTGGAGGAGAAATGGTTGATTATTGGATGGGTGCTACCCCAATGGGACGTCCAGGTGAATCAGAAGAATTAGGTGGCATTGTCGTTTATCTCGCTTCGGATGTATTCTCATTTGCACAGGGTAGTGTATTTACTATTGATGGTGGATATACTACATTATAGAAATAGAATATAATCCAAAAATAATTTTACACATCTTATAAAATTAGAGAGAAAAAATCTAAATTTATGAGATATGTTTTTTATGTTAATAATTTTATAAAAAAACTCCCTTCCAAGAGCTTCTTTTTACCTCCTCAATATTGTAATAGAAAAGAAACAAGTATTTTTGATAATTATTGCTATCCATCGTAAAGACAATCTCATTAATATAATCATTTCCTAGGAAAAAAGGGATATAAATTATTTTGTAAGTTTTGTTTTATTATATTATTAATATATTAGATAGAAAAAAATCTTTTAATAAGATAAGGTGATGGTAAGGAGTGGTTAAATATGATTGTAGGAAATCAAATTAGGAGCTATAGAAAAGAACATAAATTATCACAGATGGATTTAGCAGAAAAATTATTTGGATCAAGTCAAACGATTTCTAATTGGTAAAATCAAAGAAGTTATCCTGATTTATATAATTTGATTGCACTTACAGCAATATTTAATGCTTCTTTAGATCAACTTGTTAAAGGAGATATAGAAGAGATGAAGAATTATTGTAAGTAGTAATAAGCTACGTAGATATAGTTTTTCATGATTATATTTATGGTACTAGCAATCGTTTTTCTTTGAATGGCATTAAAATATGAAGAATGTTGGTTTCAATGAGTTTTGCGGCTAAGATTGACCGTTTAAAAAAGAAATACGACATAAAGAAATAGTTTATTGTATGGAAAGTGGTAAAAAAATAGATATTTATAAAAGAAATAATGTAATAGAAATATAAGCTATATGTAAGAAGGTGTATATTATTATTTTAAGTGTTAAAGGTTCTAATGTTAAAAAAACTATTAATAAAAAAACTATTATTAAAGATCTTACTTTTAAATTTCCCAAAAATGAAATTATATTGATTGAGGGTAGTAATGGATGTGGTAAGTCTATGATGCTTAAAATGATAGTAGGATTAATAAAGCCTACCTCTGGAAGTATTAAAGTGAACGGGAAAATTAGCTATGCTCCAGATTATTTGCCTTCTACAATAAATTTAACAATAAGAGAATATTTAGATTTTCTAGATAATATATACAATGATAACGAACATAATATAGAAGACTTAATTATTTATTTCAAATTAAATAATTTATTAGATAGGAGATTGAATTTATGTTCTAAAGGGACAAAACAAAAAGTAAATTTAATTCAGTGTTTAATTAAAAATGCTGATATTTATATATTGGATGAACCATTTTCTGGTTTAGATAAAGAAGCAATAATAAGTTTGAAAAAATTAATTGTTCAAAAGCAAGAAAATGCAACTATTATATTAACATCTCATGAAGAATTACTCGATGAAAGTTTTGTTACTCATAAGTTCAACTTAGAAAATAAAAAATGGATGGAATTGCAGCAACGATTAAATCCCTATAAAGAAATAAAAGTTAACAATAAAAATCACAATAAAATTAAAGATATGATGAAAAGTTTCGATAAAGTTAAAGTATTTCATCATAAAGAATACACTATTATAAATGTTGATAATAGACAGAGTAATAATGTACTAAAAGTATTAATAAATAATGGTTACTTAATTGAAGAGGTGAATAATAGAAATGATTGAACCAATCTATTATTTTTTCAAAAATATGATTAGATCATATAAATTTATTGCTCCATATAGTGTATTTGTATTGATAGTAGTTATTTTATATTATTATGCAGGGCAACCAGCTTTATCTAGTTTTGGTACTACTTCAATGTTATTACTTTTTATTTCTATTTGGTTAAATTTGATTACTTTTGATTTAGAATCAGTAGAAGAATTACAATTACTACTTACGCAACTTGGGAGATCACTGTATCTAACTTCTAAACTGATATTTAATTTTTTAATGACCGTACCATTAATTATTTTTGCCATTACATATCCATTAGTATCTCTTAGGTTTGAACATTTACCATCTCTTACAGAGATATTAATAGGAATTCATGTCCATATTATAATTAGTATTACTGCAATAATATTAACAGCATTATTTAAATATTCTAATTTTTTATCAAGAAAATACAGTTGGTTATTATTAATATTGATATCTTTGTTAGCCATTTTAAAATCAAATATTATTAAAGAAATACCTACTTTTAAATATATTTCATTTGTTTTACCACCTATAAGTGAAATATTAAATTATCTTAGTCAATCAAGTACATCTATGTTTAACACTCATTTTTTGATAATTAATTTATGGTACTACATTTATATATTATTTTTCACTATTGTTTTATATACTATTTTTATTAAAAAAGATATTTTGGTATTAAACAAATAATTCAATAATTTATAGAATATATACAACTAATAAAGAAATTTATAAATCAATTATTACAAATATAAATGAGGTGAGAAGATATAAAAATTTTATTATTAAAAAGAATTATGAAATAATTATTCATATTTTCTGAAGATTTTGCAATTTTAAAGCTTTTTTCGTACTTAGTAAGTCGTGTAATTTTGAAGTATAGGTAAAAGTGTTATTTTGCTTCTTTTATATTTTGTTGATAGCAACTCTATTAGTCATCTTTTCTAATCTTCTTTTGTTTCTAATTTTTCTATACGAGACAAAGGAGTATCAAACATTACTATAGCTTTAATAGCGGTTTTGATTAATCCAAAGCCTTATTAATAGATACTTTTTTATTTATTTATACGAAGCTTAATCATTAGTTAAACCTACTACTTGCTTAATATTCTTAGCTCTTTTTTTTAGTTTTTTTAAATCAGATTCAATATCGTCCACTAAACTATTTAAACTTGTTATCATGGTAGAATAGCCTCGAAACATAGTAATGCCATTTTCTACAGTTGGGTTACTATTGGGTCTGTAAGGCATTATATTATGTGTGTATTCATCTCTATATCTCATAGTACGTATAGGAACATCTTTATTAAGGATATTGCCGATTTGTCTATGTGTGTCGTTATTTGAAGCTATCAAATTTTCTACTAAATTTCGTTTAAAACCTATATCTTTTTTTACTTCATAATGTGAAGTATATTCTTGAGCTAATGAATATAATAAATCATTTAATGTATGTAGAAAATGTAAAGTAATATTATGAAAATAAAAAACCCAATAATAGTTTCTTTTTTCTTCGTTAACAGTTTCAATTAAACTTATTGAATATTTTAAACTTACAAAAGAATTACAGAAATATTCACAGGTATCGTGTATAGAATTAATAGTAGAAACTATATTTGAGCCTAACCTATCCAACCCATTAATTAAATCATTAAATTTAGAAAAGTCGAATATATCTATTTCTTTAAGTAGCTGATCGTATTCATATTCAAAATAATTTTCATCAATAAAAAATGGTTTCATTGATTTTAGTTCCTTTCATTCTTGAGTATAATTATTTTAATATATTTTGAACAATAGGTAAAAGCTAAAAAAAAACTAAAAGAGGTAAAGTGAATGAAGTGGTATAAAAATGAACAATTATTGAATTACGCGAAAAAAGCAGATGAAGCTTTAGATAAAAAGGATACAAATTCATTATATGAAATTAGTGAGAAATTGGAAGAATTATCAACCGATTATGTTGAATCTAAGATGATGTATGCTTATTATTTGTACATTAGTTTTACTAGTTTAAATAATTATATTGATATAAAAGGTAATAACAAAGAAACCATAGAATGGGAAAAACTAATTGAAAAAAGCTTGTTTTTAGCTAGAACTGCGATTAATTCAATGGACGAATATTTAAAAGATACTGAAATTGATGAGATAGAATACATATATTTAAATGGTATATATAATAGTGTAAAAACCAATTATTGTAATCTACTTATTTCTATAGGAAAATATTCATCTGCAATATTTGAGATGAGAAAATTAGCAACTTCTCAGTTTGGTATGGCAATTGGAAATTTAGGGACAGAAATTTTTGATTATGCTTGTTTTGATTACACAGATAATAAAGAGCCTCTTTATAAATATGCTTATCAATTGCTAGATACGGCTTTAACTTATGAGGATAGTATAGTACACCCTAATGCAAAAGCTTTTTATCAAAGTAAAATTGATATTCTCGATGAAATCGATAATTTTAATCCGTATGATACAGAGTACAATGTGAAATCTATATTAAAAAAAGATAGATTAGATAATCATAACTTTACAAATAATATTACTAATGAAAACTACTGGGATTGGGTGGCAGAAAATAGTTTAGCATTGAACACAATAAATGATATAGATTATATGGCTAAAAATAATCAAGACACCCTTCATTTGCCAAATATATTAACGTCAATTAATGATCATTCATCGTTTTATGGAATTTTTAATCAAATTAAACAAGAGTATTGTTCTGCCAGATATATACTTTATGAAGGGATGTATAATAACAAGAATCACTTTTCAGATGAAAATGTATATTTAGTAAATACAATTGACTATCCTAAATATGGTTTAAATATAGAAAGAGTAAAGGCAGCATATAGAAGTGCTTATGCATTGTTTGATAGAATTGGGTATTTTTTAAATAAATATTTCAAATTAGGATTGAAAGATCGTGAAGTTTCTTTTAAAAGAATTTGGCAAAGTGCTAATAATGAAATATATGAGGTATTTGAAAATAATATTGCCTTGAAAGGCATATATTGGACGTATAAAGATTTATTCGCTAAAACTAAATCAAAGAATTTGGATTGTATAGATAAAAAGTTAAGACGTACTTATACGATAAGAAATATAATGGAACATAGGTATTTAAAGGTATTAGATAGTAATTTTATAGATCAAGCCACTAGTGATTATGATAACTTAGCATATACTATTACATCAGATGAATTAAATGAGTTAGGGATTAATTTAATTAGAATATGTAGAGAATTAATCATATTATTATGCTTTACAGTAAATATAAATGAAAATAATATAAATAAAGATGAAAAAGATAAATTTGTAACTATGGCGCTCCGCGAATTTAGTGACGAATGGAAAATTTAAAATAAAGTAGATTTATAAGCTAGCGATAAAATCAAGTCGCTAGTTTTTTTACTTTAAAAATTAAAAGGTTAAATTTAACCATTTACAATTAAAGGGTATTACTATATACTAAGGTTAACATTAACCGAAGGAGAAAATTATATTGGATTTATTAAAACAAGTTAACACATTAAGAGGTTCAATGACATTAGAAGAATTACAGGAATTAGTAATTAAAAAAATTAGCAAACAAGAAATTGACAATGAGTTTAAGGATAATTCGACTAAAGAAATAATCAAACAATTAGAAAATAAGACAGTTCAAGAATTACAAAGTATTTATTATGACTTGCAAATTATGAATCGTCATTCAGTATCAACTTATACTGAGTCTATCGAATCGCTATCTTTAGAGATTTTCAAAACTTATAGTAATCAAAATTCACTATTAGATTTAGGTTCGGGAACAGGACATATGCTATGGAGAGCGAATAAGGAAGGTCATTTTAAATACTTAAGGGGTGAAGAAATTAATCATAACGTAGCTGAAATTAGCGAACAGCTTCTATCTCAATCAGAAACGAATATAGAAATTAAAAAAATTGATTCTACTTTAAATTTTGGAAGCAATGATAAATTTGAATGTATTTATTCAGATGCATTATTTTTAAATGCAGATAATAAACGTTTAAAACAAATTGAAGATTCCGCTTCTAACAGTTATCTAAAGACAAGAAGTAAATTCTCTGAATGGATATTTACAAATCGTATTTTAAATAATTTAGAGGATAAGGGTGTAGGAACTATTGTAGTAAGAAACGCTGCTACATTTACTGAAATGGCTAAAGATATACGTAAAGAGTTGATAGAGAAGAATTTAATAAAAGCAGTTATTCAACTTCCTTCGAACTTGATTACTAATACGGCTATACCTACAACTTTATTAATTTTGCAAAAAGACAATAACGATAAGATTACATTTATTGATGCTTCAGAAATTTATACTCAAAAGGGCAGAATGCAGAATACTTTTGAAGATGAAAATATTACAACTATTATGAAAGCGCTAGAAGAAGAAACTGAAATTTCTGTAAAAGTGAATAAACAAGAAGTCAAAGATAATGACTATAATTTATCTCCTATTCGTTATTTAGTTAATATTGAAGATCGTCTTGTAAGTCCTACCGAGTTAACTAACATCGTAGAAACGATTCGTGGAAAAGATGTATCTAAAAAAAGATTAGATGAGGAAGAAAGTAAAGATAAATCAGGTTACTTACTTAATTTATCTGATGTAAAAGATTATAAAATTGATACTCCTAAACAACAAATCAGTCAAGATATACTCGATGAATATGAGAGATATTTATTAAAACCTAAGGATATTGTATTAAGTACAAGAAGTTCGGATTTAAAAATAGCTATTGTTACCGAAAGTTTAGCTAAAGATAATCTAATTATTTCTTCTAATTTTAATATTTTAAGAATTAAAGACGATAAAGTGAGTCCTTACTATTTATTTGCATTTTTAACAAGTGAAATAGGTGTTGAACAGTTAAAACAACTAATGACAGGAACTGTGATTAATGTTATTTCACAAAAATCTTTGCAAGAATATAAGGTGTCTATGCTAGATGAAGAAACTCAAGAAGACATCGCCTTTAAAATGGAAGAAGAATTACTCGAATATTATAGTTATCTGAAAAAAGTCAAAAACTTTAAAGAAAAATTACCACAACTTTTTAATGAAAACGGAGGGGAATAGGATTGGGTAAATTAAGTATCGAAGAACTAAATGATTTTTTAGAAGAATTGTTCGAGAGATTAAAACAAGAAGCAAGGCTATACAATCAACAAAGTGAATTTGATACTTTCTTAGAACGTTATCAATTTGAGAAAAATGATAGTAATCAAGGTCATCTTTATAATGACAATGCTAAAGTTCTCATTTTAGGGGTAAGAAACGGGGGCTTAAAAGCTAAAGATATTAACGGCATATTTAAAAAAGCGAGTTTAAAAGATAGATATGAAATTGTTGAATATGATGATTTAACAAATTTTGATATTTCTACTTTAGAAAATTCAACACAATACACGGATGTATTTATTGGTGCTGTCCCTCACAAAATGAGAGGGATAGGTGACACCGATAATCCAGTCCAAACGATTATGGATGGATCAGAAACGATTTATCCTAAAATACATAAACTAATGACAAGTTCAGGCTTAAAAATAACTAAAACAAATCTAACAGATGCTATAGCTAGTTCAGTAATATTTGATAATACGAGAGTAATTACTAGTTAGAACATAAACTAAGGGGGAACAAAAATGAATTTATACGTAATTGGGAATGGCTTTGACATAGACCATCACATTGCTTTAGCTTATACAAACTTTAAAGAATCTTTAGCTGATTCAGATGATGATAATGCGAAATTATTGCTTGAAATAATTGAAACAGCTCATCAAGAAAATCAAGAAAATTTATGGAAAGATTTAGAAGAAAGTATAGGTAGACTAGATTTAGATTACGTTGTTAAAAAGAGCGATAAGTATATAAATCCAGCTATTACTTTTTCTACAAGTTTTAGCTGTTTTTTTAAAAAGTGGATAGAAAAATTAAAAAATGATAAAATTTCTGAAGCAACTCCTAAAAAAGATTTGAAATATTTATTTAATAAAAATGAAGATATATTTTTAAGTTTGAATTATACCCCTACTTTGGAAATGCTTTACAATATTAATAAGAATAATATTAAATATATTCATGTAGTTAAAGATGGCGTAGGTTATGAATTTGGACATAAAAAAGTAGAAAATATTCATTCAATAGGCCATTCAGCCTTTGGTTTTAATAACTACCTAAAACATCAGTTAATAAAAGATACTTCTAGAATATATAAAGATAATCAAAATTGGTTTGAAGATTTATCCGACAAAAAAATTGAAAATATATATTTTTATGGTTTTAGTTTTGCGGATATCGATTTAATATATATAAAAGGTATTTTTAATAATATTAATAAAAACGAATTAGAAAATATCTATTTATATAATTATAAAACTCAAAAAGAACAAGAATACGAAGAGCAAAAGAGTATATTAAATAGTTTAATAGACGAAGCTGAATTAAATAAAAAAGTAAAAAGATTTCTAATATTAGAGGATTAAAAGAAAGTATCCCTCATTTTGAAGGGATGCTTTTTATTTACAAATTAAAGTAAAAGGAAATATAAATAAATTCAAACTCAAAATTTAATGTAAATTATACTATTACAATATATATATCTATGCTATTATGACTTTAATTTACTGAATAATTAGGAATTTTTACTGAAGGGGGATCGGGATGATGTTTGGGTACGAGGTCAATGAACATGTTAAGTTGAAAATTTTGGAAGAACGTGAAGCGGATCAACTTTTTAAATTAGTAGATAGTAATCGTGAGTATCTAGCGGAGTTCTTGCCATTTGTAGCATACACAACTGAGGTTGAACACAGTAAGAAGTTTATTCAGTCGGCTTTACAACAATTTGCGCGTGGAGATGGATTTCATTGTGGCATTTGGTATGATCAGAAACTTGTAGGAGTTATTGGATTGCACTATTTAGATTTAGTTAATAAAAAAACTTCGATTGGTTATTATTTAGCTGAAGATTTCCAAAAGAAAGGCATCATGACTAGATGCACTAAAGCACTTATTCAATATGTATATGAAGAATATGATATTAATCGAATCGAAATACGAATGTCTACTAAAAATAAGAAAAGTAGAGCTATACCAATAAGACTTGGATTCACACAAGAGGGTATATTGAGAAGTGATGAACGTTTACAAGGGGAATTCTCAGATAGTTATGTGTATAGTTTGCTCCGGGAAGA
>NZ_SODE01000003.1:172985-245853 GCF_004365845.1 Staphylococcus sp. AtDRG32
ATACCAATAAGACTTGGATTCACACAAGAGGGTATATTGAGAAGTGATGAACGTTTACAAGGGGAATTCTCAGATAGTTATGTGTATAGTTTGCTCCGGGAAGAATATGATGATTAATTCTATTGTAAATATACATTTAAATTTATTTATAAGATGATTTTATAATAATTTTTTAAGTAATCAATAAACGTATGATATCCACTTATAGATTCATTCCGAATATAATAGAGAATAAAGTTATCCCTTTCTATTTTTAAGTTTATTGTTTAGTAAACCTATATATAATAAATTAAAAAAACCACTTTCAATTTACGCTCCAGAATAAATTGAAAGTGGTTAAAATTTTTATGTTAGATTAAGAATAATACAAGTATAGGATAAAACAATAAAACCTATTGTAAATATGGAGTCAGTTATGGAGTATAAATTATAATATTACAATATTTAAGTTTAAAAGTGATAATTTAATGAAGTTTTAGGTAATAGGTGGACAATTATAGTCAATAGATTAACAATGGAAGTGTAGAAAAACATCAATTTTTTAAGCAACTTAATCTTTCTCTTGATTCTTATTTTTTCGTTTTGTAATGGTAAATACGCTAATATGTATTTTCTATATCATATATTTGTGAGCGTAATTTACTGAAGAGTTATTAAATGATGTAGTATAAATATTTATTATGGAGGGAAAGCTCTATGGCAAAAATTATTTATCAATCTCCAGGAAGATATGTACAAGGAAAAGGAGTTATCGAATCTATCGCAGATGAAACACAACGTTTAGGTTCACATGCATTAATAATCTCAGATGAAGTTGTTTGGAATATAACTAAAGATCAAATTGATCAAAGTTTTTCAAATAATTCAGAAGTTAATTATGATTACGAAACATTTAAAGGCGAATCTTCAGAAAATGAAATTAATCGTATCGTTGATGAAGCTAAGACAAAAGGCATAGATGTAGTCATTGGTTTAGGTGGTGGAAAGGCACTTGATACAGGTAAAGCAGTAGCCAATGCTTTAAATGCAAGTGTTATCGATTTCGCTTCTACTGCATCAATGGATGCACCTACGGCAGCCGTATCTGTTATTTATGATGATAATGGCGTATTTAGTGGTTATGAATTTTACCCTAAGAATCCTGATACGGTAATGGTGGATTCACAAATTGTTGCGCAAGCACCTGTACGTTTATTTGCTTCAGGGATGAGTGATGGATTAGCTACTTTAGTTGAGGTAGAATCTACGTTACGTAGACAAGGAAAAAATATGTTTAGTGGAAAACCATCATTAGCTAGCTTAGCGATTGCGCAGAAATGTGAAGAAGTAATTTTTGAATATGGACATAGTGCATATGAAGCAATTAAAAATCATATTGTATCTCCGCAAGTTGAAGCAGTGATTGAAGCGAATACATTACTTTCAGGTTTAGGATTTGAAAATGGAGGACTTGCAGCTGCTCATGCAATTCATAATGGTTTTACAGCACTTGAAGGCGATATTCATCATTTAACGCATGGTGAAAAAGTGGCCTATGGTATTTTAGTCCAATTAGTATTGGAAAATGCGCCAACAGAAAAATTTGTAAAATACCAACAATTTTTAAGTAGTATTCATATGCCAACGACTTTAGAAGAACTCCACATTGCCGATAAAAGTTATGAAGATTTGGTTCGCGTAGGTGAACGTGCTTTAGAACCAAATGATACTTTTGCAAATTTAAGTGATAAGTTAAATGCAGATGACATTGCAGACGCTATTTTAACAGTAAGTGAATTATCTAAAAGTACGTTGAATTCCAAAGGTTAATTTTCGTAAAGAAGATAACTAAGAATAGATAAGTAATTAGAAGGATAAAGATAAAACTTATGTCTTTATCCTTTTTTGAAAGAGTATTTTTATATTTACTAATATGAAAATTCTAAGTTTAAATAAAGAAAATGATTTTGATATTTAATCTTAGATAAACTCACTTTAAATATGCCAAAAGGAGTCGCTTTTTGATGAAAAAATTAATTAAAGAAAAAAATAATATTTTAACAGACATGTTAGAGGGTATCGCTTTAACGAATGATAATATTGAAATTATTTCAGAAACAGTTGTTGTTAAAAAAAATAAAAAAAATTCAGGAGTTGCCTTGGTATCAGGCGGTGGAAGTGGTCATGAACCAGCACATGCGGGCTATGTAGCTAATGGTATGCTTGATGCGGCAGTATGTGGTGAAGTTTTTACATCTCCGACTCCAGATAAAATTTTAGATGCTATTAAAGAAGTCGATACAGGCGACGGTGTATTATTAATCGTTAAAAATTATGCTGGAGACGTTATGAACTTTGAGATGGCTCAAGAAATGGCACAAATGGAAGATATTAAAGTTGAACGTGTCATTGTGAATGATGATATTGCTGTTTCAGATGTAGAAAAACGTCGTGGCGTGGCTGGTACGGTATTCGTTCATAAATATGCAGGTTATTTAGCGGATCAAGGCCTATCTTTAGAAGATATTAAAAACAAAATTGAAGCGTTTATTCCTAAAATTAAAAGTATTGGGATGGCGCTTACTTCACCAATGGTGCCAACAACTGGGAAATATAGTTTCGATATTGATGATAATGAAATGGAAATAGGTATCGGCATTCATGGTGAAAAAGGGTTACACCGTGAAGCGATTCAATCGGTTGATATTATTATTGAGCGTTTACTAGATGAGTTGTTAAAAGAAGTGAAAGATCAATCATTAATTGTTATGGTAAATGGTATGGGAGGCACGCCTTTATCTGAATTAAGTATTGTGGCGAAGTATTTAAATCAACAATTCCAAGAACATGACATAGCTGCTAAACAATGGTTTGTTGGTGATTATATGACATCACTTGATATGCAAGGTTTCTCCATTACAGTGGTTCCTTATAGTGAAGACATAGAAAAAGGTCTTTTAGCTCCAACAACAAGTCGTTATTTTTAAATAAAAATAGAGATAATGAGGTGACTTTTCAATGAATGTACAAGACATGAAAACAAGACTACTTAGTTTAGTTGAAACTTTTAAAGAAAAAGAAAGTGAATTAACTGATTTAGATCGTGCCATTGGTGATGGCGACCATGGAGTAAATATGGTCAGAGGATTTGAAGCGTTAGAACAAGGTCTGGATGACACAGATATGAAGTCATTATTTAAATCAACAGGAATGACATTAATGTCTAAAGTGGGCGGTGCCTCAGGTCCTTTATACGGTTTTAGCTTTGTTAAAATGGCAAATGTCGTTAAAGATGATATTGACAAAGAAAATTTAAAAGAGATGATTGCTGCTTTTTCAGAAGCCGTTAAACAACGTGGAAAAGTAGAATTAAATGAAAAAACGATGTATGACGTAATTGAACGTACAAGAGAAGCATTAGATAATGATGAAAACATTGATTTTAACACATTACAATCATATGCTGATGAAACTAAAAACATGATAGCTACGAAAGGACGAGCATCATATTTTAAAGAAGATTCAAAAGGTTATATCGATCCAGGTGCTCAAAGTAGTGTTTACATTTTAAATGCGATGATAGGAGGAGAGGTAGAATGACTTCAATAGTAATTGTGAGTCACAGTTATAAAATTGCTGAAGGTGTCAAAGATTTAAATTTACAAATGACGGATAATGACGTTAATATCATTGATATTGGTGGCTTAGATGATAAAGGCATTGGAACATCTTTCGATCATATTCTTTCAGTCATAAATGAATTAGATGACGATGCAATATGTTTTTATGATATAGGATCTGCCGGGATGAACCTTGATATGGCAATCGAAATGTATGAAGGTTCACATCGCATAGAAAAAATAGAAGCTCCTTTAGTAGAAGGTAGTTTTATCGCGAGCGTTGCACTTAAATCGAATAACACAATGGATGAAGCTATCGCAGAAGTCAAAAAACAATTAAAAAATGATTAAGTGAATATATTAGGAGGTCAAAGATGTGTAGAGGTCTTTGTCCTCTTTTTTTATTAATTTAAACTGCAATGATTGAATGTCAATATTCATAGTGGTTTTATATAATAAATAAATTATCTTTCAAGTTTTTTGAAATACACATTATAAATGAAAACTAAAATAAAAATGACTCTAATATAGCAATAGAAAGGATTAAAAAGATGACTAGAAAATATAATGTGATTAAATATGTTATTAAGAAAAATAATGATGAACTTAAAATATATAAATTACGATTATATGAGTTTAATATAAAAGACGAAAAAGCTCTAAATATTAGCCAACCGATTTTTGTAAATAGAGACATTTTAATTGATAAAATACGAAATGGTGAAACATTTACTCGTGCCTTTAGAGTAAGTCAAAATGATTATTATGCAGGCCAATCGATTGCTCTTTCAGTTAATAAGCATGGATATATTAATAATAATTTTGAGGCTTCACGAGATGTGATTAGAAACGTTGAAGAAAATATCTTAGATTATAAATAAAGTCATCAGTTATAGAAGCGTTAAATTAAAAAGGAAGTATAGCACTCCCTTTTTAATTTAATATATAAGTGACTTATTTTTTTAATAAAATTTTAATTCCTCTGATAATGTTGAGGATATATAATATTAAAGCAATTAAGAAGAACACAATAGCAATGATTAAAGCAATAACAAATATTAATAATTGATGATCGAATGGTTTATCAAAGACCTCTTTTGAAAAAATAAATGCGGCTCTACCTATAAAAAAACTGATCCACGTTATAACATGGTTCCCTAAAGCTTTTTTACCATGCTCAGACGTTGGCTCATCTGAAAGTATCCATACCAATAAAGGTAAAATGACAGGCGCAAAAAAGATACTTAAATAACTCAATGCTGATAAAACATAACTATTGTCATTTTTATGCATCTTACTATTTGTATTTTCCACTTTTTTCACCTTCTTTCTCTTTACTTATTATAAAAACATCAATAATAAAATATTACAACAATTAATAGATAAACTTACAACACTGTAAGTATTGAGAAAAGAAAAATATCGTTTTTATACTTTTTCTAAATAAATAACTAATAAGTTTTTATTTAAGATTTTATATAATTAAAAGTATCAATTGTGTATTTATAAATATTAAAATTGAAAAAATATTATACTTAAAAATTACTTGTTTACTATATAAATTTTTGATAGCATCAAATAAGTAAGCGTTTCCAGTAATTTTATAGGGAGGTGCATAAAATGAATCATTCCTCAATAAAACAATTTATTGAAGAGGGTAATTTAACAATTGGTATTGAATTTGGTTCAACTAGAATTAAAACGGTAGCAATTGATGACAACTGTAAAACATTAGCTACGGGAACGTTTGGATGGGAAAATACATATCAAGACGGATATTGGACATATTCTATGAACGATGCATGGATAGGTCTACAAAAAAGCTATAGTGAAATGACTAAAGTCATAAAAGAACAATATGGGGCTACAGTTAAAAAAATTAAATCATTAGGCATTAGTGGGATGATGCATGGTTATTTAGTATTTGATCAACAAGAAGATTTGCTTGTTCCATTTCGAACTTGGCGTAATAACAATGCTAATCAGGCGGCTAAGATTTTAAGGAAATCATTTCAAGTAAATATTCCAGAAAGATGGAGCATTGCTCAATTATATCAATCAGCTATAGATAATGAGTCTCATGTTGCTAAAGTAGATTATATGACCACACTTGCTGGTTATATTCATTGGTACTTAACAAATGAAAAAGTATTAGGTATAGGCGATGCCTCAGGCATGTTTCCCGTTGATGTAGAAACTAAAGAGTATCGAAAAGATATGGCTAAAAAATTTAATCAGCTTTTTTCTGAAGTGGGATATCATCAAGATATTTTAGAGATATTACCAAAAGTTGTGGTAGCAGGTGAGAATGCAGGTTATTTAACAGAAACAGGAGCAAAACTTATTGATCCAAATGGTCAATTAGAAGCAGGCTGTCCTATGTGTGCTCCAGAAGCTGATGCTGCAACTGGGATGGTAGCTACAAATAGCGTAGCACCAAAGACCGGTAATATATCTGCAGGAACAAGTATCTTTTCAATGATTGTATTAGACAAATCTTTGAAAAATATTTATCCAGAAGTGGATATTGTCACAACACCAGATGGCTATGAAGTAGCCATGATACATGCTAATAATTGTACATCTGATATTAACGCGTGGGTCGATTTATTTGGAGAAGTATTAGAAGTAATGGGTGTCAAATACGAAAAAAGTGAGCTTTTTACAAAATTATTTGAAAGCGCTTTAAATGGCGATGATAAACTTGGGAAATTACTTTCATATGGATATATATCTGGAGAATTTATTACAGATGTTCAACATGGTTACCCTATGTTAGTACGATCGATAGATAGTTCATTCAATTTAGCTAATGTAATGAAGACTCACATATATAGTGCATTTAGTACATTAAAAATTGGTATTGATTTATTAAAAAAGAATGAAGATATTGAAATTCATTCAATATATGGACACGGGGGTATATTCAAAACCAAAAAAGTTGCTCAAACATTTTTAGCAGCAGCAATGCAAAGTCCCGTTAGTGTTATGCAAACTGCTAGTGAGGGTGGAGCATGGGGAATTGCTGTTTTAGCTAGGTATCTTGTAGCAGAAAGCGATGTAAATTTATCTAGTTATCTTGATGAAATTGCTTTTAAAGATACTGAGTCCATTAAAGTTGAACCAAATGAAAAAGAAATAGAAAGCTTTAATCGTTATATTGAACGTTTTAAAAAAGGGCTTCCTATAGAACGTCTTGCTAACGAACAACTTTAAAGAAATTTTAAATAAGCAAAGGGAGAAAGTGAATTATTGTGACTAACAATTTAACTAAACAGAATCGACAGTTTTTAGGATTACCTATGGTATTAATTTGAGGTTATATAGCAGTAGCTATATTTATGACAGGTGATGGATTTGAACAAGCGTTTTTGTCTAAGTATATTATCGATCTTGGATATAGTGATTCACAAGCAAGTAGAGTTATAGCTATATATGGATTAATAGTAGCACTAGCTTCATGGATGTCTGGAGTACTAGCAGAAGTATTTAGTCCACGTCGACTGATGATTTTAGCATTTATAATATAGATTATTTTTCACGTTGGATTTTTAACTTTAGGTTTAGCTCAACAAAATTAAGCAATGATGATAATTATGTATAGTATTCGTGGATTTAAACAAGAGGGGATATTGAGAAGTGATGAACGTTTACAAGGGGAATTCTCAGATAGTTATGTGTATAGTTTGTTGAGAGAAGAATATGAAAATGAATATAAATAA
This sequence comes from Staphylococcus sp. AtDRG32, assembly GCF_004365845.1. Classification (NCBI taxonomy): domain Bacteria; kingdom Bacillati; phylum Bacillota; class Bacilli; order Caryophanales; family Staphylococcaceae; genus Staphylococcus; species Staphylococcus sp. AtDRG32. Next base: position 180,307 of record NZ_SODE01000003.1, read on the forward strand.
CAACACATCCTGATACTTCGTCTTGCTCAAGTACTTTAGTATCAGGATGTTATATATTATATAGGAAAGTGATCAATTTGATCGCTCATTATCAACATATCACTTATATTTAAGATGGTTTGATAGCAAATGCACGGACTGGGAAACCTGGTGCATCTTTCGGTTTGGGACTAATCGCATAAATGACTGCGCCACGTGTAGGTAATTGGTCTAGGTTTGTTAAGAGTTCAAGTTGAAAAGTATCTTGTCCAAGTATATAACGTTCTCCAACAATATCGCCATTTTTAGCTGTATCTACTGACGCATCTGTATCGAAGGTTTCATGACCAATCGATTTTACACCGCGTTCTTCAATTAAAAATTTTAAAGCATCCAGTCCCCAACCTGGTAAATGTTGGTGACCATCAGCATCTCTGTTTTCGAATTGTTCAATATCTGGCCAACGTTTTGACCAATCTGTACGTAAAGCGACAAAGGTACCTTCTTCAATGCGCCCATTCTCCGCTTCCCACTGTTCTAAATGTTGGCGTGTCACGATAAAGTCATCATTATTTTTTACTTCTTTTGAATAATCTAACACGATAAGTGGTAAGACTAATTCTTTTAAATCAAGATCCTCAAGATAACGTTTATTCTCTACAAAATGTATCGGTGCGTCAATGTGTGTGCCGTATTGTGTAACGATATTCCAACGTTGTACATAAAAGCCATGTTCTTTGACTGTAAATAATGTGGATACTTGGCCTTTTTCAAATTCACTAAATCGTGGAATGTCTGGATCGAAAGTATGGGTTAAATCTACCCACTCTGCTGTTTTTAATTGTTGTAATTGGTCCCACAATGGATAATTTGTCATATGTTTCACCTCGAAAGTCTAATATAAGAATAAAAGAGGGAGAAAACTCAATTTCTCCCTCACATGTTTATCTGTATCTTATGCGACAGGTTTATTTTTTTCTTCACGTTTTTTACGAACAGTATTTACAAGTACTGTTAAGGCATCTTTCACTTCGTCTTCTTTACGTGTTTTTAGACCACAGTCAGGGTTAACCCAGAATAAAGAACGGTCGATTTGTTGTAAAGAACGATCAATTGCTGTTGCAATTTCTTCTTCAGTAGGAATACGTGGACTATGAATATCATATACACCTAATCCAATACCTAAATCATAGTTAATATCTTCAAAGTCTTTGATTAAATCACCATGGCTACGTGATGTTTCAATTGAAATAACATCTGCATCTAAGTCATGAATTGCATGGATGATTTGACCAAATTGAGAATAACACATATGCGTATGAATTTGTGTTTCATCTTGGACTGAAGAGGTTGCAAGTTTAAATGAATTTACCGCATCAGCAAGGTATTGTTCATGGTATTCAGAACGTAATGGTAAGCCTTCACGTAATGCTGGTTCATCTACTTGAATGACTCTAATACCTGCTTCTTCAAGTGCTAATACTTCTTCGTCAATAGCTAAGGCAATTTGATCTTGAACGACTTTACGAGGAACGTCTACACGTTCGAATGACCAGTTTAAGATAGTGACTGGACCAGTTAACATACCTTTAACAGGTTTATCAGTTAAGCTTTGTGCATAAACAGTTTCTTTAACTGTTAAAGGTGCAGTCCATTTTACATCTCCATAAATAACTGGTGGTTTTACAGCACGTGAACCATAAGATTGAACCCATCCAAATTTTGTGACTAAGAAACCTTGAAGTTTTTCACCGAAGAATTCAACCATGTCATTACGTTCGAATTCACCGTGTACAAGTACATCTAAGCCAATCTCTTCTTGGATTTTAATCCAACGTGCGATTTCATTTTCTAAGAAGTTGTTATATTCTTCGTCTGAAATTCGATTATTTTTCCAGTCTGCACGGTATTTACGTACTTCTCTTGTTTGAGGGAATGAGCCGATCGTTGTTGTTGGTAAATCTGGTAAATGTAAACGAGCGTCTTGTGCTTTTTTACGGTCTTTAAAAGCAGATTTACGACTGGTTGGTACGCTATCAAAATCATATTCAAGGTTTTTGAATGATTGACTTTGGAATCGTTCATAGCGTGCTTTTAACTCATCATATTTTTTACTATCATTATTATTAAATAATCGACGTAATGCATCTAACTCATCTAATTTTTCAGTAGCAAAGCTTAAGCCTTCTTCAATTGATGTATCTAATGTTTCATCATCTAATGATACCGGAACGTGTAATAATGAAGATGATGGTTGAATTACAATTGCTTTAGCATAAGGTTGTAAAGTTTCGATTAATTCTTTTTTCGCTTCAATATCTGCAGCCCAAACATTACGACCGTCAATAATACCAGCATATAATGTTTTAGATTTATCGAAATCTCCTGCTTTAATTTGTTCTAAGTTATAACCATGATCATGAACAAAATCTAAACCAAGACCAGCCACTGGTAAACGGCTTAAGAATTTTACATTAACGCGTTCAAAATAGGTTTGGATGACTAATTTTTCTCCTAAACCAGCATCAGCAAAGTAGTCATAAGCCTCTTTAGTAATATTTTCATAATTTTCACTTTCATCTGTGACGAGAATAGGTTCATCGACTTGAATGTATTCAGCACCTGCATCTACTAAAGATTGTAATACTTCTTTATACAATGGAAGTAATGTTTGAACTTTCTCTTCAAAAGATTGACTACCACCTTTAGAAAGTTTCACAAAAGTGATTGGGCCAACAATGACAGGATGTGCATTTACATTAATTGATTTAGCATAGTTAAAACGGTCTAATAATACATTACGATTCACCTTAGGTTCAACATTGTCCCATTCAGGAACAATATAGTGATAGTTTGTGTTAAACCATTTAATTAATGCACTTGCAACATGTTCTTTATTACCACGTGCAATATCAAACAATAAATCATCATCTACTGTACGTCCTTGGAAACGTTCAGGAATAATGTTGAAAAGTAATGATGTATCAAGAATATGGTCATATAATGAGAAATCACCAACAGGTACACTGTCTAAATTATAATTCTTTTGAAGTAATAAATTTTCTTTATGTAAGTCTGTTAATGTTTGATCTAATTCATTTTTATCGATTTTTTTAGCCCAATAGCTTTCGATTGCTTTTTTCCATTCTCTTTTTCTACCTAATCTTGGGAATCCTAAGTTTGAAGTTTTAATTGTTGTCATGATATTGCCTCCTTGTTTTGGGTAATTGCTTTAGAATATGCTGCGAGCTCTAATGAATAATCAATACGTTGGAAAGGTGTAATGAGATATAAACCATTAAAGTATTCATGTACCGTATCGATTAATTCTTTAGACAGTCTCAAACTTAATTCTTTTGTTTTTTCTTTATCATCTTTTACTGCTTTAAATTGATTTAATACATCTTCAGACATTTTAATTCCAGGCACTTCGTTATGTAAGAAAAGTGCGTTATTGTAGCTTGCAATAGGCATGATACCGATAAATAGTGGGGTATCAAGATGTTTGGTTGCTTCATATACTTCTTTGATTTTTTCTTTACTATATACAGGTTGGGTAATAAAGTAACTCATACCTGCCGCTACTTTTTTCTCAAGACGTTTAACTGCTCCGTCTAATTTACGAACGTTTGGATCGAACGCCCCGGCGATGTTAAAGTTGGTATGTTTCTTCAGCGCATCACCATCAACATTAATACCTTGATTAAATCGCAGCGCCAGTTCTGTTAGGCCTTTTGAGTTAACATCATACACATTCGTTGCACCTGGTAGATGACCTACTTTTGAAGGGTCTCCTGTAATGGCTAAAATTTCACTTACACCGATGAGTGAAAGGCCAAGTAGATGAGATTGTAAACCAATTAGATTCCGATCTCGGCATGTGATATGAACAAGAGGTTCAATATCATATTGTTGTTTGATTAAACTTGCAGCAGCGATATTGCTGACTCTTACAGTAGCGAGAGAGTTATCGGCGAGTGTTACTGCATCAATATGTGCTTCATCTAGCTTACCTATATTCTCAAAGAACAATTCTGTATCGAGATGTTTTGGAGTGTCTAATTCAACAATCACAGTAGGTCTCTGTTTTACTTTTGATGTTAAATTTTGTTTTAATGTACGTTTTGCATTTGTATTAATTGTTCGATGAATTGGAATAACTTTTTTATTTTTAATCGGTTTTAAATTTTTTACAGATTCTTTAATGTAAGAGATATGTTCCGGTGTAGTACCACAACAACCACCAATTAAACGAACCCCTTCGTTAATTAATTCTTGTGCAACATCACCAAAATATTTAGCATTGTTGCTATATTTAAATTCACTATTTTCAATATCGAGTAAGCTCGCATTAGGATAACATGAGAGATAGGCATGTTCTGGTAGTTCGATATGTGAAAATGAGCGTTGCATGTGATGTGGGCCATGGTGACAATTTAAGCCCACCACATTTGCGCCACATTCAATGAGATGTTTTAACGCCTCGTTAATTTCTGTACCGTCAACGAGATAATTCGTATTGGAAGCGGTCAGTTGTGCGATAATTGGAATATCGTACTTTTGACGTGTCGCTGTTATCACACTCGTTAATTCATCTAAATCGTAGTAGGTTTCAAATAGTAAACCATCTACACCTTCTTCAATTAAAGTATCAATTTGATTGTCTGTATGATATTGAATAGTAGAAAGCGATAAGTCTTCTTGTTTTATTCCCCTGAAGCCACCCACCGTTCCTAAGATAAATGTCTCTTTATTGGCTGCGCGTTTTGCAATTTGTACAGCGGCTTTATGAATTTCTTTTACTTTATGCTCTAAGCCAAATACTTTTAATTTTTCAAAGTTAGCGCCATACGTATTTGTCTGAATGACATCAGCTCCTGCTTCTATATATGAACGATGAATACGTTCAACTTTATTGGGATGTGTAAGATTATATGCTTCAGGACAAGTATCTAGGCCTTCGGAATAGAGGATTGTTCCCATTGCGCCATCAGCTACTAAAACGTTGTTCTTCAAATGATTCAATAATCGACTCATTAAATGCCTCCTTCAATGCGTAGTCAATATCATCTATGAGTTCTTCAGGTTGTTCAAGACCTACGCTTAGACGGAATAGACCAAATGTAATGCCACGTTCGTTTCTCACTTCTTCTGGAACAGCTGCATGAGACATTGTGGCTGGATGTGAGAGAATCGTTTCTACTCCTCCTAAACTTACCGATACAAGTGGTAAAGTTAGCGCATCTACAAAGGCTTGAGCTTTTGTTTCATCTTTTAGACGAAAGCCAATGACTGCACCGCCACTTTTAGCTTGTGATAAATGTAAATGACTATTTCCCGGATAATATACTTCAGCAACTTCATCTCTTTGACTTAAAAAGTCTACAAGTTTTTCAGCATTCGATGTAGATTGTCTAAAACGAACAGGTAATGTTTTTAAATGTTTGGCTAAAGTCCAACTATCATGTGCAGATAGGGCAGTTCCTGTTCCATTTTGGAGTAGGTAAAGTGCCTCAGCGACGTCTTTACGATTTGTAATAGCAGCGCCAGCAATAATATCACTATGTCCACCTAAGAATTTTGTTGCAGAATGAACCACTATATCAGCACCAAGTGCAAGTGGAGATTGACCTAATGGAGTCATAAATGTATTATCTACTGCTAAAAGTAAATCATGTTTTTTAGCGATATGAGCAACTGCTTTAATATCAGTGATTTTAAAGCATGGATTTGATGGTGTTTCTATATAAATTAATTTTGTATTAGGTTGAATGGCCTGTTCAATTTCTTCAGGATGAGTCGCATTTACCGTCGTAAATTTAATATTAAAACGATTTAAAATACGTTCAGTTAGTCTAAATGTTCCACCATACACATCATCTGGTAAAATGACATGATCTTCAGCTTGTAATGTGAGTAATACGGTTGATATTGCTGCAATACCTGAAGCATAAGCAAATCCATATTGACCGCCTTCAAGTTTAGCTAATTTTTCTTCTAATAATTGACGATTAGGATTACCACTTCTGGCATAATCAAATTTTGCGTTACCACCAAGTACTTTTTGATGGAAAGTTGAAGAATCATATAATGGTGGGTTTGCTGAATCGTAATCTACACCTCTATGTTCATCAAATATCACTTCTGTTTCTTTAGATAAGCTCATGAAATCACTCCTACTTTAGAATTTTCTAATGCTTGAATAATATCTGCTTCAATATCCTTATAATCTTCAATACCAATGGATAAACGAATTAAATGTTCATCAATACCTCGTTTGTCTTTTTCATCATCTGGCATGTCGACGTGTGTTTGTGTATATGGGAAAGTAATAAAGGTTTCAGTTCCTCCTAAACTTTCTGCAAAAATACAAATTTCTAAATTTTCTAAAAATTTAGCTACGCTATAATCCTTATTAAGACGTAAACTTAACATACCTGTTTTTCCACTATAGAGTACTTCATCAATAGAATCGGATGTTTCACAACGTCTTGCGAGACGACGTGCATTGTCTTGAGATCGTTCTATTCTGAGATGTAGTGTTTTCAAACCTCTTTGGAGCAAGTAACAATCAAGTGGAGACAATGTGGCGCCAATCATATTGTGAAATTGACCTAATTGTTCAGCAAGCGTGTCATCTTTAACTGTCACTACGCCTGCAAGTACATCATTATGACCACCTATATATTTTGTAGCTGAGTGTAAAACAATGTCAGCACCTTGTTCTAAAGGTGTTGATAAGTATGGAGTTAAAAACGTGTTATCAATAATGGTTAATAGATGATGTTTTTTACTTAGAACATAATAAGGTTCTACATCAATTTGAATCATTTGAGGATTCGAAATTGGTTCGATAAAGAGTGCTTTTGTATGTTTATTTATACTGTTTTCGACTTCTTCATAATTTAAAAAATCAACGTATTTAAAATGAATACCGTATTGTTGTTCATAATAATCAAATAATCTAAATGTTCCTCCATATAAATCAAACGCTACTAAAATTTCATCACCAGGTTTAAATAAGTTACAAATAAGTTGAACTGCTGCCATACCACTTGACGTTGCAAATGAAGCTGTACCCCCTTCTAATTTGGCAAATGCTTCTTCAAATGAAGAGCGGGTTGGGTTTTTCGTTCGTGTGTAATCATATCCTGTAGACTGACCTAGGTGAGGATGTTGATATGCCGTCGATAAGTAAATGGGATTAGCAATTGCGCCAGTCAAATCCTTTGTTAATGAAATTTGTGCTAATTGAGTATCTTTCATTTCAAATCCTCCTATCATTTTCTAAATAAAAAAAGCTTCCGTCCTTTAAACCCGATATGTATCGGATGTAAAGGACGAAAGCTTGTTTCGTGGTACCACCTTTGTTTGCTACTTTATTGCTAAAGTAACCTCAAACAGTACGCCATTATGTTTGAGGAGTACTTGAAAAAGTGACACACATTATCGTAAATGATCAGATATATCTGTAATAAAAAACTCATTTAACTTTTGAAGATAAATGAGTATTAACGATAATTTAGTGACGTCGATGATTCCAGTACGCCATTAAACAATAAATGTTAATACTGTATCGCTATAACGGGCGAACCCGTTGATACCTCATATTGGCATCAACACTCAAAGGCCATTTTCAAACTTTCTTTCAATGTCTCTTCTCAGCTTACAAGACTCTCTGTATCCGCAGTGTAAGTTTTACTTTCCTTATTACCGTGTGTAATTTGTGTTTTTTTAAGTTAATTCATAGCTTACAGACATAAATTACATTTGTCAACAACTTTTCTGAAAATTATGATTAAATAATAAATTCAGAAAGTGCCTGAATGATTGATATATATACTTTCTATCTAGTAAATTTTTTTCTTAAAAAAGTTTATAAGACTTGTAGATATAACACGCTTTTTTTAAAATTAAGTAATGACTTTAAAGACAAGGGAGGACTATGCATGAACAACATTGAAGATCAACGTGTTCAATTAAATAATGATGAACACGTACAACATATTAAAATTTCAAGTATTAAAGCTAATCCCTATCAACCTAGAAAAACATTTGATGAGGAGAAACTTCAAGATTTAGCAGAGTCTATAACAACTCATGGTATACTTCAACCTATTGTTTTAAGAAAAACGATCAATGGATATTATATCGTTGTAGGGGAACGACGTTTTCGAGCTTCTAAATTAGCTGGGTTAGAGGAAGTTCCTGCAATTGTAAAATCCCTTTCTGATTCTGACATGATGGAATTAGCCATTATAGAAAATTTACAAAGAGAAGATTTAAATGCAATTGAAGAAGCTGAAAGTTATCAACGATTAATGAATGATCTTGGTCTGACACAACAAAAAGTTGCTGAAAGGTTAGGAAAATCACGGCCTTACATTGCTAATATGCTAAGATTACTAAATTTACCCTCTGATATTGCTAAGCTTGTAAGAGAGAATCGCATGTCAGGTGCCCATGGACGTACTTTACTTGCATTAAAAGATGTAAATACGATGAAACGTATAGGTAAACAAGCAATCAAAGAGGGGTGGAGTGTACGTTATTTAGAAAAAGTTGTTTCTGAAATCCAAGACGGTGGGCAGTCTAAAAAAGAAAAATTAAATACTCCAAGTAAACCCAAATTCATACAGAAACAAGAACGTGCGCTTAAGGAAAAATTTGGAACTCATATAGATATATCTGTATCTAAAAATGTTGGGAAAATTGTGTTTGAGTTTAAATCCGAGGCTGAGTTTAGACGTATTATAGATAAACTTAATGAATAATATCCTATTAATAAAATAAAAAAGAAAATGATAAATCAAAAGACTGATACAATTTTAGAAGAAATTTTGTATAATAAATAAATTGGAATATAAATTTAAGGTGGACTAAATAGAAAAGGAGGGGGCTATTATGAATCAATTGAAGAACGTGTTAACATCGCTATTTAAACCATTAACAGAACCCGAAGTATACACAAATTTAGCAACTAAATTAGCAATGGTTATTATTTATATTTTAGTAGGCTTAATTGTAATTGGAATTATTAATAAAGCGATAGAAGAAGCATTTAAATTTCAAAATAAAAGTAATAGAGGAAATAAAAAACGCTCTAAAACGCTCGTGTCCCTTATCAAAAATGTTGTAAGATACATTGTGTGGTTTATCGTACTCACAACAGTATTAAGTAAGTTCGGAATTAGCGTAAATGGGATTATCGCCAGCGCCGGTGTTGTAGGTATCGCTGTTGGTTTTGGAGCCCAGACTATAGTCAAAGATATTATTACTGGATTTTTCATTATTTTTGAAAATCAGTTTGATGTAGGTGATTATGTTAAAATTAATAGCGGTGGTACTACAGTTGCTGAAGGAACTGTAAAATCTATAGGATTGAGATCAACGCGTATTAATACCATCACTGGGGAGTTAACTATTTTACCAAATGGTAGTATGGGTGAGATTACTAACTATTCTATTACTAATGGTACGTCAATTGTAGAAATTCCAGTCTCAGTTGATGAAAATTTAGATAAAGTTGAAAAGAAATTAAATAAATTATTTACAGCAATGCGTAGTAAATACTACTTATTCATTACTGATCCAGTCGTTTTAGGAATTGATGGGTTAGATGAAACAAAAGTGATCATAAGAATATCAGCAGAAACTATTCCTGGAGAAGGTGCTTCAGGTTCTAGAATTTTACGCAAAGAAATTCAAAAAATGTTTGTACAAGAAGGTATTAAATTGCCACAACCCATGTACGTAAGAAATACTGATAAACAAGACGCTTAATAAATGTTGGGGGTAATGTTGTGACACCAAAATATGGTATAAATGATATAGTAGAAATGAAAAAACAACATGCTTGTGGAACAAATCGATTTAAAATTATTCGCATGGGTGCTGATATACGAATTAAATGTGAAAATTGTCAAAGAAGTATTATGATTCCACGACAAGTGTTTGATAAAAAAATAAAAAAAATATTAGTATCTCATCAAGATACAGAAAGTTAGGAGAATGATTCATGGCTTTAACAGCAGGTATCGTAGGTTTGCCTAATGTTGGTAAATCTACTCTATTTAATGCAATTACAAAAGCAGGTGCGCTCGCTGCGAACTATCCTTTCGCTACAATCGATCCTAATGTTGGGATTGTAGAAGTACCAGATACACGTTTAAATAAATTAACAGAAATGGTAGAACCTAAGAAAACAATTCCTACCACTTTCGAATTCACAGATATTGCAGGTATTGTTAAAGGTGCTTCAAAAGGTGAAGGTTTAGGAAATAAATTCTTATCACATATTCGTGAAGTAGACGCTATTTGTCAGGTAGTACGTGCTTTCGATGATGAAAATGTGACACACGTCGCTGGTCGTGTAAATCCATTAGATGATATTGAAGTCATTAATATGGAACTTGTTTTAGCTGATTTAGAATCAGTAGAGAAACGTTTGCCTCGAATTGAAAAAATGGCACGTCAAAAAGATAAAACAGCAGAAATGGAGTTCCGCATTTTATCTAGAATAAAAGAAGCATTAGAGGAAGGAAATCCAGTTCGTAGTTTAGATTTTAATGAAGAAGATCAAAAATATGTAAATCAAGCTCAATTATTAACATCTAAAAAAATGTTATATATTGCAAACGTTGGCGAAGATGAAATTGGTGACGATGAAAATGATAAAGTGAAAACCATTCGTGAGTACGCAGCTAAAGAAGATTCTGAAGTTATAGTCATTAGTGCAAAAATTGAGGAAGAAATTGCAACACTTGATGATGAAGATAAGGAAATGTTTTTAGAAGACTTAGGTATTGAAGAACCAGGCCTCGATCGTCTTATCAGAACAACATATGATTTGTTAGGATTATCTACTTACTTTACAGCAGGTGTTCAAGAAGTACGTGCTTGGACATTTAGACAAGGGATGACGGCACCACAATGTGCAGGTATCATTCATACAGACTTCGAACGTGGTTTTATTCGTGCCGAAGTAACAAGTTATGACGACTATGTTGAGCATGGTGGCGAGCAAGGTGCGAAAGAAGCAGGTAAACAACGTTTAGAAGGTAAAGATTATATTATGAAAGATGGAGATATTGTTCACTTCCGATTTAATGTATAGGAATATAAAAAGCGCGACATCTGTTTATTATAGATGTCGCGCTTTAGTTATATCATTATGGTTATATCTTAAAAAAACGGTATAACTTTACTTGCTTTAATAATATCTTTGGTGCTAAAAAACTGTTTACCTTCTCCAGTATATGCTGGCTCAAGAATCATATTAGCTTTTGCACAGTATAGCCACTCTGGATTGATACCGCAATTTAAGATTTCTTGAAACTCTTGAAAATCTTTATTCCAATCTAAATCTAATTGCATAGTTACACCTCAAGGATATTATAGGATATCAGTTCTCTTTTGAAAAGATATGTTTAAAGTTTGAATATAAATTTATAGGCCAATACGATAAATCTTATCCACTTTCAGACAAAATATTTCAAATAATATTTATTGTAAAAAGTAATCACCTATGCTATAATTCTTGATTGTGAGTAATGAAAATTATTCCTTGCCTATGGATAGGATTCGATAGGCCGCATAGACCACAAGGAGGTGCAATTATAAAATGAGAACATATGAAATTATGTATGTCGTACGTCCTAACATTGAAGAAGATGCTAAAAAAGCAGTTGTTGAGCGCTTTAACGGTATCTTAGCTTCAGAAGGATCAGAAGTTTTAGAAGAGAAAGACTGGGGTAAACGCCGTCTTGCTTACGAAATTGAAGATTTCAAAGAAGGCTTCTACTTCATCGTACGCATTAAAACAGATAATAACAGAGCTACAGACGAATTCCAACGTTTAGCTAAAATCAATGACGATATTATCCGTTATATCGTTATCCGTGAAGACCAAGATAAGTAATAATTAAATGGGGGCGTTGAAATGATAAATCGAGTTGTATTAGTAGGTCGTTTAACTAAGGATCCAGAATACAGAAGTACTCCCTCAGGCGTAAGTGTAGCGACATTTACTCTAGCAGTTAACCGTACTTTCACGAATGCTCAAGGGGAACGCGAAGCTGACTTTATTAACGTTGTTGTATTTAGAAGACAAGCAGAAAACGTAAATAACTATCTTTCAAAAGGTAGTTTAGCTGGCGTTGATGGTCGCATACAATCACGCAGTTATGAAAATCAAGAAGGTCGTCGTATATTTGTCACTGAAGTTGTAGCGGATAGTGTTCAATTCCTTGAACCTAAAAATGCACAAGGTGGACAACGTCATCAAGGAAATAATGATTTCCAAGATTATGGCCAAGGGTTTGGTGGTTCACAATCAGGACAAAATACATCTTATAATAATAATAACAATCGTGCATCAAACAATAATCAATCAGATAACCCATTTGCAAATGCAAATGGTCCAATTGATATTAGTGATGATGACTTACCATTCTAACGAAAGAATGAGATTAAAAATATAAAAGGAGGTAATTAACCATGGCAGGTGGACCAAGAAGAGGCGGACGTCGTCGTAAAAAAGTATGCTATTTCACAGCAAATGGTATTACACATATTGACTATAAAGACACTGAATTATTAAAACGTTTTATCTCAGAACGCGGTAAAATTTTACCACGTCGTGTAACTGGTACTTCAGCTAAATATCAACGTATGTTGACTACAGCTATTAAACGTGCTCGTCATATGGCTTTATTACCATATGTTAAAGATGAAAACTAATATATAATTAGTGTAAACCCCGTAAGCTCAAGGCTTACGGGGTTATTTTTATGTCGTAGTAATAAAAAATGGATAGATTATACACCTTAAGTTGATTTTAAAATGTATTGCGTAATATCTTTAATGTATGCAATATAAAATGTTATCATTAAAAGAGACATACATAAGGAGTTATGATGATAATGAGAGGAAAATATTTATTAGCAGGTATTGTTGCATCTACTTTATTTTTGGGTGCTTGTGATTTAAATATTCATTTACCAGGCGGAAATAATGATAGTTCAGAGGATAAGCAAAAAACTGAGAAGAATGATCATAAAAATAAAACGCCTAATAATTCAAATAAAAATAATGATACTAATAATGATAAAAATATAAATTCATCAGACACACAGAAAAATAATAATGATGAAAATACTAATTATAATCAAACTGAAGATATTCAACCCAATGATAATAAGAGTATTCAGTCATCCGAACAGAATACTCAAAACCAATCTGAAAATGGAATCAATGGAAATAATGAAACGACTATGAATGAAAGTCATTCAACTAGTGACAATCAATCAAATGATTCTTCGAATAAAGAACTTACACCGAAGCAAGCAGAGGATGTTGTCTATGATTGGTATAAAAATCAAGGATTTGGAAATCGTTTAAGAAATGAATTTAATTACAATCCTAGTAAAAGTACTGACGAGATGTATTATATAGATTATGCAGCAAGTGACGCATATGGTACTGGAACACCTTATGTAGCCATTGTAGATAAACATACAGGTAGTATTGTTGATAATTATAATAATATGACAGATGAAGAAAAAGCTAAAAGAAAACAAATGAATGAAAGTAAATTAGAACAAAGTAACCGACAACGAAACAATGATGTACAAAATAATGAAACAAAGAATGATAATGAAACACAACATACATCGTCTAATGAAGAAAATCAAAATAGTGCGCAATCTGAAACTCAAAATGATGTCCAGACATCGAATCAATCCGAGAACAATGATTCAACTCCAACAGACGCTTCTACACAAACTAAAGAAGAACCCACAACTTCTCAAATAGATCGTAATGAACAAGCACAACCAAATCATCAAAGTACAAATAACGAAGAATAAAAACAAAGGAACAAGACATTATATTCAACATGAATATGTTTTGTTCCTTTAAAGTTGTTCATAATGTTTAGCAAGTATTTTATATAAAATACTTGCTATTTTTTAGTAGTCTTATATTTTTAATCATTAATTGAATAAATACTAATAAAATATGTGGGTGTTATTATTTAGTTGTTTTTGTTATAAAAAATAAATTATTTTAATAATTATGTTTATAAAATTTAAATAGGTGGTATGAATAAGAAGTAAACAAAATAAAACTATAAGGAGTAATCTAACTATGGGCTTTATTATTATGATAATAGTTGGTGGATTAATCGGTTGGATTGCTGGCATGATCATGGGTAAAGATATCCCTGGTGGTATCTTAGGTAATATCATTGCTGGTTTAATCGGTTCATTCATCGGAAGTAAATTGTTAGGTACTTGGGGGCCTGTTTGGGGCGGAGTACCAATCTTCCCAGCATTAATCGGTGCAATTATTCTTATTTTTATTGTTTCTTTAATTTTAAAAGCAATCAAAAAATAGGTATAGCATTTTAAAGGGGACTACGTTATGTAGTGCTCTTTTTTTATTTATTAAACTAAAAAAAGAGGATGACGTCGGGTTAAGGCGTCATCCAGGAGTATTATGTTCATGAATATAAAAGACTTGTAGTTATTAAATAACTACATATTAATAGTATCATGCAATATAAATAATAACAATCATAAAAATATATCATTTATATGATTAGTAGACTTCATTCATTTATTATTTAATATAATGAGGTAAAACATGAATTTATATCTTATTCGACATGGTGAATCACAGTCTAATTATGATAATAAGTACAATCGAGCATATTATTGTGGTCAGTTAGACGTTCCTTTAACTGAAAAGGGCGTTGAAAGCGCAAAACAATTAAAGCCATATTTTTATAATATAAAAATTAATGATGTGTATGTATCTGATTTAACAAGAACGAAAGAAACATATCAATATATCTTCCCTTACGATATCCCAACTACAGTCACATCATTATTACGTGAACGTTCATTGGGTCTATTTGAAGGTCAATTTAAGGATAAACTTATGAAAAACAATATGTATCATCGTTATTTTCATGATCCAAATTATAAAGATTTTCGACATAGCTTTATTCAAAAAGCACCTGAGGGGGAAAGTTATAATGATGTTTATTATAGAGTGAAACAGTTTTTCGAAACGATTCATATTCAAGATGATCACACGATAGTCATTATTGCACATCAAGTTGTGATTCGTTGTATTATGGTTTACTTTGGCTATATAAATAAAGAAGAAGCATTAATTAAAGTAATTGAAAATTGTAAGCCATATCTCATTGAATTATAAAAAAATCTGAGACATCATTTATCGTCTCAGATTTTTTATATTTGGGACATCACCATTAATGGATCGGGAAAACATATTCAAATGGATACTCCCTATTCTATTTATCAAAAACGTTTGTTTTGATATCTTTCTTATTTAAGAAAGATTTGATTTTATTTTGTTGGTTGCCATTTACATCTCCAGCATAATGAGTAGGGACATCTACAATGTTAATTGTATTTTGAGGTTGATAATTCAGTTGTTCGATACTTTCATCAACATTTGCAATTGTACTATTCAAAGCATGAAAGTACTTAATAATACGATTTACATTATCTTTATAGCCGTCTGGCAATGTGTTATTTTCAACATATTTTTTAAAGTGTAAGTCATTTTTAACAGCAATATTAGATAAATGACTAAGTTTTTTAGCTTGTTTATCAGTGATTTTTGTTTGTCCTGAACTTTGACGATCGATTTTACTTTGCATTATATATTTATTGTCTAAAATATCACTATTAACATCTAGATATTTTTTGATTGCTTTGTTCATTTCATCTTCAGTAAGCTTTTGATGAGATTTATTCGATGTAAAAATATCATTTTCAGTTAAGTTTTTAGCATGTTTCGGTGCATTAACACCGTTACTTTGATTATGATTGTCTTCATTATTATCATTATTAGGTGCACACGCACTTAACATTAATAACAGGGCTAAAAAACTACTAATAACCATACTCTTTTTCATAGACTTCAATAATCTCCTTTATTAGTAAACATTTCTATTTAAGAATAATAATAGAGTATCACTTATAGAAACAGAATTGAATGTTTAAGACATAAAATTAATATAAATCTATGAACAAATTGTGGCAATAGCATTAAAAAAGCAGAGTCGTTAATAAAATGACTCTGCTTAAAATGAAGATATTTGATAGGTTAAGTTCTAAGTCTTACTTTCATATAGAAAGTTAAACTTTAAATTAATTTCTAATAATATAATCAAATGCACTCAATGCTGCGTTAGCACCTGAACCCATTGATATAATGATTTGTTTATATTTTTGGTCAGTAACGTCACCAGCAGCAAAAATACCAGGAACGTTTGTGTTATTTTCACGATCCACAACGACTTCTCCACGGTTATTTAATTCTACTGCGTCACCAATCCATTTTGTATTTGGCACAAGGCCAATTTGTACAAAGATACCATCTAAGCTTAATTCTTTCATTTCACCAGATGACATATCTTCATAGCTTAAACCAGTAACATGATCTTCACCTAGAACTTCAGCAGTTCTAGCATTTGTGTGAATATCAACATTAGGGAAAGAACGTAAACGTTCTTGTAACACTGTATCCGCTTTTAGTTCTGGAGCGAATTCAAATAGTGTCACGTGTTTAACTATTCCTGCTAAATCGATAGCTGCTTCAACACCAGAGTTACCACCGCCGATAACTGCAACGTTTTTATTTTCAAATAAAGGTCCGTCACAGTGAGGACAGAAAGCCACACCTTTATTGATTAAGCGATCTTCACCAGGAATATTTAATTTACGCCAGCTTGCACCAGTTGAAATAATAGCAGTTTTACTTTCAAGAACTGCATCATTTTCTAAAGTTACTCGGATAGCTTTATCAGTTTTTTCAATTTTAGTTGCACGAATACCAGTCATAGCATCAATATCATATTCTTCGATATGTGCAGCTAAATTAGAAGAGAATTCTGATCCAGTGGTTTGTTTAACAGTAATAAAGTTTTCAATACCAGCTGTATCGTTAACTTGACCACCGATTCTATCTGCAACAATACCAGTGCGTAAACCTTTACGCGCAGTATAAATTGCAGCACTACCACTTGCTGGTCCGCCACCGATGATTAATACATCGTATGGATCTTTATTTTCATATTCTGAAGCATCTTGTGTACTGCCAAGTTTAGATAAAATATCAGAAATTGTCATACGACCATTACCGAATTCTTCACCATCTAAAAATACAGCAGGGACTGCCATGATATCCTTAGACTCTTCACGGAATACAGCACCATCAATCATTGTATGAGTGATATTTGGATTAATTACACTCATTAAGTTTAATGCTTGAACTACATCTGGACATTTTTGACAAGTTAAACTTACATAAGTCTCAAAATTGTAGTTGCCTTCAAGACCTTTAATTTGATCAATGATTGCTTGTTTTTCTTTAGGCGCACGACCACTTACTTGTAAAATAGCAAGCACAAGTGAATTGAACTCATGACCTAAGGGAATACCAGCAAATGTGATACCAGTATCTTCTTCAGGTTTACTTACTTGGAAACTTGGTGTGCGTTTTAATTCTTTTTCAACGATTGTAATATGATCTGTCATCTCAGCGATTTCATCTAATAAATCTTTTAATTCTTTAGATTTATCATCAGAGCCAATACTTGCTCTAAATTCTACATCGCCTTCCATAAGTTGTAATAATTGTTGTAATTGTTGTTTTAAATCAGCATTCAGCATACTTAAATGCCTCCTTAAATTTTACCTACTAAGTCTAATCCTGGTTGTAATGATTCAGAACCTTCTTCCCATTTTGCTGGGCAAACTTCACCTGGATGTTGACGTACGTATTGTGCGGCTTTGATTTTATTTACTAATGTACTTGCATCACGGCCAATACCATCTGCATTAATTTCTGCTGCTTGAACTACACCATCAGGGTCAACGATAAATGTACCACGTTGTGCCAAACCTGCTTCTTCATCTAATACATCGAAGTTACGAGTGATGATTTGAGAAGGGTCACCAATCATAGTGTATTGGATTTTGCTGATTGCGTCTGAATGATCGTGCCAAGCTTTGTGTACGAAATGAGTATCAGTTGAAACTGAAAATACATTAACACCTAAATCTTGTAATTGGCTATATTGGTTTTGTAAATCCTCTAATTCAGTTGGACATACGAAAGAGAAGTCAGCTGGATAGAAGCAAACAACACTCCAAGAACCTTTTAAATCATCTTGGCTTACTTCTTTGAATTCATCATTTTTAGGATCATATGCTTGTGCTGTGAAAGGTAAGATTTCTTTATTGATTAAAGACATAACTTAAATTCCTCCTGATTTATCGAATATTAATTAGAATTACATAATAATCATTGCTTATTTATAATAATTCTAATCTCTTGATTCATATTATTACATGTAGATTTTATTTCGTCAACATAATACACTTAAAAGTAAGAAAAACAATATGAAGCACTGATATAACAAGGTTCATATAAAATATATTAACTTTTTTAAGATATTGTGAGGATTATTTTTTCTAATTAAAAAATGTAAATTGTAAATAAAAACACATCTTTTCGCTTAAATATATTCTCAACTAAAGGATAGTATTTGATAATGGGAATCAAACATAATAGATTAAAACTCTCTCCAAGTTACGCTTTGAAACATATAAATCTGAAGAGAGTATCAAGTATTTTCAATATTATTTTATTAAAATCAGTCTTTGACTTCTACTTTTACGCTTCCTACTTTCTCGTATTCAGCAATATAAATACCTTTTTCTAACTGTAGGGGTGAAATAAATGTACCTGAAGAAATAAATTGCCCTTTTTCTAAACGTTTTCCATGTGAATGTAATTTTTTATTTAACCATTTTATAGATTCAATAGGATTTCCTAGTACGTCACTAGAGTGTCCTGTTTCAATTTCTTGATCATTTTTAAATAACTTTAAGTTAATATCAGCAAATGATTTGTAATCAAGAGGTGTTACTCTTTTTCCAACCACAATTAAACCTGTTGCAGTATTATCTGAAATTAAATCTGATAAAGCAAAGTTAGGGAACCAATCTTTATAACGTGCGTCAGGAATTTCAATACCTGGAGCTACTTTTACACTTTCTAAGATGGTTTGAACATCGGCATTCTCTGGTAAGTCTGCAGTTAATTCAAAAATAAGTTCAGGTTCAAGTAATGGATCAAATAATGTTGATAATGAGATAGAGTTATCCCCCTCGACTACTTGAGTAGATAAAATAGTACCGTACGCAGGCTCATTTGTATTGGCAATGGCTTGAGTGGCGGCACTTGTCATACTTACTTTGTAACCTTTAATTTCTGATTTTTGCTTATTTTTTAATTGATTAATGAGATCATCTTGTGTGTGATAGGCTTCTAACTCATTTAGTTCAAAAGAGGAACTGATAAAATTAATCGGTTTTTTTGATGTAAAAGCTTGATATAAGGCTGTTGAAACTTCTTTGTTAGCGTGAGTCATAGTATCTCTCCTTTGATATCTGAAAATTGTCATTATTATGATAACTTTAATTGGTTTAGCATGCAAATCTTAATTTAAAATAAAGGGCAATTTTGAAGAAAAATAAAATATAAATTGTTAATATATATTCAGTAATTAAAAAAGGAGTGGACTTAATGTCAGATTATGTTTACGAATTAGCTAAAAAACATCATTCAGTTCGAAGATTTAAAGATCAACCTTTAAGTGAAGGTGTTGTTAGAAAGTTAGTTGAAGCTGGACAAAGTGCTTCAACATCTAGTTATTTACAAACGTATTCTATTATTGGAGTAGAAGATCCAGAAATTAAAGCACAACTCAAAGAAGTATCAGGGCAACAATATGTGGTAGACAATGGCTATTTATTTGTATTTGTTTTAGATTATTATCGTCACAATCTTATTAATGAAGATGTAGAACAACATATGGAGACGTCATTTGAGTCGGCTGAGGGCTTATTAGTTGGTGCCATCGATGTTGCATTAGTATCAGAAAATATTGCTTTAGCAGCTGAAGATATGGGCTATGGCATTGTATACTTAGGTTCGCTTCGCAATGATGTCGGGCGTGTACGTGAGATTTTAGACTTACCTGAATATGCCTTCCCTTTATTTGGTATGGCTGTAGGAGAACCAGCTGAGGATGAAAATGGATCACCAAAACCACGTTTACCTTTTGAACATATCTTCCATAAAAATGTCTATAATAGCAATAAAGCACACCAAAAAGAAACATTAAACGCTTATGATCAAATGGTGAGTAAATACTATCAAGACCGTACAAATGGTGTAAGAAATGAAACCTGGTCTCAACAAGTTGCTGGATTTTTAAGTGGGAAAGCACGATTAGATATGTTAGAGCAATTAAATAAAGCTGGACTAATGAAAAGATAAAATAAAACCGAAAAAAGAGAGGCAGAATTTGTTTGAAATTCTGTCTCTCTTGTTATTTTATGATTCTGTGGATAATTCTCCATAATGGTTAGAATTAAATTTTTCTTTATCTAAGTTACCTGTTAAACGTGCTGTACCAGTACCTGCTAACATGGAATCATTGACATTTAGAGCGGTACGACCCATATCAATAATTGGTTCGATAGAAATTAATACACCAGCTAATGCAACTGGTAAGTTTAAAGTTGATAATACAAGAATTGAAGCGAAAGTTGCACCGCCACCAACGCCAGCTACACCAAATGAACTAATCACTACAACGCCAATTAGTGTAAGAATGAATGGTATATCGATGTCAACATGAGCAACAGGAGCAACCATAATAGCAAGCATTGCTGGATAAATACCAGCACATCCATTTTGACCAATAGACAAACCGAATGAAGCTGAGAAGTTTGCAATACCTTCAGGTACTCCTAAACGTTGCGTTTGAGTTTGCACATTTAAAGGAAGCGCTCCTGCACTTGAACGTGATGTAAATGCAAAAATCAGTACTTCAAGTGTTTTTTTAACATAACGAATAGGATTGATTCCCATAATCGCTAAAATAATTAAATGAATAACATACATTGTAAGTAAAGCTGCATAAGATGCAATCATGAATTTACCTAATGTCCAAATTGCTGAAAAATCACTTGTTGCAATTGTAGAAGCCATAATTGCGATAATTCCATAAGGAGTTAATCTTAAAACAAAGGTAACAATTGACATGATGAGAGCATAAACAGCATCAATACCACGTTTTAATAAGCTACCATTATCAGGTTGTTTACGTGCAACACGTAAGTATGCAAATCCTACAAAAATAGCAAATATTACTACTGCAATAGTTGAAGTTGTTCTCTGACCAGTAAAATCTAAGAAAGGATTGCTTGGTAATAATTCAAGAATTTGTTGTGGTAGTGTATTCGCTGTAAGCTGCTTCGCTTCACTACTAATTTCATTTCCTCGTGCATGTTCTGC
The DNA here is from genome assembly GCF_004365845.1 of Staphylococcus sp. AtDRG32. Lineage (NCBI taxonomy): Bacteria > Bacillati > Bacillota > Bacilli > Caryophanales > Staphylococcaceae > Staphylococcus > Staphylococcus sp. AtDRG32. The sequence continues at coordinate 201,697 of NZ_SODE01000003.1, forward strand.
ACTACCTAAATCGATACTTGAAGCATCAAGGCCAAATACAATGGCATAAAAAATACCTACAACGGCTGCAATAGCGACAGTACCAATTAAAAACATAAAAATATAAGAACCTATCTTAGCAAATTTATCGCCAATTTGTATCTTACTAAATGCTGAAACAATAGAAATAAAAATAAGTGGCATAACAATCATTTGTAATAATGTCACATAGCCATCTCCAACGATGCTAAACCAATCAGTTGTGGTTTCAAGCACTTTAGAATTAACACCATAAATAAGGTGTAAAATAATTCCATATACAATTCCTAATCCTAGAGCGGTAAAGACTCGTTTTGGGAATGATACATGTTTTTTAGCCATAATGAATAAGCTGATAATGAAAATCAACATGATGACAATGTTAATAATTGAAAATAATGTTCCCATATAAGGATTCTCCTTTTATTAGTTAAATCCGACACATTTAATAAGAATAGTATTAAATATATAATAATTCAATACTTTAAATAACATAAATTATTAAATGTTTTTACAAACTAATGATAAATAGATACAAAATGAGTATTAAAACAAAAAAGCAGGATCGAAATTTTTTAATTTCAATCCTGTTTTAGTAAATAGCACTATATACAGTTGTGACATTAAAGATTAAATAGTCTAGCTAAGAATCCTTTTTTCTCATTTGAAGATGAAACATAAGTTTGATGCTCTTTTAAAGTATCAATCGCTTGTTGATTGTTATCATTAATTTCTTTAACCAAATTATTTTTAGTATAATCAGATTGTTCTTTTTGAGCTGTTTGAATGGCAACTAATGACTCATTATTTGCCTCCAATTTTTCAGTAATTTGACTTTGTAATTCCTTAAGTTCATTTTGTTGTTGATGAACTTGAGTAATCATTTGACCTAACATTTGACGTTCTTCACGCATTTTTTGTATTTCGGTACGTAAGTCTTCTACTAATTGTGTAACGCCTTGATCAGCAGGTAACTGTTGTTGGTCTTCTTTAACGATAACTTGTAAAAAGTCTTTTTCTTTTTCTAATTCTTCGAAAGCTAAATCATAGCTATTTGTTTGTTTTACCTTTTCTGCAATATCTTGGAAAAGTTCAATATCTTCTTCTTTAAAATCTGTAGCCTCACGACCACGATATTCAGTCTTGCTAAGATGATATCCTCGTTCTTCTAAATGTTGGACGATTTTACGGACTTGTTTTTCACTTAGCTCGACACGTTGAGCAAATTCTTTAGTTAACATAATGAAGTCCTTTCGTATTTAAATAATATATTCATTCATTTACGCTGACGTTTGTCTTCGGTAAGTGAAACGTCAGTCTAACCTCGCATATTAGTTTAACCTTTTATATCGCTCTTTTCAAGTATTCTATAAGGATGAACGTAAATTCATCTTTTCTAAAAGGGGATATATAATATCTCTAGAAATTCCATTCGCAAATACATATTTGAGAATATAATTAGATTTCACACTAGCAGGATAGATGTCTTTTGTAAGTTCAATGTTAGATTTAATAAATAAGTCAGTATGTATAGGTGTTTCTTCAAACGTATAATTAGGATGCAAGTAGTCAATGTCATATTGTTGTTCAAAGTCATTTTCTAATAAGATATGATGACGTCGTTTAATTAATTGATTATCTAATATGCTATTATCATGTTTCGGGACTTCAATCATTAAAAAGTTAATATCTCTAGAATGTACTTTATTAGATAATATATTTAGGTGTGTTTCAACTTCATTTAAAGTTTGAGATATGATTTCATTATAATTTGAATCAACTACAGCTAATAAGTGGACTAGAAATGCTGAATTTGTTGTTGCTTCGTAGTGTGCTGTGGCCAAACTGATTATATTTTCTTTCTCAATACCAACAATCAAAACATAATCATTTTCTGTTTTATTATTCTGTAAGGATCGTTTTGTGATAGTGCTGTCTTCAAAAAAATCAACATCTAATTGTTTATTATAAAACTCGACAGCTTTTTGATAATAAGCGTCTTCTAAAGAATAAATAGTGTGAAATTTCATAGCGATCTCCCCGCATTATATTTTTTTAAGTATAGCACATGTGTAAAGTAGCACATCATAATACAAAATATAATAAAAAACTTCTTTCAAAGTTATAAACGATTCACACTTTACTTTGAAAGAAGCATATATTAATTTTTGACTGTTACTTTGTAAAAACGTATGTTCATTTAACAATCGACATGATTAAATACAATGAATGGTTAAACTTATTTTTAAGATTTTGGACCATCAGACTCATTAGCGTAATGAGTGATATCAACTTCTTCATAAGCTGCGTTGTTTTTTTCAACTTCATTATGTGAAGAAGCGTCTTTTCTAGTGATTACTAAAAATTTGCCATCAAGCACATCTTTTTTATATTGTTCTGCTTGGTTATCAGATAGTTTGAAATTATTCAATACAGCTTCTTCACCATCTTCACCGGTTAATAAGCGTGACATGCGATCACTGAATGAACCACTTGTTGCTATAAGTGTTACTTGAGAATTATGTAAATCATCTAAATGTAATTTAGATTCACTGATAACAAATATCTCATTTTCTGAATATCCTTCTGCTTTTTTCTTTTCAATCACATTGTAAATTTGATTTTCATTATCTAGAACTGTAATATCTGGCATATTCATCGTCCTCCATCATTTCATGCTACTTTTAAATAATTATACCCTAATGAATAGATATAAAACGTTTCGATATAATTATATAATTAAAAATATGTAATTTACAAATACGGTTTTTTTAATAAGACATTAAACGCTTACATTTATAAGTAGCGTGATTACAAGGATAAACTCTCCATCAGTTATTGAAAATAAGCTTAAAATTTGCTATTATCATTAAATAATTTATATTGCTCATATAATCTGAAGAATATGGCTTTAGAAGTTTCTACCGTGTTGCCATAAACAACGCGACTATGAGTTCAAGTACAAAGGTAAGGAAGTTAATGAGAAGTTTGAGGATTGGCTAAGATGTCTTGTATTATATTATCATTTGTATAATGTAAAGTATTGTTTATCATCTATAAATCTAAATCATTTACTTCTAAGTTACAAATGAATGTGTATCGTACTTGTTCACTTATAGATCCTGAAACTAGATAAAAGTTTCGGGTTTTTTTATATAAAGTTTAGGAGGTTTTGAAGTGGAAGCGCTCGAACAAAAAGTCAAGGAAGATGGCGTAGTCATTGATGAAAAAATATTAAAAGTTGATGGATTTTTAAATCATCAAATTGATGCCAAATTAATGTATGAAGTGGGTCAAACATTTTATAAACAATTTAAGGGTAAAGGGATTACGAAAATTTTAACTATTGAGGCTTCCGGTATTGCTCCTGCAATCATGGCTGCATTACATTTCGATGTGCCATGCTTATTTGCAAAAAAAGCAAAGCCAAGTACTTTAAAAGATGGGTTTTACAGTACTGATATCCATTCATTTACTAAAAATAAAACAAGTACAGTGATTGTATCAGAAGAATTTTTAGGGCCTGAAGATAAAGTATTAATTATTGATGATTTCTTAGCAAATGGTGATGCTTCACTTGGATTGTACGACATTGCACAACAAGCTAAAGCAGAAACAGTAGGCGTAGGAATTGTTGTAGAAAAAAGTTTCCAAGATGGACGACAAAGATTGGAAGAGGCTGGTTTAACTGTTTCTTCATTATGTAAAGTTGCTTCCTTAGCAGGGAATAAAGTGACTTTACTAGGTGAAGATGAATGAAAAATTTAATTTTAAGTGTACAACATTTATTAGCAATGTATGCAGGTGCTATTTTAGTACCTATCATTGTAGGAACAAGTTTAAAATTTTCACCTGAAGAGATTGCTTATTTAATTACAGTAGATATTTTTATGTGTGGAGTAGCTACATTTTTACAAGCAAATAAGATTACTGGTACAGGACTACCTATTGTTTTAGGATGTACATTTACTGCTGTAGCACCTATGATTTTAATTGGACAGACTAAAGGTTTAGACGTGTTATATGGATCATTGTTCCTATCAGGTATCTTAGTTGTAATCATTGCTCCATTCTTTTCTTATTTAGTTAAATTTTTCCCACCTGTTGTTACAGGTAGTGTCGTTACAATTATCGGAATTAACTTAATGCCCGTTGCTATGAATTATCTTGCTGGTGGTCAAGGTGCTAAAGATTATGGTAACCCTAAAAATCTAATTTTAGGTGGAGTGACACTTATTGTTATCTTACTATTACAACGATTTACAACGGGATTCTTAAAATCTATTGCAATTTTGATTGGTTTAGTTATAGGCACGATATTGGCTAGTATATTTGGATTAGTTAATGTTAGCCAAGTTGGTGACGCACATTGGCTCGGTATTCCACGACCATTCCGTTTCTCAGGATTTGGCTTTGATTTCGGTGCAACATTAGTGTTTACAATTGTAGCAATTGTAAGTCTGATCGAATCAACAGGTGTATATCATGCATTAAGTGAAATCACTGGTCGTAAGCTTGAACGTAAAGATTTTCGTAAAGGTTACACTGCGGAAGGTCTAGCCATCATTTTAGGATCAATCTTTAATGCTTTCCCTTATACAGCTTATTCGCAAAACGTAGGACTTGTTTCACTTTCTGGAGCTAAGAAAAATAAAATCATATATGGAATGGTAGTCTTACTTTTAATATGTGGTTGTATACCTAAATTAGGTGCTCTGGCTAATATTATTCCTTTACCTGTGTTAGGCGGTGCAATGATTGCTATGTTTGGTATGGTAATGGCTTATGGGGTAAGTATTTTAGGAAATATTGACTTCAAAAATCAAAATAATTTATTAATTATTGCTGTATCAGTCGGACTTGGTACAGGAATTAGTGCTGTACCTCAAGCATTTAAAGCTTTAGGAGAACAGTTCGCTTGGTTAACTCAAAATGGTATTGTTTTAGGAGCAATCTCTGCTATTATTCTTAATTTCTTTTTTAACGGTATAAAGTATAAACAAAACGACGAAAATGTGAAATAATAAGACTAACTATATAAAAAATGGAGGCTGTGTTATAAATGTGGGAAAATAAGTTTGCTAAAGAATCATTAACTTTCGACGATGTTTTGTTAATTCCAGCTGCATCAGACGTATTACCAAGTGATGTTGATTTAAGCGTAGAATTATCAGATAAAATTAAATTAAATATTCCAGTTATCTCTGCTGGTATGGATACAGTAACTGAATCTAAAATGGCTATTGCTATGGCACGTCAAGGTGGTTTAGGTGTCATCCATAAAAACATGGGCATTGAAGAGCAAGCTGATGAAGTACAAAAAGTAAAACGTTCAGAAAATGGTGTTATCACGAATCCATTCTTCTTAACACCAGATGAAAGTGTTTATGAAGCAGAAGCATTAATGGGTAAATATCGTATTTCAGGTGTGCCTATTGTAAAAGATGAAGAATCAAGAACACTCGTTGGTATTATTACAAATCGTGACTTACGTTTTATTGAGGATTTCTCAATTAAAATTTCAGATGTGATGACTAAAGAAAATTTAATTACAGCTCCAGTTGGTACAACATTAGATGAAGCGGAAGCAATCCTTCAAAAGCATAAAATTGAAAAACTACCATTAGTAGAAAAGGGTCGTTTAGAAGGTCTCATCACAATTAAAGATATAGAAAAAGTACTTGAATTCCCTCATGCTGCGAAAGATGAGCATGGTCGTTTACTTGCAGCAGCAGCTATCGGTACATCTAAAGACACCGAAATTCGTGCACAAAAACTTGTAGAAGCAGGAGTAGATGCGTTAATTATTGATACAGCGCATGGACATTCTAAAGGTGTGATTGAGCAAGTCAAAAAAATGAAAGATAAATATCCTGAACTTACAATTATTGCAGGAAATGTTGCAACTGCTGAAGCCACACGCGCTTTATTTGAAGCAGGTGCAGACGTGGTTAAAGTAGGTATTGGACCTGGATCAATCTGTACAACACGTGTCGTTGCAGGTGTAGGTGTACCACAAATTACTGCAGTATATGACTGTGCTACTGAAGCACGTAAACATGGTAAAGCGATTATTGCTGACGGTGGTATTAAATTCTCTGGTGATATTATTAAAGCATTAGCGGCTGGTGGTCATGCTGTTATGTTAGGTAGCTTATTAGCTGGTACTGAAGAAAGCCCAGGCGCTACTGAAGTCTTCCAAGGTAGACAATATAAAGTATATCGTGGAATGGGGTCTCTTGGAGCAATGGAAAAAGGGTCAAATGATCGTTACTTCCAAGAAGATAAGTCTCCTAGAAAATTTGTTCCAGAAGGTATTGAAGGTCGCACAGCTTATAAAGGACCATTACAAGATACCATTTATCAACTTATGGGTGGAGTAAGAGCTGGTATGGGTTATACTGGTTCACCAAACTTAAAAGTATTACGTGAAGAAGCACAATTCACACGTATGGGCCCTGCAGGTTTAGCTGAAAGTCATCCACATAACATACAAATTACTAAAGAATCACCAAACTATTCATTTTAATGTAAGGTGAGCAAGAAACGATTAAATTAAGAAAGTACGCTTTTCTATAAAATATTTATAGAGGTTGAAACGATGTATTGTCTTTATAAATATGAAAAGCGTCTTTCTATTGTTTACATAAATTAAATTTAAAGGAGATTTACTATTATGGAAATGGCTAAAGAACAAGAATTAATTCTTGTCCTAGATTTCGGTAGTCAATATAACCAGTTAATTACACGTCGTATTCGTGAAATGGGCGTTTACAGTGAATTACACGATCATGAAATTTCTATAGATGAAATTAAACGTATGAATCCTAAAGGTATTATTCTTTCAGGAGGTCCAAACTCTGTTTATGAAGAAGGTTCATTTACAATTGATCCTGAGATTTATAATTTAGGTATTCCAGTGTTAGGTATTTGTTACGGTATGCAACTTACAACCAAACTATTAGGCGGTAAAGTTGAACGTGCAAATGAACGTGAATATGGTAAAGCAATTATTAAAGCAAAATCTGATGAGTTATTCTTTGGTTTACCAGAAGAACAAAGAGTGTGGATGAGTCATTCAGATAAAGTCATTGAAATTCCTGAAGGTTTTGAAGTTATCGCTGATAGTCCAAGTACAAATTATGCTGCTATCGAAGATAAAAAGCGTCGTATTTATGGTGTACAATTCCATCCAGAAGTACGTCACACAGAATACGGTAATGATTTACTAAGAAATTTTGTCCGTCGTGTATGTAATTGTACAGGTGAATGGACAATGGAAAACTTCATTGAAATTGAAATCGAAAAAATTCGTGAACGTGTAGGTCATCGTAAAGTATTATGTGCAATGAGCGGTGGTGTAGATTCATCAGTTGTTGCAGTATTATTGCATAAGGCCATTGGTGATCAATTAACATGTATTTTTGTAGACCATGGTTTACTTCGTAAAGGCGAAGGCGATATGGTAATGGAACAATTCGGTGAAGGCTTTGATATGAATATTATTCGTGTAAATGCCAAAGAACGTTTTATGGAAAAACTAAAAGGCGTCTCTGATCCAGAAAAAAAACGTAAAATCATTGGTAATGAATTTGTATATGTGTTTGATGATGAAGCGGCTAAATTAACAGATGTTGATTTCTTAGCACAAGGTACACTTTACACAGATGTGATTGAATCAGGTACAAAGACAGCGCAAACAATTAAATCTCATCATAATGTAGGTGGATTACCTGAAGACATGGAATTTGAATTGATTGAACCTATTAATACATTATTTAAAGATGAAGTTCGTGCCTTAGGTATTGAATTAGGTATCCCTGAACATTTAGTATGGAGACAACCATTCCCAGGTCCTGGTTTAGGTATTCGTGTGTTAGGTGAAATTACTGAAGATAAATTAGAAATCGTTCGTGAATCTGATGCGATTTTACGTGAAGTGATTCGAGAAGAAGGTCTTGAAAGAGAGATTTGGCAATACTTCACAGTATTACCAGGTATTCAATCTGTAGGTGTTATGGGTGATTATCGTACGTATGATCATACAGTAGGTATTCGTGCTGTAACATCAATTGATGGTATGACAAGTGATTTTGCACGTATCGATTGGGAAGTGTTACAAAAAATTTCTAGTCGCATAGTTAATGAAGTAGACCATGTAAACCGCGTCGTCTATGACATTACTTCTAAGCCACCAAGTACTATAGAATGGGAGTAGCCCATTAAAAAAACGAGCATTTTCGTGAGAAATGCTCGCTTTTTTTATATTAAATTCAATAATTTGGACGTTTATGCTAATTTCTTTTTGATTGAAATGATTGTCGTCTCTGTTGTAGTGACGCTCTACGGTTTACTTTTTGAAGCATATATTGATACATCATCAATGACATGAATAACCATGAAAGACTAAAAAAGATACCGCCAACTACGTCAGTGAGATAGTGAGCATGGAAGTATAATCTTGAAAATAAAATACCTAACCATACTACAATTAACACCGTATTTATTATGCATTTTATCCACATATTTCCTAATTTAGAGATAAGTACAAAAATAAGAGCAAAAATAACAATCGTACTTGTTAAAGCATGTCCGCTTGGGAATGAAAATCCTGCATCAATTGTTAAGTGATCATAAGGTCTTGAACGATGAATGATGTCTTTTAACGCAATACCTATGATACCTGCTGAAGCTACTGTTGTCGGTAACCATATTGCTAATAAGAAGCGTCGCTTAATTAAAACGATAGTTGCGATGATAAGGGTAAGGGTAATAAAGGTCGCAATATCACCGTATGATGCTAGAAACGTCATAAAATCATTGAACCAATTACCTTTGAAATTCATTTTTGGTTCGCCAAATGTATTTAAGAACCAATAGAATGATTGTAAATCTAATATATGTGCCCATAACGACTTAGTAAAAACCGAAAAAATAGTTATTAAAAAAATGAGACTACTTATTATGAATGAAATGGTTAATGTAAATTGTTTATTTTGCATAAGTATTATACCTTTCTTTATTTTAATATAGTTTAACTTGTTAAAGCATTAAAGTTATCGGTACAAAGACTGATTTAATATTAAAATAAATTTAAAGTCAAAATAGCTAAGGCAATCACAAAAATATGATAGTCATCCTTCATTATTCAAAAAAAGCAAATAAAATATAAAAAAACTTTACAAAAAAATTAAGCGTTTTCACAGAATTGTTACATGAATATTGAACAAAGTATGTTATTTTATAAGTAATGAAGTAAATTCATTTTATCCATGAGGGTTTGGGACATACTTTATCGTCTCAAACTCTTTTTATATATTAGTAATTAAAGATTGAGTTTATAATATTTTTGGGGGTATTATTTAAACAAAATTGATATAAAAAGGAAAGTTGAAATGATATGACTGTTATCTTTTATATTAGAAATTTGACTTTTAGTTGATATTTTCATATATTGTATTTAATATGCATCAAATTATACATAGGTTTATATCAAGCAATGAGACAAAAAGTATCATGCACTTTATTGTTTAATTGAAGGGTAAAACTGATGTACTTAAATCTAAATTATAGGTTGCTTAAAGAGCATTAATAAATATATTGAATGAGCATAAAAGAAGCCTACAATAGATAGTCGTCCTTTTTTAATGGGATAAAACTAAACTATTGTAGGTGTTTTATTATATTATAAGCAATAGTTATATATAGGTTACAGTTTAAAAGTGGAGGAATGATAATGTTAAGTATGAGTAGTTTACTTATATTATTTTTTATAACGCTTATTATGGCAGCGTTAAGTGGATTGATTGTATTAATTCCCTCAGTTCCAGTTAAATACATAAGATTTCACTTAGCTTTACTTCTATTACCAGTTATTGTAGGTATTGTAGGGTTAGTGACTATAAACGAAAGAGAAGTTATTGGCATATTTGCATTAGATAAATTTGCTTGGTTAGTAGGTGCGTTTGTTTTAGCGTTAGGTTTTATTATTCAAAAGTTTTCAACGCGTTATTTATTAGGAGATCACAATTATCGTAAGTATTTTCCTTTATATACATTTACAACTGTTTTTGCTTCACTAGGTTGGTTAAGCAATGACTTACGTTTAATGACTTTATGTTGGGGATTAACGTTATGTTGTTTAACACAACTAATTAGATTGAATAAAACTTGGAAAGTTCCAGCAGAGGCAGCAAAAGTTTCTGCACGTTCCTTTATTATTGGATGGTTAGCGCTATTAATTGCGGTTATTTTGCTATACATAGGAACAGGAGAATGGACAATCGATCCTTCTCAAAATTATGACTATGCTCTAAATCATGGTCTAAAATTAGTTATTGATTTATTGCTTGTTGTTGCTGTTATTATTCCAGCTGCGCAATATCCATTTCAGAGTTGGTTAATTGAATCAGTTGTTGCGCCTACACCTGTATCAGCTATTATGCATGCCGGTATAGTTAATGCGGGGGGCATTATTTTAACGCGTTTTTCACCGATATTTGATAATTCTATTGCTCTTACAATATTATTAATTATTTCTAGTATGTCAGTATTGATTGGTTCGGGCATTAGTTTAGTACATGTTGATTATAAACGACAACTTGTTGGATCAACGATGAGTCAAATGGGTTTTATGCTCGTTCAATGTGCGATGGGTGTTTATTCAGCTGCGATTATCCATTTAATATTGCACGGTATATTTAAAGCCACGTTATTCTTACAATCAGGCTCAGTTGTCAGACGATTTAATATACCAACTTCGCCTAATATTAAGAAATCATATGGATGGATAATACTTGGAAGGGCTCTTGCATTGATTATTGCAATTGTGTTTTTTATGACAAGTGACCATAGTCCATATATTTTGATTAGTGCATTTATCTTAGCATGGTCTATCTCTGTATCATGGAATCAACTTGTGGCATTAAATAAAGGAGTAATGGGACGCTTTATAGGTATTACAATGATTGTAGTTGTTGCAATGGTTTATATTGTGACTCATCAAGTATTTGTTAATATACTTCATCATGTATATATGGCTCCTGCCCATCCACCGTTAATTAGTATTATAATTAGTATTGCGATTTTAGTGTTAGGTAGTATTTTTAGTATTTGGGTCGCTCGCCATCGTACATCTACAGCCTTTGCTAAAGTTTACTTATGGTTAATTAAAATTGGAGAAGCTAAATTTAAATCTGTAGAAAGCCATCCAAACTATTTAAAGAAATATTTATAAGAGGTGAACATTTACATGACAATTAATATAGAAGACGTTGTTCAATCTGCACGTCGTGTGATTACGCCACTTTCACCAATTTCAATCTTTGCAGCACGTAATCCATGGGAAGAACTTGAGTATCAAACCTTTGATCAAGTTGCGCAATGGTTTAAACATGTGCGTGATATTGATTTATATCCAAGCCATGCTTCTGTAATGACGGCGCTTGAAAATGGTGAGATTGATAAACATATCGTTGAAGAAGAAGTACAACACGCGATTCAATCTTATAAGACGGATATTCCTAAGACTCACGTTGATACGTACTGCAAAAATGCTATGAATATTAAAGATATTCCGAGAGATTTAATTACTAAAGAAGCCTATCTGAAATTAGAAGTCTCAAAACTCAAAAAAGTATTCGAAAATGAGTCATTTGCTTATGCACGATCAAAAAGTGCAAATGCATTTAATGCTAAAGGCGAATCTTTAATGGATGAGTTAAATACTCATATTATTAAATGGTCAAAATTATATTTAGATACTTTCCAATCCAGTTGGACAATGCCTAAACGCGAAGAAGGGTTCTATGTAGCCTGGTTACATTTAGCAAAATATGATCCAATGTTGACTAAAACGCAACGTAAAATGATTAAGATGTTACCACACAACTATGAAGACGCATTAATCATGGCACTCAATCATCTAGATATTGCTGAAGATGAATATGAATTTTATTTAACTGGACATCTTTTATCGTTACCAGGTTGGGCAGGCATGATGTATTATCGTGCTGAAAAACATGAACATGAAAAAGACTTATTAACTCAATACCTTGCAATACGCCTTACAATGGAATGTATTCTATTAGATACTGAAAAAATGAGCCGTCCGGCAGTCTTAAATGTTGAAAAAAGAATAAAAGAACTTGTGAGTAAATGGTTATATTATGGTGAAATGACCATTGATGAATGGGCTGAGATGTCCATTGAGAATCAAATTGAACACTTGAAGTTTGCCCATGATTTTAATCCATTATACTTCAAGAAATTATGGTTAGAGGCTTGGGAAGAAACTCACGAACGCAAACTCGTTGAGATGATTTACGATAAATCGGTCAAGCGTGACAAACAACCTACAAAAGTGCAACTTGCATTTTGTATCGATGTACGTTCTGAACCATTTCGTCGTCATTTAGAAAATCAAGGGCCATTTGAAACGATAGGAATTGCAGGTTTCTTTGGTTTACCTATACGAAAAAAAGCATTAGATGAACAGTTTAGTCATGATTCTTTACCAGTGATGGTGCCTCCTGCATATACTATTAAAGAATATGCAGAGCGACATGCATTAAATACGTATAATCAACAGCAACATTCTATTACATCCATGTTTTATACGTTTAAATTAATGAAGAATAATGTGCTACCTAGTTTATTATTACCAGAATTAAGTGGGCCATTTTTAAGTTTAAATACACTTGCAAGTACATTAATGCCAAAGAAAACAGGTGCATTTATTCGTAAATTTACTAAAAATTGGTTAAAAAAACCGAATGCTAAGCTAACGATTGATAGAGATCATCATGTACATAGTGATTTACCTGTTGGATTTACTGAAGAAGAACAAATTGCTTTTACGAAACAAGCGTTACAATTAATGGATTTAACTACAAATTTTGCACCATTAGTAGTACTTGGAGGGCATGGAAGCGAAACAAACAATAATCCCTACCATGCATCATTAGAATGTGGTGCTTGTGGAGGAGCTTCAAGTGGATTTAATGCGAAATTACTTGCCATGATGTGCAATTTACCTTTAGTACGTCAAGGGTTAGCCGCTGAAGGCATTCTTATTCCGGATGAGACAGTATTTGTTGCTGCAGAACATAAAACATCAATTGATGAATTAGAATGGATTTACGTTCCCTCATTAACATCAGAAGCAAAGAAAGCATTTGATATTTTAGAAGAAGCCATGCCACGTGTAAGTTATCATGCAAATTTAGAACGTCTTGCTCAATTACCTCGTTTAAGCGATGGGGAATTGAAACATCCAATGGCGGAAGCACATCGCTTTGCAAATGATTGGAGCGAAATCCGTCCAGAATGGGGTTTAGCACGTAATGCAGAATTTATTATTGGGCAACGAAGTATTACAGAAGGTAGTAATTTAGAAGGACGTGCATTTTTACATAATTATGATTATGCGAAAGATCCTGATGGTCAATTACTAAATACAATTATTTCTGGGCCAGCACTCGTTGCACAGTGGATTAACCTACAGTATTATGCCTCTACAGTGGCACCGCATTTTTATGGTAGTGGTAATAAAACAACACAATCTGTCACTTCTGGTGTTGGCGTTATGCAAGGGAACTCAAGTGATTTATTAGCTGGATTGCCATGGCAGTCTGTGATGGCAGGAGACAATAAAATTTATCACGCTCCAATTCGATTATTAGTCGTGATTCAAGCACCAGATCGTTATATACAACGTTTACTTAATGATAATATTAAGTTTAAACAAAAAGTCGATCATCAATGGGTACGTCTTGCAAGTATTGATGAAAACGGTAGTTTTAAAGATTGGTAAGATATTCGATTTTAATTTAAAAAATGATACACTAGTGTTAATTAAACATTAGGAGATTTGTTATAACAATGACGAAATCGAAAGGCATGTATGAAGCAGAAATTAGTAAAGCAATTACGCAATGGGAAAAAGATTTTCTTGGACGTGGTTCGTTGTCAGTAAAGACAGATATTTTACGAGATATGATTATCGTCAACTTACAAGGTATTTTGACGCCTGCGGAGTATCGCGTATGTGAAACACAAGAAGGATTACTTAACATTAAACGTACACGGTCAGAATTGGTGGAATCAGGACAAGATGATTTAATGCAACTTGTTTTCAAAATCACAGGTACTGAAGTTAAAAGCTTTCATAGTGATTTAAGTACAATTACTGGTGAACGTATTATTGTTTTTAAGTTAGATAAAAACCTTGAAAAATCACTTTAAAATAAAATGTTATAAATACGAGAAGAGATTAGGAAACTTTATATAAAATACTTCCTAATCTCTTTTTTTACAAGCAAATTTTCATCATTTATTGTAAAATCTAACTAACATTAAAAGAGGGATAGAGATGCGATCAATTCAATCAGCTAATTGGAAAATCTCTTACTCATTATCATTTGCCCGACTATCCTGATCCTAGAGGTATAAAAGGGTAATACAATCAATGAGTTAAGTAGTCAACATATTGATGATTGATATAATGAACGGTGTGATACATCTTCAGAGGCTAACTGGACGTATCTTTATGACGAACCTTTTTATGATAAAGAAAGCTTTATGACGTATGTGAAACAACTTATTGATAATAAAGAAAGGTTGAATAAGTGGTTATCCTCTTCAAACTTTAATAAATATGAAGAACAGATACATCATTTGAAAGCTTTTTATAAAATATTAGGATCAAATGTAGTAAAGGAAAAACAAGTATGAAAGATAAATTAGAAGTATCGCCAACCAAAACTATTTCTATGTTTGTTGTTGGATTAATTATTTTTATAATAACGGCAATGAATGTCATTTATCATACCACACTAGTGCAAAAATTAGATTTAAATTCATTACATGCGTTGACCAACTATTTTGGTAAACCTAGAAGACACTATGACGGTCCAATTTGGCATAAAATGATGACGTTTTGTGCTAATTTTGGAGAAGTAAAATCCATTCTCTACATAACGTTATTTTTAGCACTTATCTTAATTTTTAAAAATTATAAACTTTCATTGTGGTTATTAGTTACGATTTACACAGGAACTTATATTAATTTCTTAATTAAACAAATAATAGCTCGTCCTCGTCCGTATAACCATCTTTTAGTAGACCATGGATATTCATTTCCAAGTGGTCATTCAAATGCCAGTACATTATTTGCTTTAGCTATACTCTTAGTTGTTATTCCACTTATTAAAAATAAAGCGATACGATATAGTATTGCTATAGTTGTCGTTATATTTTGGATAGGTGTATTAAGTTGTCGGTTATATTTCCACGCCCACTATCTAACTGATGTCATTGGTGGTTTTTCGTTAGGAATGATTTGGATTGCTTTATTTTCAATGATGTTACCACTCTTTAATATTAAATTAAAAAAGAAGTAAAGCTTAAGTTTCATAACATAAGTATTTTAAGAAGGGGAGAATACTATGAAAATCAAATCACCACATCCAATTTATTTAGAAGGTTCAAGAAAAGAAGCGATCTTATTACTTCACTCATTTACAGGAACTGTTCGTGATGTAAAACCATTAGCTAAGGCGCTTAATGAAGAAAACTTCACATGCTTTGCACCAAATTATCAAGGACATGGCTTACCTTTAGACCAATTTACTCAATTTACGATTCAGGATTGGTGGAATGATGTATTAGAAGGGTATCAATTTTTAAAAAATAAAGGGTTTGACACTATTTTTGTAACGGGTATCTCACTAGGAGGACTATTTACATTAAAGTTAGCTGAGTTATTTGATGTTTCTAAAATAGCAGTGATGTCTGCACCAAGTGAAAAAGAAGAAAAAAGTATTGCGTGGCGTATGAAACGTTATGGTCAGCGCATGAATCAATTATTGAAATTTGATGAAACTACTTCAAAACAACAACTTGGGACAATTCAAGATTATCAACCACATATCGCAGAATTTAAAGCATTTATTGAGATAATTTCTAATGAATTAGAACGTATACAAGTTCCCGCTCGTATTTTGTATGGCGGTAATGATGATGCCTTTTATCAAAATAGTGCACATTATATTTTTAATCATATTGATAGTAATAACAAAGATTTAACATGTCATCCGTTAAGTCGTCATTTAATGACTTATGGAGATGGACATGAAGACGTTATCACTCAAGTCGTAACTTTTTTTAAATCTAAATAAAGGAGTAATAAGATGAAACGTACATTCTTACTTATATATACAACAGTTTCTGGAACTACTTATAAAGAATTTAAAACGTTCCAAGATGGTCCAGACTATGACACATGCGTACAGCGTATTATTGATGAGTTTGATGAATTGGTCTATTTATTTTTAAAAGATGACTCACAAGTTCATTACATTAATGTTGATCATATCGAAAGTTTAAATATTCAAGAAGTAAATGAAGGTCAATCCATAATATATGATTTTGAAAAATAAATATATCAGTAAGTTTAAACGATAAGAATAGTTGAGATATGTCATTTACCTCTATTCTTATCTTTTTTAATACTCATTTATATGTATATTGCACTATTTGGTCAGACGTGTTAGAGTAGAACTTAATCGCACACATGCTTTAACGCGTTAAAGGGAGATAGAAAATGAGTAATCAATCACAATGGAAAACCTCAACTGGATTTATTCTAGCAAGTGCTGGTTCTGCTATAGGATTAGGCGCAATGTGGAAGTTTCCATATATGGCTGGCATTTATGGTGGCGGCGCATTTTTATTTTTATTTTTAATCTTTACTATTTTTGTAGGATTACCGTTACTGATTATGGAGTTTACGGTAGGAATAATGGGGCGCACTTATACGACTCGAATCTATAGTAAATTAACAGGAAAAAAATGGTTAAATATTATTGGGTGGAATGGAAATTTAGCTGTTTTTATTTTATTCGGCTTTTATAGTGTTATCGGTGGCTGGATTGTTATATATATTGGAAATGTATTTTTACAATTATTATCTGTTGAACATACGTCATTAACTCAAATTAAATTTGAAAAAATAATTAGTAACCCGTGGTTAACTGTGTTGGGACAGGGCATTTTTATTCTTTTAACCATGGTCATCGTTATGCTAGGTGTAGAAAAAGGTTTAGAGAAAGCTTCTAAAATGATGATGCCCTTATTATTTGTTTTTCTAATTATTGTTGTTGCTAAATCATTGACATTAGACGGAGCATTAGAGGGCGTTCGCTATATATTACAACCGAGAATAGAAGATATTTCAGTTAAAGGTGTCTTATTTGCGTTAGGTCAATCGTTCTTTACACTATCATTAGGAACGACAGGGATGATTACGTATGCGAGTTATGCGCCTAAAGAAATGACGATTAAATCTTCCGCCATGTCAATTGTTATTATGAATATTTTAGTTTCTGTATTAGCAGGACTTGCAATATTTCCAGCCTTAAAAACATTTGGTTATGCACCTCAAGAAGGACCAGGACTCTTATTTAAAGTGTTACCGTTAGTATTTAATCAAATGGGCTTTGGTATTGTATTTTATTTAATTTTCTTAATTCTATTTTTATTTGCAGCATTAACGTCTTCTATTTCTTTATTGGAATTAAATGTCTCAAATTTCACTAAAAATGATAATACTAAACGAAAAGCTATATCAGTTATTGCAAGTATATTAGTATTTGTTATTAGTATCCCAGCAACACTATCATTTAGCAGTTTAAGTGGAATTAAGTTTGGAGCGGGTACAATTTTTGATAATATGGATTTTATCGTATCGAATATCTTGATGCCATTAGGAGCATTAGGAACGACATTAGTTGTAGGTCAATTACTAGATAAACAAGCATTAAAAGAGAGCTTTGGAAAAGATAAATTTAAACTTTTTGTTCCATGGTATATTTTAATTAAATATATTATGCCAGTTATTATTATATTAGTTTTTATTGTTCAATTATTTTAATATTAACAAGAATAAACAGAGTCTAGGATACAAATTGTTGTTCTAGACTCTGTTTAGCATAATGATAATTGAATTACATATTTTCAAACGTAACATCTTGTTTATGTAATTCTTTTAATAATTTTTCAGGAATTGAAGAATTATTAATAGTGACATGTTTAAATATACAATCTTTTATTTTTACATTTTCAAAATGACACAAATCCATAGTGACGTTTTCAAAAATCACTTTTTTAAACGTGACGTTATCAAATTTTACATTACGTATATTGCTATTTTTAAAAATAGAATGTTCAATCGTTAATGTATTAAAATGATTTTCATCAAATGAGGTAACAGTTAAATTTGATTTACTAATAAGCGTCTTGAAAAAATTTACATTTTCAAAGATACTTTTATCAAAATTACAATTGATAATTTTTGAATTTGAAATAGTGCTTACATTCTTAAAAATACCTTCACTAAAATCACAATGTTTAAAGTGACTTTTATTTACTTCAATTTCGTCGTACATTGAGTTTCTAAAAGTACTATTTTTATAATTTAAATTTTTATAGTCATCCTTAGTAAAGACGGATAAAGATAAGTCTGCTTTAGATGTCATCATCGAGTCTCCTTTGTACGTTGATTCATCGTAAAATTTAATTCATTTCCAGTGGTTCACTTTTATCATAACATGAGTATTTAAAAGCAATAACTAATTACATTTTACATAAAGAATCTAGCTTTTTGCAATAAGATATAAGTTAGCGTATAATTCATAGCGGTTGAGTAAGAATTAAAATTAAATATTGGAAATGAATATGATGATAGAAAGTAGGTATGTTCAGACATTACTTGAGTGTATTGAACGAAAGATATGATTACTTATGATTTAATAGGACAAACGCCACTAGTATTATTAGAAAGTTTTAGTGATGAACATGTACAAATTTATGCGAAGTTAGAACAATTTAATCCTGGTGGAAGTATTAAAGATCGACTAGGAAAATATCTTGTAGAAACTGCGCTAAAAGAAAAACGTATTGTAAAAGGAGATACCATCGTTGAAGCTACAGCTGGTAATACAGGAATTGGATTAGCAATGGCCGCTAATCGTTATCATTTAAAGTGTGTGATTTTTGCCCCAGAAGGATTTTCAGAAGAAAAAATTTCAATTATGCGAGTATTGGGTGCTGAAATAAAACGAACACCTAAAAACAAGGGAATGATGGGTGCACAAAAAGAAGCGCGTCATTATGCTGACAAATATAATGCAGTATATATGAACCAGTTTGAAACTGAACATAATCCAAAAGCCTATACGCATACGCTTGGAAAAGAAATTACAGAGGCATTACCACACATTGATTATTTTGTAGCTGGTGCTGGATCTGGAGGAACATTTACTGGTGTAGCTAAACATTTACAACAATTTAATGTTAAAAATATTATTGTTGAACCTGAAGGCTCAGTATTGAATGGTGGTAAAGCACATGCTCATGATATTGAAGGTATTGGCTCTGAAAAATGGCCAGTATTTTTAGAAAAATCTATCGTTGATGATATTATTACAGTCAGTGATAATCAAGGATTTGAAAATGTAAAACGATTAGCTAAACAAGAAGGACTACTTGTTGGTAGCTCATCTGGTGCAGCATTACAAGGTGCTTTAGATATTAAAAATCGTATTGATAAAGGTATTATTGTAACAATTTTTCCAGATGGCAGTGATCGTTATATGTCAAAAAAAATATTTGAATACAAAGGAGAATAATAATGAAGAAAAAAACACAAATGATTCATGGTGGACATACGACGGATGATTTTACTGGAGCAGTAACGACACCAATTTATCAAACAAGTACTTATTTGCAAGATGATATTGGTGATTTAAGACAGGGCTATGAATATTCACGTACTGCAAACCCAACACGTACTTCTATTGAAAGCGTCATTGCGAATTTAGAAAATGGTAAACATGGATTTGCATTTGGTTCAGGTATGGCTGCGATTAGCGCTGTTATAATGTTATTAGATAAAGGTGATCATTTAATTTTAAATTCTGATGTGTATGGTGGAACTTATCGTGCTTTAACAAAAGTCTTTACACGATTTGGTATTGATGTTGATTTCGTTGATACTACAAATATTGAAAACGTAAAAGATTATATTAAACCAGAAACAAAAATGTTATATATCGAAACGCCGTCTAATCCTTTATTACGTGTGACAGATATTCGACGTGCAGCAGAAATTGCGACAGAAAATCATCTCATTTCTGTAGTCGATAACACATTTATGACACCGTACTATCAAAATCCGTTAGATTTTGGAATCGATATTGTATTACATTCAGCAACAAAATATATTGGTGGACACAGTGATGTTGTTGCAGGTTTAGTCGCTACATCTAATGATGAATTAGGTGAACGCTTAGCATTTATTTCTAACTCTACAGGTGGTGTACTAGGACCACAAGATAGTTATTTATTAATTCGAGGAATTAAAACACTAGGGTTACGTATGGAACAAATTAATCGTAACGTAGAAGGTATTGTGAAGATGTTACAAGAACATCCATCAGTACAACAAGTGTTCCATCCTAGTATTGAAAGTCACCTTAATCATGATATTCATATCGCTCAAGCAAGTGGTCATACTGGCATTGTTGCATTTGAAGTGAAAGATACAGAAGCAGCTAAACAATTAATTCGTGAAACGCAATATTTCACGCTTGCTGAAAGCTTAGGTGCAGTGGAAAGCTTGATTTCTGTACCTGCTTTGATGACACATGCATCTATTCCAGCAGATGTTCGTGCTAAAGAAGGAATTACAGATGGTTTAGTTCGATTATCAATCGGTATTGAAGACACTGAAGATTTAGTACAAGATTTAAAACAAGCGATAGATACGCTAAATAAATAGAATATAGTGAAAGTATTAATGCAAGAGTGCAATAGAAATTGAAACGATGTTTATTGTACTCTTGTATTTTTATTATGATATTTGGAACTAAAAGAGTAATTCAATACTAAAAATATCTGAAATTTTCAATTTTTTAAAAAACTATATTGACGCATCCTCAACTTTTGCCTATACTTCATATCATACGAATTTAATCAGAATTAGATAAGGGTGAACATAGTGATTGAATTTCAGGGTGTAAATAAAGTATTTCGAAAGAAACGAGAAACCATCCACGCTTTAAAAGATGTTTCTTTTAAAATTGATGCGCGTGATGTGTTTGGTGTGATTGGTTATAGTGGTGCTGGTAAAAGTACACTAGTACGTTTAGTTAACCAATTAGAACAAGCTACAGAGGGCCATGTTATTGTAGATGGACATGATATTAATACATATAGTGAAAAAGAACTTCGCAACGTAAAAAAAGATATAGGAATGATTTTCCAACATTTTAATCTTTTAAATTCTAAAACAGTTTTTAAAAATGTAGCAATGCCATTGATACTTAGTCACAAAAGTAATTCTGAGATTAAAGAGAAAGTTGAAGAAATGCTAGAGTTTGTGGGACTTGCAGATAAGAAAAATCAATTTCCAGATGAGCTTTCCGGAGGACAAAAACAACGTGTTGCAATTGCAAGAGCACTTGTAACAAATCCTAAAATATTATTGTGCGATGAAGCGACAAGTGCATTAGACCCTGCGACAACAAGTTCTATTCTTCAATTACTTAAAAATGTGAATGAAACATTTGGGGTTACGATTATGATGATTACTCACGAAATGAGCGTGATTCAAAAAATCTGTAATCGTGTAGCTGTAATGGAACACGGGGAAGTTGTAGAAATTGGTACAGTAAAAGATGTGTTTAGTCATCCGAAAACGAAAACAGCACAAAATTTTGTATCAACAGTTATTAGTACAGAACCTTCTAAAGCATTACGTGCCTCATTTGAAAGAGCAGATAATCATTATACAGATTACAGACTTTTCTTAGATAAAAAGCAAATTGATTATCCATTAATGAACGAGTTAATAAACCAATATGGTTTTAATGTAAATATTCTATTCTCGTCTATGTCAGATATTCAAGATGAAACGATTTGTTATTTATGGTTACGCTTTGAACACGATGCACAATTTAGTCGTGACACGGTAGAATCATATTTTAATGAGCGACATATTCATTATGAGGAGGTGCGTTAAATGTTTGGTTCAAGCATAGATTCATCTCAATTAATGCAAGCATTGTATGAAACACTTTATATGGTGACAGTATCATTAATTATTGGTGCATTGATTGGTATCCCATTAGGTATTTTACTTGTAGTCACTCGAAAACATGGAATCTGGCCTAATGTCGTTATTCACCAAATTCTTAATCCAATTATTAATATTTTAAGATCTATTCCATTCATCATTTTATTAATTGCAATTGTACCTTTTACTAAATTAGTTGCAGGTACGTCAATCGGTACAACAGCTGCAATTGTTCCACTGACAGTATATGTAGCACCATATATTGCGCGTTTAGTAGAAAATTCACTTTTAGAAGTAGATGATGGCATTATTGAAGCAGCAAAAGCTATGGGAGCATCACCACTTCAAATTATTCGTCATTTTTTATTGCCTGAAGCATTAGGTTCACTTGTACTAGCTATTACTACAGCGATTATTGGTTTAATTGGTAGTACAGCTATGGCCGGTGCTGTAGGTGGCGGTGGTATCGGAGATTTAGCGCTTGTTTATGGTTACCAACGCTTTGATACATTGGTCATTATTATTACAGTTGTAGTTCTAGTTATTATCGTACAAATTATTCAGTCATTAGGTAACTTTATTTCTAGAATAATTCGCAGAAATTAGTTATTTAAATAAATTATTTTAATATTGGGAGGCAGTTTTTAATGAAGAGAATAATCGGTTTATTATTAGCATCTATTATTGTCCTTGCGGCATGTTCAGGCGGAGGAAATAGTAAGAAAGTAACAGTTGGCGTAGCATCAAATGATACTGCTGCTTGGGAAAAAGTGAAAGAATTAGCAAAAAAAGATGATATTGATTTAGAAATTAAGCACTTTTCAGATTATAACGTACCTAATAAAGCATTAAGTGATGGAGATATCGATATGAATGCATTCCAACACTTTGCTTTCTTAAATGAATATAAAAAAGCACATAAAGATGCAAAAATTGAAGCAATTAGTACAACCGTATTAGCACCTTTAGGCATCTATTCTAAAAAAGTAAAAGATATTAAAGATGTTAAAGATGGCGCGCAAGTGATGATTCCCAATGATGTTTCTAACCAAGCGCGTGCTTTAAAATTATTAGAATCAGCAGGACTTATTAAATTAAAAGATAACTTTGGTTTAAGTGGTACAACAAAAGATATTAAAGATAACCCTAAACATTTAAAAATTAAAGAAGTAGATGCTCAACAAACTGCACGTGCATTAGATGATGTTGATATTTCAGTTATCAATAATGGTGTAGCAACGAAAGCAGGCTTAGATGCTAAGAAAGATCCAATTTATTTAGAAAGTTCTACTTCAGATGCAGTTAAACCATACATTAATTTAATTGCCGTTAACTCAAAAGATAAAGATAATAAAACATACAAAAAAATTGTAGATCTATATCATAGTAAAGAAGCACAAGAAGCATTGAAAAAAGACACTAAAGATGGTGAAAAAGCAGTCGATTTATCTCAAAAAGAAATTAAAGACATTGAAGATAGCTTAAAATAGTAAGTTAAACATTGTAGAATATCAATCGTTGTTTAGTCATTTAGCATATGTCGTAGATTAATGAATTAAAAATACACATAGATCAAGCTTTTTTCGACTCTTGGAGTGGGACAACTAATTCAAAAATGAATGCTGTCCCGCTCTTTTTTTATATCATTTTCAATAGTATAATAAATTTTTGATTAAATATAATCACATTTAAAAAAATTCTTACTTACGTTATGCAATAATTAGACTAAAGAAATCGATTTTTATAAAGTTTTAATTTTATAAGTATCGTACTAAAATTTCATCATTATGTAATCAAATTGAAATGGAATATTATAATGAAATATATTAATTTATATAAGTAGACTACTTGAGTAGAAAAAATTAAAGTTAAAGCACTAGAATTAACGTAATAAAACTAAGCGTTAATACAACAATTGTCATGGGGACATGTCAAAGATAAGCATAAGATTAAGGAGGCGCTTATTTATGAATAAAAAAGTTCTGGCAACAGCAATTATTGGAACTGGGGCACTTAGTACAATATTTGCACATCAAGCAGAAGCAGCAACAACTCACACAGTAAAAAGTGGGGAATCATTATGGTCTATTTCAAATCGCTATGGTATTACAATAGCTAAATTAAAATCATTAAATGGTTTGACATCAAATCTTATTTTTCCAAATCAAGTATTAACAGTTTCAGGCTCTAGTTCATCTCATTCTTATAGTAATAACTCAAGCAGTACATATACAGTAAAAAGTGGAGACAGTTTATCATCAATTGCTAGTCGATATGGTACAACGTACCGCCATATTATGGATTTAAATGGACTTCATAGCTTTTTAATTTTTCCAGGTCAAACATTAACAGTTTCAGGAACAGCACGTTCAAGTAGCCACACACAAAATAGCTCAAATTCATCTAGTTCTTCAAGCTACTATACTGTTCGTTACGGTGATTCATTATCGGGCATCGCTTGGAAATATAATACGACATATCAAAATATTATGCGTTTAAATGGATTAAATAATTTCTTTATTTACCCAGGTCAAAAATTACGTGTAAGCGGCACAGCATCATCAAGTAGTAATACAAATCGTACAAGTTCATCATCAAATTATTATTATCACACACCGATTTTTAATCATAGAAATTTATATGATTGGGGTCAATGTACATGGCATGTCTTTAATCGTCGTGCTCAAATCGGTAAAGGTATTAGTACATATTGGTGGAATGCAAATAACTGGGACAATGCAGCTGCAAGAGATGGCTATAGAATTGATTATCATCCTACTGTAGGATCAATTGCCCAATCAGATGCTGGCTACTATGGACATGTTGCTTTTGTAGAACGCGTCAATAGTAATGGAAGTCTTTTAGTATCTGAAATGAACTTTAGTGCAGGTCCAGGGGTTTTAACATATCGTACAATTCCAGCTTATCAAGTTAGACAATATAAATTTATTCATTAGTAAAAAAACAAAGAAAGTCGGACAGCATTCATTTTGAATCCGTCGTCCTATCTTGGCAACGCATACCCAATTTGCGTTGGACATAAACTTTCTTCTTGAAAGTCTTTATGTTGGGAATCTGGAACTAAAATTGAAAAAAGCTTGATACTAGCGTATTTTTACTTCAGTCATCGACTGTCAATATATTAAAAATGCCTAAGACAATTCATTATGTCTTAGGCTCGTTTTTTTATTCGAAGTGATAATCTTCTTTAACTTTTCTAAAGCTTGAAGCTAAGCGTGTCACATTAACAATAAATGAGATAAATGATGTGAATTTACGGAATTTACGTGGGGATCTCATAGAAACTATAAAATCGAACACAGTACCCGCTGTGCTAAGTGCTAGTGATAGATAAACTAGATTTTTATTTTTGGCACTATATTTAATTCCATTATATCCATCCACAATAAATCCTGCTGTACTTACTAAACTAGATAAGCGTGAAAGTTTTGATTGTTTTGCCATCATACAAGACCTCCATAAAAATAAAAAACAAATCTGAATGTTATATTACTCATTAAGAATTTGTTCTAAACTTTGTTTTAATGTATGTTAATATCATACTAAATTAAATTATTTTTTTGAAGTGAGAATGTTTTAATAAGGATGAATAGAATGATTAAATGTGTATGTTTAATGGAAGAAACAGAGGACCAAATTTTACTGGTACAAGTTCGTCACAGAGAAAAATATTATTTTCCTGGTGGGAAAATTGATGAAGGTGAGACGCTTTTAGAAGCTATTCAAAGGGAAATTGAAGAAGAACTACAACTTCATTTTTCTCAAGAAGATTTTACATATATTGGAAAAGTGATTGGTGAAGCCTATCCTCAACCAAATACTTTGACCGAATTAAATGGATTTAAAGTTAATCAACGTATTAATTGGAATGACGTTCAAATTGATAATGAAGTTACTGATATTCGCTGGTTCAATAAATCCGATACACAATATATCGCACCAGCTGTCATTAAGTGGATCGAAACATTTTCAATATAAATATTGAATAAATAAAATAGTGACATTTGATGCTTTCAATCATTAAATGCCACTGTTTGGTCTTTACTATTCTATTTCTTCGTTTAAGGATGAAGTAGTAGTGTGGTCATCTGTTTGTTTAAGTTGATGATATTTAATTAACCGAGCACTAACCCAAGCCGTGATAGGAATACTTAACGCGACTGCAATGCCACCTAGTAAGATGGAGATAAACTCTTGAGCAAAAATTTTAGAATTTAAAATATGCCCAAATGAATAATGAAGTTGAAAAAACCAAAAGAATAATGTTAATTGTCCACCAAAATAAGCTAAATAAATTGTATTAGCGGAAGTAGCAAGAATTTCTCTGCCAACACGTATACCAGATTGAAATAATTCTTTACGAGAAAGATCAGGGTTTGTTTCATTCAACTCATACATTGGTGAACTTATTGTAATCGTTAAATCTATTACAGCAGCGATGACAGCCAACATAATAGTAAAAACAGAAAATTGTAGCATATTAATATCAATATTCATTGAAAATATATAGGTTTCATCTTGTTGTTCTGTAGCAAAACCTTGTAGATGTCCAAATTTTACAGATAAATAGACACCTATGATAAGAAGGACGGTTGTTACTATAGTTCCGATAAATGCGGCTTGTGTTTTAATATTGTAACTATTTAAAATAAAGAGGTTACAAGCAGCAATTACAAGACAAAAGGTAAAGGCTACAAGATAGATTGGCATGCCAAACAGAATGAAAACAATACTAATAATAAGAATAATAAAATTTAAAAATAAAGTGAGATAGGAGATGAGTCCTTTTTTACCGCCAAGCAAAATCATTAAAATAAAAAGTAATAGTGCGAGTAAAAAAATTGTAGTCATCGGCTTACTCCTTTCCACTTAAATATAGTGACCATAAGTCCTATTGTTATAGGAATGGTCAATACAATACCGATACCACCAGTCAGTGCACGTGTAATTTCTAGAGACCAGTTCATAGATATAGTGTAAGTAAATGTATTCGCATTTTTTAAGTAAATTAATACCATGGCTAGACTACCTGATAAATATGAAAATAATAAAATATTGGTCATGGTGCCCATAATATCTTGGCCAATATGACGTCCAGCTAAAGCCCAACGAGACATTGAAATGTTAGGCGTACGCTGGAGAATTTCGTACATTCCACTAGAAATTGTAATTGCTACATCCATTACCGCTCCTAATGTTCCTATAAGAACAGAAGACATAAAGACATCTTTTGGAGGTAGCGTTAAAAAACTCATTGTTTCATATTTGATTCCATTACCACCTGTAAATTGAATTAATAATTCAGTCATCCCTACACATAAAAATGTTCCAGATAAAGTAGCAATTATCGTAACCCAAGTTCGTTTTTGCCAGCCAGTTACTAATACTAATGTAATAATAGTTGATAAAATAATGGCTATACTCATTAATAAAAATAAATTTGTACCTGAAAAAGTATTATGAATGACTATTGAAACAATAATAAACGCGGTGTTAAATAGTAGAGATAGAATTGATTGTAACCCTACATTTTTGCCTACAATTAAAAGTGTCACGATAAATACGCCTACAATCGCCACAGTAAGGCCATCGCGTTTTTTTTCTAGAATAGTAGCATCAGATGGACTTTTTTGTATATGTAACAATACTTTTTCATTTTTAGAAAATTGCTCTGAATCTGCTTGAGATGTTACAAAATGATTATTAACAGTTGTGATATCGTTTTTATATTTACCGTTTAGAATGCGTATAGTTAATCGTTGATTATATGTTGTGTCAGTATTATGATGCTCGTCTGTGACTTTTTGACCATGACTTGTTTCGACATTCGTGATTTTACCAATAGGTATTTGATAAAATGAAGCATTAAAAAATGTAAAAATAAATAATCCAATCATTATTAAAGTAACAATAATAATTAGACGATGAGTGTTTTTAATTTTAGGTATGTGAAGTCTCTTTATATTCATTAAATATAATCCTCTTTTTAATTATATAATTTACCCCTTTATCGCAATAAAGTGATTATACGCGTGTTCAAAATGATATTCAATTCATATGTTATGGGTTAGTGTTCGTTACAAAACCTAGTGATATGTTGAAACTTTACTTAGCAATGTTTGAATGAGATGAAATAGATTAAAGATATCTACTTTTTTATTGTCTTTTTTAAATACCACACAAAATGAACGTTTTAATTCTGTATGTGCTAAAGAGATATCCTCTACTTGTTCAGATGAATGATCCAACGATATATAATCAGGTAAGAGTAGATGGCCACGACGTTGTTTTAATAGATACTGACCAAGAGACGTTGTACCTAGTGTGTATATAGGTACTTTAATTACAGATTCTAATCGTTTTTTAATAGAATCAGGCAAAACGTGAAGTGTATATAAAGGATTTTTTTCAAATTGTTTAAGCTGTGTTAAGGGTGGATTAAATGTTAAGGCAATAGCATCGTCCTTAGGTACATATAAGTGATATGTTTCTTCATATAAAGATGTAATTGAAAAAGTTGAGTTTGCTTGTAGTTCAGGTGTATTCTCAACAATAGCTATATCAATTTTTCCTGAATTTAAATAGTCTACTATCTGAGTATGATTCATTAAACTAGGTATAATGTGACTATCGTATTCTCTTTCAAACGTTTGAATAATAGGCGTAATCATATGAGAAGCATAGCTTTCTTCAAAACCTAAATTGATATGATGAGCGTTTTTAAGTTGTTCTTGTTGAAAAAGAGCCACTGTTTCATCAAGTTGTTCTAGTATGTGAGTTGCTTGTGTGAGTAACGCTTTACCGTGCGAAGTAAGATATATATTGCGACCTTGTCTATCAAATAATGGAACTTGTACTTCTTTTTCAAGTAAATTGATTTGGCGACTAATTGCAGATTGAGCAATATTAAGTTCCAATGCAGCTTCAGAAATATGTTCACGGCGAGCGACTTCAACAAAGTATCGTAATTGTTTAATTTCCATATTTTACCTCCTTAATATAAGTATATCGTAAAATGTTCTAATTATTAGAATGATATCATCTATTTAATATATTGTTCAGATAAATATTTTACATTATATTAATTGTTATTAACAGTAAATTTTCTGAAAATTCTCAAAAGGAGTGGGCATCGTGTTTAAAGATAAACTAAAAAGAGGATTATATGATTACCGTGAGGAACATGATGCATGTGGAATCGGTTTTTATGCCAATATGGATAATTTAAGATCTCACGATATTATTGAAAAGTCATTAGAAATGTTGCGTAGATTAGACCATCGAGGCGGTATTGGAGCTGATGGTATTACTGGTGATGGCGCAGGAATTATGACAGAAATTCCCTTCGAATTTTTTAAAAAACATACTCATTTCGACTTACCTAATGAAGGCGAATATGCGGTAGGTCTTTTTTTCTCTAATCAAAAAGTTTTAGATACACAGCATGAAATTGTATTTAATCAATACTTTAACGATGAAGGATTGAAAGTAATTGGTTATAGAGATGTACCTGTAGACACACAAGCATTAGCAGAACATGTTGCTTCTACAATGCCTTATGTACAACAAGTATTTGTAGATTTAAACCAACACGAAACACCTGTTAAACAGCTTTATTTAGCACGTAAACAAATTGAACAATATGCAGAACGCGAACATTTAGAATTATATTTTACAAGTTTGTCTCATAAAACGATTGTCTATAAAGGGTGGTTACGTTCAGATCAAATCAAGACGTTATACCTAGACTTAAATAATGAGGATTATCAATCAAAATTAGGACTTGTTCATTCTAGATTTAGTACGAATACGTTCCCTAGTTGGAAACGTGCACATCCTAACCGACTTCTTATGCATAACGGAGAAATTAATACGATTAAAGGTAATGTTAATTGGATGCGTGCCCGTCAACGTCAACTGATTAATACTTTATTTGGTCATGAAAGTGAAAAAATTCAAAATATTGTTGATGAAGATGGAAGCGACTCAGCTATTGTAGATAACGCGTTGGAGTTTTTAAGTTTAGCAATGGAGCCTGAAGAAGCGGCGATGTTACTTATACCAGAACCATGGTTATATAATAAATCCAATGATGAACATGTACGTGCATTTTATGAATTTTATAGCTATTTAATGGAACCTTGGGATGGCCCAACAATGATTTCATTCTGTAATGGCGATAAAATTGGCGCATTAACTGATCGAAATGGATTACGACCAGGACGCTATACAATCACTAAAGATAATTTTATTGTTTTCTCATCTGAAGTAGGTGTGATTGATGTACCAGAAGAAAACGTTGCGTTTAAAGGACAATTGAATCCTGGGAAATTATTGCTCGTTGATTTTAACTCTAATAAAGTCATCGAAAATAACGAACTTAAAACTCATATTGCACATAAATATCCTTATAAAGATTGGATTGATCAATACAAGATTGATTTAGAATTAGACGAAGTTCAATATCAACGTCAATTATTAGATGAAGCAACACTGTTTAAAGTACAAAAGCAGTTTGGCTACACTAAGGAAGATATTCATAAATATATGACAGATTTGGTGGTAGGAAAAAAAGATCCTATTGGTGCAATGGGGTATGATGCACCGCTCGCAGTACTCAATGAAAGACCAGAATCATTATTTAACTATTTTAAACAACTGTTTGCTCAAGTAACGAATCCACCTATCGATGCTTATCGTGAAAAGATTGTAACAAGTGAGTTATCTTATCTAGGTAGTGAAGGAAATTTACTTCATCCAGCACCGAATGTCTTAGATCGTATACAACTTACTAAACCAGTTCTTACATTAAATCAATTAGATAAAATTGAACAAAGTAAGTTTAACGTGAAACATTTATCGACCCTGTATCAAGATATTTCACTCGAAGAAGCTCTAAATCATATAGGAGAAGAAGCGGTTCAAGCTACAAAAGAAGGTTATACAATTTTAGTGTTAGATGATAGTGCACTAATCAATACAACTCAGTCGTTACATTATGCTATGCCAATGTTATTAGCTGTAAGTCATATTCATCAATTACTTATTAAAGAAGACTTACGTATGAGTACAAGTATTGTTGCTTTATCAGGTGAAACACGTGAAGTGCATCATGTTGCTTGTTTACTTGGATATGGTGCTAATGCAGTCATTCCATACTTAGCACAACAAACGATTGCTCATTTAACTGATAGTCACCATCTTGAAGGTTCAATTTCAGAAAATGTTGAAACATATACAAATGTTTTATCAGAAGGCGTTATTAAAGTTATGGCTAAAATGGGTATTTCTACCGTTCAAAGTTATCAAGGCGCACAAATATTTGAAGCAGTAGGCTTATCTCAAAATGTTATTGACACTTACTTTACAGGAACACAATCTAAATTATCAGGATTAAGTATTGAACAAATTGATGAAGAAAATAGAAAACGTCAAAGTAATGAAGAAGAATATCTAGCTTCTGGTAGTAATTTCCAATGGCGTCAACAAGGGCAACATCATGTATTTAATCCAACAACGATTCATTTATTACAACATGCCTGTCGTGAAAATGATTACGAGCAATTTAAAACATTTACTAATGCTGTGCATGACAATAGACACGACCATTTACGTGATTTACTAGAATTTAAATCTCAATCATCAATTCCTATTGAGCAAGTAGAATCTGTAGAATCAATTGTAAGACGCTTTAACACAGGTGCTATGAGTTATGGTTCTATTTCTGAGGAAGCACATCAAACTTTAGCAAAAGCGATGAATAAATTAGGAGGAAAAAGTAATAGCGGTGAAGGAGGAGAAAATCCTAAACGATATGTCATTCAAGAAGATGGCAGTTATTTATCAAGTGCGATTAAACAAGTTGCATCAGGACGATTTGGTGTAACTAGTGAGTATTTACAACACGCTAAAGAATTACAAATTAAAGTAGCTCAAGGTGCAAAACCTGGTGAAGGTGGGCAACTTCCTGGCACTAAAGTATATCCTTGGATTGCTGAAACACGTGGATCTACACCAGGTATTGGGCTTATTTCTCCACCACCACACCATGATATTTATTCAATTGAAGATTTAGCGCAATTGATTCACGATTTGAAAAATGCAAATAAGGATGCTGATATTGCTGTTAAACTCGTATCTAAAACAGGTATAGGAACGATTGCTTCAGGGGTAGCTAAAGCATTTGCAGATAAAATTGTAGTCAGTGGTTATGACGGTGGTACGGGTGCATCTCCTAAAACAAGTATTCAACATGCCGGATTACCATGGGAGCTTGGTTTAGCAGAAACACATCAAACATTAAAGTTAAATGATTTACGTAGTCGTGTACGTTTAGAAACAGACGGTAAGTTATTAACAGGTAGAGATGTAGCATTAGCGTGTGCATTAGGAGCAGAAGAATTTGGTTTTGCAACTGCACCTCTTGTTGTTCTCGGGTGTATTATGATGAGAGTGTGTCATAATGATACTTGTCCAGTAGGAATAGCAACACAAAATAAAGATTTACGTGCGCTTTATAGAGGTAAAGCGGATCACGTTGTCAATTTTATGCATTTCATCGCTGAAGAATTAAGAGAAGTTCTCGCAGAACTTGGCTTGAAAACAGTCGAAGAACTAGTAGGACGTACGGACTTATTACAACGTTCTCGTCATATTAATCCTAAATCTAAAGCTGCATCACTTGATATTGAGAAATTACTTCATGCAGTTGATGGACCGAACACAAAAGAAATAGCTCAAAATCATCATTTAGATATTGGATTCGATTTAAATTATTTATATAAAGAGGCAAAACAAAGTATTGAAAATGGGGAAACATTTAAAGGACAATATACAATTAATAACACTCAACGAAATGTTGGTGTAATTACGGGTAGTTATATTACGAAGCAACATGGTAGTAAAGGTTTACCTGAAGAAACGATTATTGCGGAAACGATGGGCCATGCTGGGCAAAGTTTAGGTGCATTTGCTCCTAAAGGATTATTAATACATCATACTGGAGATGCCAATGACTATGTAGGGAAAGGATTATCTGGTGGAACAGTCGTTGTGAAAGCACCAAAGCATGCTCGTGAAAATGAAATTATTGCAGGTAATGTATGCTTCTATGGAGCCTCTAGTGGTAAAGCCTATATTAATGGCAGTGCTGGAGAACGTTTCTGTATTCGTAATAGTGGTGTTGATGTAGTTGTTGAAGGAATTGGAGATCATGGTTTGGAATATATGACAGGTGGACACGTGGTTATACTTGGTGATGTTGGCAAAAACTTTGGCCAAGGTATGAGTGGTGGAGTAAGTTACATCTTCCCAAGTGATATCGAAGCATTTAAAAAAGCGAATCAACTTTCAACATTAGCATTTAAACGTGTGCAACATGATGAAGAAAAGCACTTACTTAAATCAATGTTAGAAGAACATTATCGTTATACAGAAAGTACAAAAGCTAAAGATATCTTAAATCAATTTGAAAATGTCACTGAACATGTCATAAAAGTAATTCCAAAAGATTATGAATTAATGATGCAAAAAATTGAGTTACAACGTCGTCATTTATCAGAAGATAACGAAGCAAAATTAGCTGCATTTTATGATCATCGCACATCGATTGAAAAAGACTTGCAACCAGCTGTGATTTATTAAAGAAAGGAAGGAAAAGTTATGGGTGAGTTTAAAGGGTTTATGAAATATGAGAAACAATCATTAGCAGAATTGTCACTCATTGAACGTTTAGAAGGACACGAAGCATTCCAACAACGATTTTCTAGAGAAGAAGCCTCTGTTCAAGGGGCAAGATGTATGGATTGTGGAACGCCATTTTGTCAAACTGGACTTCCTTTCGGACGAGAAACAATTGGTTGTCCAATAGGAAATTATATACCTGAATGGAATGATTTAGTTTATCATCAAGACTTTAAAGAAGCATACGAACGTCTAAGTGAGACAAATAATTTTCCTGAATTTACAGGACGTATTTGTCCTGCACCATGCGAGCAATCATGTGTTATGAAAATTAATCGTGATTCTGTAGCAATTAAAGGCATCGAACGCACGATTATTGATGAAGCTTATGACAATGGATGGGTAAAACCAAAATATCCAAAAGAACACAAAGACCAGAGCGTGGCAATTGTTGGAAGCGGTCCTGCAGGATTAGCAGCGGCGGAAGAATTAAATCATGTAGGCTATCAAGTTACTGTCTTTGAAAGAGCAGCTGAACCAGGTGGTTTATTAATGTATGGTATTCCAAATATGAAGTTAGACAAAACTGTGGTTCGACGTAGAATTGAAATCATGCGTGAGGCAGGTATTACTTTTAAGACAAATACTAATATCGGTGTAGATATAACACGTGATGAATTAGAAGAACAATTTGATGCGATTATATTATGTACTGGTGCTCAAAAAGCACGCGACTTACCTTTAGAAGGTAGAATGGGACAAGGTATTCATTTTGCTATGGATTACCTTACTGAGCAAATGCAAGTTTTAAATGGTGAGATTGAAGAAGCTTCAATTACGGCTAAAGATAAAAATGTAATTGTTATAGGAGCAGGGGATACTGGAGCAGACTGCGTAGCAACTGCTTTACGCGAAAATTGTAAATCTATTGTACAGTTTAACAAGTATACAAAAGCACCAGAAGAGATTACATTTGAAAGTAACACGTCTTGGCCTTTAGCGTTACCTGTATTTAAAATGGATTATGCTCATAAAGAATATGAAGCACGATTTGGAAGAGAACCTCGTGCATATGGTGTTCAAACTATGCGATATGATGTAGATACAATGGGTAATATTCGCGGCGTTTATACCCAAATTTTAGAAGAAACACCTGAAGGTATGGTAGTGGTTGATGGTACAGAAAGACACTGGCCAGCAGATTTAGTATTATTATCAATTGGATTTGAAGGAACTGAAACAACAGTACCACGATCATTTGATATTAAAACCAAACAAAATAAAATTGTAGCAAATGAGCAGGATTACCGTACAAATCAAGAAAAGGTATTTGCTGCAGGAGATGCACGTCGTGGACAAAGTTTAGTTGTGTGGGCAATTAAAGAAGGCCGAGCTGTAGCTAAATCAGTAGATCAATATCTCAAACAAAAAGTTTTAGCATAATAATATAAAAAGATTGACTTCCAATGAATAATATTATATGATGATTATTGTGTTCATTGGAGGAATACCCAAGTCCGGCTGAAGGGATCGGTCTTGAAAACCGACAGGGCCTTAACGGGCCGCGGGGGTTCGAATCCCTCTTCCTCCGCCATTATCATTAAAATCCAAGACTAATCAATATAAAGAAGATAAGCACTCAGTAACTTACTGAGTGCTTATTTTTATGTACTAAATTTTTAAAAAATTAAATTATTTAATGAAAGCCTTTACACAACTTGTCTAGACAAGTTATACTTTGTTTAAGTTAGAAACAAAGGAGTGGACATCGTGAGTGTAAAAAGAAAAGATGTACAAGATATTGTTCAAGCAATAGGTGGAAAAGAAAACGTAGATACTGCTACTCATTGTGTAACGCGATTACGATTAGTTTTGAAAGATGATAATAAAGTAGATAAGGAAGCTTTATCTAATAATACGCTTGTTAAAGGCCAATTTAAAGCTGACAATCAATATCAAATTGTTATTGGTCCTGGTACAGTAGATGAAGTGTATAAACAGTTTGTAAATGAAACCGGTGTAGAAACTGCATCTAAAGATGAAGCAAAAACTGCCGCTGCAAAAAAAGGGAATCCATTACAACGATTAGTAAAATTATTAGGAGATATTTTTATTCCAATTTTGCCAGCACTAGTAACAGCTGGTTTACTTATGGGGATTAATAATCTTTTAACTATGGAACATTTATTTGGTCCTAAGGCCTTAGTGGAACAACATCATCAATTAGGTGATATTTCTAATATTATTAATGTCATAGCTAGTACAGCATTTATCTTTTTACCAGCTTTAATTGGTTGGAGTAGTATGAAAGTCTTTGGAGGTAGTCCAATTTTAGGATTAGTGTTGGGGTTGATATTAATGCATCCTCAACTTGTTTCACAATATGATATAGCTAAGGGCCAAATTCCTACATGGAATTTATTTGGTTTAGAAATTAAACAACTAAATTACCAAGGGCAAGTCCTTCCGGTACTTATCGCGGCTTATGTACTTTCTTTAATTGAAAAAGCACTTAATAAAGTCGTGCATGATTCAATTAAGATGCTTGTAGTAGGGCCTGTGGCATTATTAATTACAGGATTCCTATCATTTATTATTATTGGGCCTATAGCATTAGGTATCGGAACAGCGATTACAGGTGCTATACAATTTATTTTTGAACATGCGGGTTGGTTAGGGGGCGCAATTTATGGTTTCTTCTATGCACCACTTGTTATTACTGGATTACACCATATGTTCTTAGCAGTGGATTTTCAATTGATGGGCAGTTCTTTAAAGGGAACTTATTTATGGCCAATTGTAGCCATTTCTAATATTTGTCAAGGATCAGCTGCATTTGGTGCATGGTTAATTTATAAACGTCGAAAAATGGCAAAAGAAGAAGGATTAGCATTAACATCTGGCGTTTCTGCTTTCTTAGGTGTCACTGAACCAGCTATGTTTGGAGTGAATTTACCTTTAAAAGTACCGTTTTTTGCTGCTATTTGTACATCGGGTATTTTAGGGGCAGTCATTGGAGCAAACCGAGTACTTGGTAATGTAGGGGTAGGAGGCGTTCCAGCTTTTATTTCAATCCAAAGTAAATATTGGTATATTTATATACCTGTTATCCTATTAGCAATGATTTTGCCAGCAGTATTAACGGTGGTTTTTTCTAAATTCACTAAAGTTAAAGCTAAAGAAATGATAGAAAATCCGGATGATATAAAATGAGACTTAAGAACTTTCATTATAAGATGTGAATAATTAATTATTTTGAAGAATATATTTTTAGATAAAGGTGGCATTAATATGATTCAAAACGATTGGAGAAAATCAGTAGTGTATCAAATTTACCCTAAATCTTTTAATGATACGACTGGAAACGGTAAAGGAGATTTGAATGGTATTATTGAAAAATTAGATTACATAAAGTATTTAGGCGTGGACTATATTTGGCTAACACCTATTTATGAATCTCCAATGAATGATAATGGTTACGATATCAGTGATTATTTTAAAATTAATGAAGAGTTTGGAACGTTAGATGATTTTAAAAAATTGATTTATGAAGCACATCGTCGAGACTTAAAAGTTATGCTAGACATTGTAATTAATCATACGTCTACGGAACATCATTGGTTTAAGGAAGCAATTCGTTCAAAAGATAATCCTTATCGAGATTTTTATTTTTTCAAATCATCAGCAGATGGACCACCAACAAATTGGCAATCTAAATTTGGTGGAAATGCTTGGAAATATGATGAGAAATCAGATGAATACTATCTACACTTATTTGATGTGACACAAGCTGATTTGAATTGGGATAATGAAAAAGTAAGACAAGCACTTTATGAAATGGTAAATTATTGGATTCAATTTGGCGTTGATGGCTTCCGTTTTGACGTAATAAATCTTATTTCTAAAGATGAATTTAAAAATTCGGAAGCTATCGGAAAAGAATTTTACACTGATGGTCCCCGTGTTCACCAATATTTACATGAACTCAACCGTCATACTTTTGGAAATAGAAATATGATGACAGTAGGTGAGATGTCTTCAACGACGATTGACAATTGTATTAAATATACACGTCCTGAGCGTCAAGAGTTGAATAGTGTATTTAATTTTCATCATTTAAAAGTGGATTATAAAGATGGTGAAAAGTGGACAAATGAAAAATATGATTTTCTTAAATTAAAGAAAATTTTAATGGAATGGCAAGTAGGTATCCATAATGGTGGTGGCTGGAATGCTATTTTTTGGTGTAATCATGACCAACCAAGAGTAGTATCACGATTTGGCGATGATACAAATGAATTGAATCGTCAAGCAAGCGCAAAAATGTTAGCTATTGCGTTACATATGTTACAAGGGACACCCTATATTTATCAAGGTGAAGAAATTGGCATGACTGACCCTCATTATACATCAATACAAAAATATAGAGATGTCGAATCTCTTAATGCGTATACACATCTAAAAGAAGAAGGAATACCAGAAGAAGAAATCTTGACCATTTTATCCCAAAAATCGCGTGATAATTCACGCACTCCTATACAATGGAATCAAAATGAAAATGCGGGGTTTACATCTGGTACGCCATGGATAGATTTACCTAATAATATAGATGCGATTAATGTTGAAGATGCTATAAGTAATAAAGATTCAGTTTTACATGTATATCGTCAACTTATTAAGTTACGTCATCATTATGATATTATTACTTATGGAGATATTGAACCATTGTATATGGATCATCCACAATTGTTTATTTATCGTCGCAACTATAAAAATGATTCTTGGTTAATTATTGCTAACTTTTCAAATGAAACTGTTAGGATTCCAGATGATCTTGATATAGTAGGAGATATTATTATTCAAAGTGGTACAATTCTTGACAATAAGATTTCACCATATGGTGCGATAGTTATTAGTAAGTCATATTAAATGATAGGGTGAAAAATTAAAAATGGGTCAACAAAAATTTGCAGTAATTTATGAAAAATTAAAAAAAGATATTTCTGAGGGAATATACTTACATGGTGAACAACTACCGTCAGAACGTGAGCTTGTAGAAACGTATCACTCATCTCGAGAAACGGTAAGAAAAGCACTTGAATTACTTGCAAATGATGGGATGATTCAAAAAATTAAAGGAAAAGGATCGATAGTTATTCAACAAGATATCACTGAATTTCCTTTTTCAGATTTAATTAGCTTTAAAGAAGTTAAAGAAAAGTTAAACTTAACTCATGAAACACATGTACTTGTAAATGAAATAATAAAGGCGTCTGATGTTCCTTTAGTGAAAGAACAATTGTGTTTAAGAAATAACGATTTATTATGTCATGTAGTAAGAAGTAGAAGTGTGGATGGAAAAGTTAAAATATTAGATGAAGATTATTTTCTAACATCATTAGTTCCTAAAATATCTAATGAGATAGCTAGAAAGTCTATTTATGATTATTTAGAAAAAGAACTTCATTTAAATATTAGCTATTCCAATAAATCAATTACATTTGAACCATTTAAGGATTTTGAATATCAAGTGTTTGGTAAAGTGCACCATCCATATACAGCGACAGTAAGAAGTACCGTTTTTCTTAAAGATACGACGCGATTTCAATATAATGTTTCAAAGCATTTAGCGACAGAGTTTAAGTTTAATGAATTTTCTCGTCGACAAAATAAATAGTAATATTTTTGAATTTGTTTTTAACTTGAATGATTTATAAATAAATATATTATTTTACTTGCAACGTTAATACGTTTTATAGTATTATAAAACTTACCGTGCTAGGTGGGGAGGTAGCGGTTCCCTGTACTCGAAATCCGCTTTATGCGAGACTTAATTCCTTCGTTGAGGGTGTACTTTTGTGAAGTCTGCCCGAAGCACGAGGTGTTTGAAGATTTCGGTCCTATGCAATATGAACCCATGAATCATGTCAGGTCCTGACGGAAGCAGCATTAAGTGGACACTCATATGTGCCGTAGGGTAGCCGAGATTTAGCTATCGACTTCGGTAACGTTTATGATGTACATTCGATTCGAAGGTGCACGGTTATTTAATTTAAAATTAATCATTTCTATAAATAGATATACTTTACGAGTGACTTTAATTTAAAGTCACTCCTTTTTTATATAAACTATAGAAGAACTTAGAATACAGATAAAGACTTTTAAATCATTTAAATAAGTTGGCATCGAACAACTATAAACATCATACTTATATACAGATATTCAAAATAAGCATTTTGAGAAAAAATGCCCTAAATTATTTTTATAATGAGGGTCATGGGTGTATACACTGATACATTCACTTACTTCATTTAACAGAAATATGATTAGGAACATGTTAATATAGGGGGAAGTTATGCAAGTTTATTTAAGTACTTTAACTGAAATGGATTATATCGAGACTTTAGAAAAACTTGAACAACATTATACTAATAACGAAGGTTTAGATGGTAAATCACATAGTAAAATAATTTCTAATTTAAGAAAACAACCTACGTATAATTATGAATTAGAAGTTATTGCCAAAAAAGAAGATGGGGACATTATAGGGCACATCATGCTAAATGAAGTGAATCTCATTGATAATGAAGATACATTTAAAGTATTACAATTATCTTCTTTGATTGTAGCAACACCTTATCGAAACCAAGGTATAGGAAAAGCTTTAGTACAAGCTGTAGAAGAGCGTGCGAAAGCTCATCATTATACTGCTATTATTGTAGATGGTTGTCCTGATTATTTTACAACGTTAGGTTATGCATCAGCGGCGCAACATCATATTATATCGAAAAGTGATGATAAGCCTCTTTATGTGAAATTCTTGTGGGATCAATTAAGTGAATATCCACATGGGAAA
The DNA here is from genome assembly GCF_004365845.1 of Staphylococcus sp. AtDRG32. Taxonomy (NCBI): domain Bacteria; kingdom Bacillati; phylum Bacillota; class Bacilli; order Caryophanales; family Staphylococcaceae; genus Staphylococcus; species Staphylococcus sp. AtDRG32. The sequence continues at coordinate 242,409 of NZ_SODE01000003.1, forward strand.
CTAGAACCGATATCATAGAAGTATAAAAAATTAATATATCAAAGATATGACATGATATAATTGATAAGTAATTGTATTGGAGGTGCGACTGTGAACTATCAAGCTTTATATCGAATGTTTAGACCTCAAAGTTTTAGTGATGTTGTAGGTCAAGAACATGTCACTAAAACTTTGAGAAATGCTATTTCAAAAGGAAAGCAATCTCATGCATATATTTTTAGTGGGCCAAGAGGAACTGGTAAAACAAGTATAGCTAAAGTGTTTGCTAAAGCTATTAACTGTTTAAATCCCCATGATGGTGAACCTTGTAATGAGTGTGCAATATGTAAAGGCATTACACAAGGAACAAATGGTGACGTTATTGAAATTGATGCTGCTAGTAATAACGGTGTTGATGAAATTAGAAATATTAGAGATAAAGTTAAATACGCACCTAGTGAATCAAAATATAAAGTTTATATTATAGATGAAGTTCATATGCTTACAACAGGTGCTTTTAATGCTTTATTAAAAACATTAGAAGAACCCCCAGCACACGCTATTTTTATTTTAGCAACAACAGAACCGCATAAAATACCACCTACGATTATTTCACGTGCACAACGTTTTGATTTTAAAGCGATTAGTACGGAACAGATTGTGGAACGATTACGTTTTGTTGCACAAGAACAATCACTAGATTATGAGGAAGCGGCATTAGAATTTATTGCTAAAGCATCAGAAGGTGGTATGCGTGATGCATTAAGCATTATGGACCAAGCAATTGCTTTTGGAGATGAGCATCTTACATTACAAGATGTATTAGACGTAACGGGTAGTGTAGATGAAGCGTCGCTTAATGAATTGTTTAACGATATCGTTAATGGAAATGTAAAAGAAGCATTTTCTCGTTATCATCACTTTGTATCTGAAGGTAAAGAAGTAAATAGACTTATTAATGATATGATTTATTTCGTAAGAGATACAATTATGAATAAAACCATCAATGAACAAACAAGTTACGATGCCTTAACTCAATTTGATTTAGAAACGTTATATTATATGATAGATATTATAAATGATACGCTCGTTTCTATTAGATTTAGTGTGAATCAGAATGTACACTTTGAAGTGTTATTAGTTAAATTAGCTGAAATGGTAAAAACAAATCCTACGAAAGTAGAAAATGTAGCAACAACTCCTGTTGCTACAGAACCTAATAATGAAGTGTTATTACAAAGAATGGAACAACTTGAAAATGAGTTAAAAACTCTAAAAGCACAAGGTATTTCACAGAGTAATAACAAGCACACACAAACAAACACACATTCTAGAAGTAAACGTCAAAGTAAAGCAGCATTTTCTATGACTCAGATAGCTAAAGTGTTAGATGAAGCAAATAAAGAAGATATTCAACTACTCAAAGAACATTGGCAAGAAGTCATTGATTATGCTAAAAGTAATGATAAAAAATCTTTAGTCAGCTTATTGCAAAACTCAATTCCAGTAGCAGCAAGTAGAAAACGTGTATTAATTCAATTTGATGAAGAAATACATTGTGAAATTGTTAATAAAGATGAAGAAAAAAGGAAAAACATTGAAAACGTCGTTTGTAATATCATAGATAAAAATGTTGAAGTAGTAGGTGTCCCTTCAGATCAATGGATGAGAGTAAGAAGCGAGTATATTAATCATAGAAAACAAAATGATCATCATTCTTCTGAAAGTACAAAAGATAATACTAAAGAGGAAACGTCTGATATCGCTCAAAAAGCGAAAGATTTATTTGGTGAAGATACTGTGAATATTATAGATGAATAATAAAATAGGTCAGTTTGTTTACAAAGTAAGTTGAATGAGTCATACATGACAATAAATATAAACGTATGTATAATAAAATATAAATTATAATAAAATTAATGTGAAAATTTAAGGAGGAAATGAATTATGCGCGGTGGCGGAAATATGCAACAAATGATGAAACAAATGCAAAAAATGCAAAAGAAAATGGCACAAGAACAAGAAAAACTTAAAGACGAACGTATTGTAGGAACAGCTGGTGGCGGTATGGTTGCTGTAACTGTAACTGGTCATAAAGAAGTTGTAGATGTAGAAATTAAAGAAGAAGCAGTAGATCCAGATGATATCGAAATGTTACAAGATTTAGTTTTAGCTGCAACAAATGAAGCAATGAATAAAGCAGATAATTTAACACAAGAACGATTAGGTAAACATACTCAAGGCTTAAATATTCCAGGAATGTAGGTTAAGTATGCATTATCCTGAACCGATTTCAAAACTTATAGATAGTTTTATGAAACTGCCAGGCATTGGTCCCAAGACGGCTCAACGTCTGGCTTTTTATACATTAGACATGAAAGAAGACGATGTCGTAAAATTTGCTAAAGCCTTAGTAGATGTTAAGCGAGAACTTACCTATTGTAGTATTTGCGGTCATATTACTGAAAAAGATCCGTGTTACATTTGTGAAGATAAACAAAGGGATCGTTCAATTATTTGTGTGGTTGAAGATGATAAAGATGTTATTGCAATGGAAAAAATGAGAGAGTATAAAGGCCTTTATCATGTATTACATGGATCTATCTCTCCAATGGATGGTATAGGACCTGAAGATATCAATATACCTACACTTATTGATAGATTAAAAGATGAAGAAGTTAAAGAACTTATATTAGCTATGAATCCAAACTTAGAAGGTGAATCGACCGCCATGTATATTTCAAGACTTGTAAAACCTATTGGAATAAAGGTAACACGCCTTGCACAAGGGTTATCAGTTGGTGGCGATTTAGAGTATGCTGATGAAGTAACGCTTTCTAAAGCAATTGCTGGTAGAACCGAAATGTAAATTTTTATGTGCTATTTATAGTAGATTAGTATTGAATAACGAGGATATTTTACCTTCAACAATACTAAATCACACTGTAAATAGCTTTTTTTAAAATTATTTTAAAAAAATGTAAATTTTTAAAAGTTTGTTTTATAGGAGAAGAGCAATGTAAAAAAAGCTATAAACTGAAACAAAACATACTTAATATTAACTATTAACAAATTATTTTATATAATGTTCGTATTTTGTAGATTAGACTCTATCTCTTACCTTTTGTAGTGTAATTTTTACCATTGTACATTTGGAAGAAACCCTGTATAGTATGTATTTGTTGAGCGAAACAAATCAACGAACATTAAAAACACAAAAAAATTAATTAAAAAAAGTTGTTGACTTTCATATCGATAGCGAGTATAATTAATTCTTGTGTTGAAGAAAATGAACATTGAAAACTGAATGACAATATGTCAACGTTAATTCCAATAAAGTAACTTAAATGTTACAAACACTATTTAGTATGATGAGCTAATCAAACATCATAAATTTTTATGGAGAGTTTGATCCTGGCTCAGGATGAACGCTGGCGGCGTGCCTAATACATGCAAGTCGAGCGAA
>NZ_SODE01000004.1:0-163408 GCF_004365845.1 Staphylococcus sp. AtDRG32
TTCGCTCGACTTGCATGTATTAGGCACGCCGCCAGCGTTCATCCTGAGCCAGGATCAAACTCTCCATAAAAATTTATGATGTTTGATTAGCTCATCATACTAAATAGTGTTTGTAACATTTAAGTTACTTTATTGGAATTAACGTTGACATATTGTCATTCAGTTTTCAATGTTCATTTAAAATGTAATCTATCAAATTGTATCAATTTCAATTTCGAAAGTCAATAACTAATTTTGATTACTTTTAATATTTTATATCGTTTTCCAAGATTTCGCAATGGTAAATTTTACACCGAATTTACATTTTTTAAAATGTATTAACATTTCTTGAGAACGACTTTTATATCTTATCAAACAATTCATTTAGTGTCAACAAATTATTTTAATAATTTTATTTTTGTTTTAAGCAATTCTTTTAACTTGCTCACAAAAAAATATTCTATCAGAATTTTTATATTTTGCAATAGAAAAAGCGCTCGAAATGATATTTTTTTTCGAACACTTTTACACTAATTTTTATTTATTATTTTATTGTTGCAGCAATTACTTTTTGCGCAATTGTTTTATAGATTTTTCCTAATCGATCTTCTTCTTGATAAATAGATGGTGAAAAGTCATTAGGATTCCAAGAAGGTTGTTCAAGAGGTAGTTCTCCTAACAATTGGGTATTTAGCTCGTCCGCAAGTTTACGTCCTCCACCTTTACCAAATACATACTCTTTTTTTCCAGTTTCTTTACTTTCGAAATAACTCATATTTTCAATAACACCTAAAATAGAATGCTCTGTATGCTTAGCCATAGCTCCAGCTCTTGCTGCTACAAATGCTGCTGTTGGATGTGGTGTGGTTACTATTATTTCTTTACTACTTGGTAACATTGAATGAACGTCAAGAGCTACATCCCCTGTTCCAGGAGGTAAATCAAGTAATAAGTAATCTAACTCTCCCCATTTAACTTCAACAAAGAAATTCGTCAACATTTTTCCTAACATAGGACCACGCCAAATAACTGGTGCATTTTCTTCAACGAAAAATGCCATTGAAATCACTTTAACACCATGACGTTCTACAGGAATAATCTCTTTTCCTTGAACACCAGGCTTTTCATCTATACCCATCATATCTGGAACACTAAAACCATAAATGTCAGCATCTATGAGTCCTACTCTTTTACCTTCTCTTGCTAATGCTACTGCTAAGTTTACGGCTATAGTTGATTTTCCTACTCCCCCTTTACCAGAAGCAATTGCAATAAACTCCACTGGATTATTCTGTGACAATAATCCCTCAATTGTCTTAGGTTTTTCTTTTTCTTTTCCTGTATATTTTTCCACAACTTCAGCAGGTAGTTCCTCAAAACGAATGCCCACTGTATTTGCACCATTTTCTTTTAAAGCTTTAACCACTGACATTTGCAAATCAAGCTGTGGTTGTCCACCTAATTGAGCCATAGCAACTTTAACACTTACATGTTGAATTTCTTCTTTTATTTTTACTTCTACAATTCCCTTTGTTTCTTTTAAAGGCACATTAATAATTGGATCTTTTAAGTTTCCCACTATTTTTTCCACTTGTTCTACCGTTAACAACTCATTATCCCCCTTAAGTTTCTTTATATTCATATTTTAACAAATTTACTTACAATCTGTGCTGAATTTATCAAGAATTTATAACTTATATCTACTTCTTATCATTCAAGTCTTCGCTATCTGGATAAAAAATCATTTTACATAAATATAGTATTCCAATAATTAATGCAATAACCCAAAATTCAATTTTAATATATACGTAATGAATATGAATAACAAAATAGAATAGGATAGTCGTAATTACATATGAAATTAAATGAAATAGTGTTCCATTAAAATATGGATTATTAGGTAATTGTTTTCTAAAGTAATCCATTAAATGCTCAATAGCAAATAGCAAAAAGTATCCAAATACTATATAGCTACCGTAATATACTAAATTGCTGAATAAATCCCTATTGTATGTAAAAAATCCTAATTTTAAAAAAATAAGAATTCGACTTAATCCAAATAACCCAAATCCTAAAAATATTAAAAATATACAACCTGATAGAATAAAAATAATAAGAATAAGAAGAGCCGGAAAGATACCGTTAAATTTTTGATTAGAAAATTTCATTCCTCTCTTTCCTCCTCTTTTCATCAATAATACTTTATAATGATACTTTATCATTTATATATAGTAACTTAAAATTATTATTTTATACTTTCTTTATTCTCTTTAAATAAAAATACCCACATTAAAATTAATATAAGCGCAACAATTGTGATTACAGTTAATATATTATAAAAGTTACCTCCTAATAAACCAAATTGAAGTGCATATAATGACCCCATCAATGTAGATCCTATAGATGATCCTAAATTTTTAGTTAATGCATAGAATGACATCATTTTTTTCATATATTTAGGACTTGTTTCTTCTTGCACAATTACACTGTCTTTAGTATAAACGAAACCAAAACTCAATCCTGCAAGAATCACAGCTCCCGCAATAATAAGAGGAATATGAAGTCCAAATACTAAAATCATATTACTTAAAATTAATGATATGAAAGCTCCGATATATAATTTTTTTCTTGAAAATTTTGATTCTACCTTAGCTAAATTGAAGTTTAAAGCTAACCATGCAACAGAAAGTGGAAATATAACTAATCCACTTTGTATTGGAGATAATTTTAAATAATCTTGTAAATAAACAGGTATATATAAGTTATACCCCATTAGACATATTGCTATAAGTAAATCAGTTATAAATACCAGTGAAATTGATTTATTAAATTCACTTATTGGTAAAAAAGGCATATTTTTTTTATTTTCATATTTGAATAAAACGAATAATATAACTATTGCTAGTATAAATGCAATAATATTAAAAGTAACACCTGTTTTATTTAATAAACTAAACATAAGAAGTCCGATAAATATATAAAACAAAGATAATCCTTTTGCATCAAAGTGTATGTGTTGTACTTCCGCTTCTTCTGGAAAATGAAAAGTAAGAAAAGCTAAAACAATAGCTATCAATGCTATGGGTATGTTGATATAAAACAACCAATGCCATGTTGCAACTTCTAATATTCCACCACCTAATAACGGTCCAAGAATACTTGAAATTCCCCAGACACTTCCAACGATGCCCATTATTTTGTAACGAAGCGGAATTTCAAATGCTAGTTTTGGTACAATTTGAGTCAAAGACATCATAACTCCTGCGCCAAGTCCCTGTATGACTCTTGAAATAATTAACATTGTAAACGTTTCACTCATACCTGACATAAAACTTCCAATACCAAATAATAGTATGCCGACTACAGTTATATATAGAATCTTAAATCTTGTGAGAAGTTCACCCACAATAGGATTTGCTACAACAAGTGCTATAAAATAAACGGTAAAGACTAATGGCACTGCTGTACCAGCATTCAAATCTTTACGAATGGTAGGCAATGCTAGTGAAATAATTGAACTTTCAATTGCTGCCATAAACATTGTTAAAACCAAAGTCACTACAATACCTATTGATTTTAATTTCATCTTTGCCCTCCTATGTATTTAAAAAGTTCATAATATAGAATATTCTTAATTATATTCGTAAACAACTTTAATGTATTATTAAAAAAAGAAAAAACAGGGTAGAATTCTTTTTGAATTCATAGTCCTGTTTCTAAATAAGCACTTAATAAACTAAGTTATTCTCAATGATATAACCTTTCAGCTAGGTCTACATAAAATATACGATTCCTATAAAATGAAAGAGTGATGCGATAACAATAAAAATATGCCATATCATATGAAAATATGGACGGTTTTTTTGTGCATAAAACCATGCTCCAATGGTATAAGAAAGACCACCTAATACGATAAATAAAATAAATAACCAAGATGTTCTAATAATAATCACAGGTAAAAATATAATGCCAACCCATCCCATAACTAAGTATACGATTAAGCTTAATTTGGGATTTACATGAGTTGAAATTGACTTATATAGAATACCCCATATTGTTGTTCCCCATAATAACAAAAAGACCAGCCATCCTAACCAACCTCCAACAACTGTTAGTAAGACAGGTGTATACGTTCCAGAAATTGCTACATATATCATACTATGGTCAATAATTCTTAATATATACTTATGCGATGTATTATTTTTCATTGAATGATATACAGTAGAAGAAATAAACATCATGAAAATACTAATAACAAAGATAGAAACACTAATAGAACTTAGTGTTCCATACTCATTATAACTATGTACTGCTACATAAGGCAGTAAAAATAAAGTCATTAGTGCAGCAACACCATGTGAAGTTGCATTACCAATTTCCTCGCCAAAAGATAGTGGAATGATGTCTTTAAATGATTCAATTACATTATCTTTTGTATGCTGAGATGATTTAGACATCGTATTCCACCATCCTTTAAATTACATTCATTCGTTTTAAATCATCAGTTGCAGTTTCTACACTGTCTTTTCCCTCTTTATTTTTCAAAGGTGAAAATTCTTCTTTTCTTGGAACTTGTAATGTAATAAAGCTATTCGCATATCGGAAAATATCAAAATAAAATAGTTCAAATTTTAAAGATGTTTTTTCAATTAAACCAAAGTCATCATCCAGTTGTTTCAATTTTTTAATGGCTAAATGATATGGTAAATCATTATTTACCACTTGATTTATAAACGATAACTTAAATGCGTGAATGCCAATATTTGCATTATCAAATGTATTCGCTACATTTCCATCAAGTTCTGAGTATTCAAGTACAGTATCTTTATTATCTTTACTAACTAATCGTCCGACACTTTCACCCTTTTTAGGTTGAATAGATTTAGATGTGATATCTTTATCATTTACTACTGTAAACCCTACAAATACAGGATCAAGAACCTTTACTAACACATTATCAATATTATTTAAGAAAATGAACTTTACGCCATCTTTCTCCATTTTATCTAAATAACCATAATGTTCTAGCGATTTAAATATCCCGCCATTACCATTAGGTGTTTCCATAATATAGCCTTTTTCATTAAAAATAAGTCTACCATTTTCACTTAGAGCCACAATGTTGTCTTGTTTAAAAAAGTGAATACGTTCTGGGTTATAACCAAAATAATCATGGTTTTCAAAATAACGTAATGTTTCCTCATGATTAATATCACTAGTCATAATATACCAATTAATACAATGTCCTGTTTCATTTTTTAGATGCAATAGTTGTCTTGCTTGAAGTTCAAATAAGCTTATACCTTCAATTTCAAAAGAACCTTTAGGTCCCTTATAACCTAAACGTGTGCCCTGACCACCAGCCATAAGAACAACAGCAAATTCTCCATTTCTTATTGCTTCTATTCCTTTATGTTCATAATATTCACGATCTTGCTCCGTGAATGCTTCCTTAATTTTATAATCAACTTCAGAAACTGCAGTAACATCTGTAATTGTTTTACGATTAACATATAAACTTTGATAAAGTTCTTGAATAAATTCTAAATCTAATGAGTTCACTTTTTCATCTAATTGTTCTTTTTCATTACTACTCATCATTTTCTCATATTCAATTAAATGTTCTTGATTGTATTTTTCTAATTTACTTTGATCTAGCATTACTAACTCTCCTTATAGATAGTTCGTGTCATTCAAATATATTTATCATATTAATTATAAATTTGATATTAAGACAAGAAAGATGATCCATCATATTCATTGATATCATCCGGACAATGAATGGCTCACATATTTCAAGATTTCATTTATAAACTCTTGAAATATTATGTATATTGCTCCAATACTAAAAGCTGTTGATAAAGATGCATCTAAAAAACCACCAGTTTTGAAAGTAAAAGGAAACTTAATCGATAAAGGTATTGGATAAAGTAACTTTACCCCTCTAGGTGTCAACATATCTAGTATAACATGAGAAGCCATTGCACCGATAATAGTAACTAAATAATAAGTCGGAGTTTGAATTAAAATAAGTAAAAAACCTATCATACCTAAAAATAACAATGAATGCGTAAATGTTCGATGTCCGAAGATAGTACTAACGAGCAAACTAAGAATTTTAAATTGTCTTCCAACCTTACTTCTTGTATGACAAATATCTGGAAGTAAACTTCCTGATATTGCTAAACAAATTACTGTTACAGTAGAAAATAGATCTGTATGATAATGGTCAACTGTTATTGCTCCTACAAGCAAACCAGCAGCTACATGCGTTTTTCCTGTCATTTATCTTCTCCTTTATTAAAAATATATTAACATAAATAGCCTTAAAATACGAACATATTTTCGGTATATAGATACCTTTCTTTAAACGTTTATTTTTCTTATTTATTACAAGTATTTTATTTGATATATCTTTGAATTTGTATATTATTAAAATAAATAAGTAAGGAGGTCTGACTATGTTTGTTGTTACAAATCGTATTACTGTAAAAAAAGGATTTGCTGAAAAAATGGCACCACGTTTCACTAAAGGTGGTAAGATTGAACAACTAGAAGGTTTCAGAAAAATTGAAGTTTGGCAAATTGATAATACTAATGATACTGAAAATATGTATGTTAATACATGGTGGGATAGTGAAGAAAACTTCAAAGCTTGGACCCAAAGTGATGCGTTTAAAGAAGCGCATAAAAATACTGGAAAATCTTCAACAGAAGATTCACCAGTAGTAACAAGTGAAATTGTAAAAGCAAACGTACTATCAACTTTAGAATAGAAAAAAGAAGCAGGAAGGAATTGGAATTGCATTCATCAATCCTTACCCTGCTTCTTTTTTTATAGTAATAAATGTGCCATTAAAGCAATAATTGGTAATGTGATTGCAGTTCTGATTAAAAATATCATAAATAATTTTCCGAGACTGACCGGGATTTTAGAACCTAAAATCACACCGCCCACTTCAGATAGATAAATTAATTGAGATATACTTAAAGCACCAATCACAAATCGTGTCAATTCACTGTGTACCGTCGCTATTAAGATAGAAGGTAAAAACATGTCTGCAAAACCAATAAGTAAAGTTTCAGACGCTTTTGCAGCTTCAGGAATTTGAAGTAATTGTAATATAGGAATAAATGGTTTTCCTATGATTTCAAATACTGGCGTATAATTTGCTATTATCGTGGCAATAGTCCCTATACTCATAACTACTGGTAAAATAACAAACCACATATCAATCACCGTTTTAATTCCCGTTTTAAAAAATTCTTTAACTCCTGGTGCTTTTAGCCCTACAATTGTAGCTTCATCAAAACCATGAGCTAATGCAGTTTTTCCTTCTGGAAGTTTTTCAAGTCGTGTACTTTCAGATACTTCTTTCGTAAAATCATCGGGAATTTGATTTAGTGGCCATATTCTTGGCATGATTATCGCTGCAACTAAGCAAGAAACGATCACTGTTAAATAAAATACAAAAAACTTTTGTTGTAATCCAATAGTTTGAGCAATAACAATAGCAAACGTGATTGATACAACACTAAAAGTTGTAGAAATGACTATTGATTCTCTTTTTGAATAAATACCTTTTTCATATTGACGACTTGTAATAAGCACGCCTACTGTTCCATCTCCTATAAATGAGGCTAAATTATCAACTGCTGATCGTCCTGGTAAAGTAAATAATGGTCTCATGATTGGTCTAAACAATGGTCCTAAAAATTCTAATAAACCGTATTCCATTAATAAAGGTAAAAATAAGGCAGCAAAAAGGAATACTGCTACTAATGTAGGTAATAAATCATTAAATACTAATCCGCCCGTATCTTCTGAATAGATCACTTTACTTCCAATTTTAAAATAAGTCATCCAGACAAATACAACTGCAAGTACTCTTAATATCATCCACACTGGGCCAACTTGAAATGCATTCGCGATAAGACCACCTGGTTTTACTTTATTCTTTAAAATTGTTGAAAATAAAATAGTCAAAATAGTCGATAACGTAATGATTGTAATAATGAGAATTGACATTGCAGGTCCTAATAAATCTTTTAACCAATTTGCCAAAAATGCCACTGGTAATGTCGTTTGTTTCTCCCCACCTTGTACAATTGGAATGGGTATTAAAAATAACATAATACCAATGATTGACATCGATATAAATTTTATTCTTCCTTTTATTTTCTCCTGTTTGTTATAATTCTCCAATATTCACCCTTCTTTCTATTTATATAGGTAATTGTATTTATTCATTCATTTTGTATTTTCATCGAAATTAACATCTATTAATTATATAAATATAACTTTATATGTATTTTTATAAATAATATGTACTTTACTATATCTTATTTTCAAATAACTTGCAATATACAAAAGTTTAAAATTTCACAAAAAAAATGTGAGATAGCATTCACTGTGAATACGATCTCACTCTTTTAATATTTAAATTCTTCTAAGTAACAATAAAAAGTATGGAACACCAACAATGGCAATAACTACGCCTACTGGTATATCAAGTGGTGGATGAATACCTCTTGCTAATCCATCACTAAATAAAATAAGGATTGCTCCAATTAAACCAGACATCATCACTACGTGAACATGACGATATCCGACAATTTTTCGAGCTATGTGTGGCGCAATTAATCCAAGAAAACTGATTCCTCCAACTATTGAAATAGATGCTCCTGCTAACATCACTGATAAAATCAACAATATCATTTTAATACGTTTTATTCGTGTACCTAATGCTATCGCTATTGAATCTCCTAGGTTTAAGATATCGAGTTGATGACTTAAAGCAATGACGATTGGAATCGTAATAATAAACCAAGGTAAAATTGAATATACATTTTCTATCGTATGACCATAGAGACTACCTGTTAACCATATAAGCGCATTATTTGCATCCATGGGATTTCGTATTAGTAAAAATTGTACAATTGCTGTACATATAGCACCAATTGCTAAGCCAATTAATGCCAAGGTAGACCCTTTAATATTAAATTGAGATATTAAAAAAGATAAAATTAAACTGATTATTAGTGCACCAACAAATGAACCTATAGGTAAAATGATTAAAGGAGCATTAGGAAAAACCATAATAATAATAATCGCTGCTAAACTCGCACCTTTAGTCATTCCAATAACATCTGGAGAAGCGAGAGGATTTTTTACTACCCCTTGTATGATTGTTCCTGAAATAGCTAAACTACTTCCTACTATTAATCCTAAAAGTGTTCTAGGTATACGATATTCATTTAGAATAAAATCATCTTGTATCAATAAACTATTTATTACTTTAATGGGATGATACATTGTTGCGCCGACGCATAAGCTAATAAATATACTTATGATTAATATAGTAACGACAAGTGCATAACGAATAGCTAATGAGTGGTGTGTCATATTCGTTTCACTCTCCTTAAAGTAATAAATAAGAAATAAAATGCTCCTATAAATGAAGTAACAATTCCAACTGGTGATTCATAAGGATATGTAATTAAACGACTCAATGTATCAGATAATAACAATAAATTTGCGCCAACTATAAATGTTAACGGAATTAAAATGAAGTAATTATGCGGTGCATAACGTTTTACTATATGTGGCACGATTAATCCTATAAATCCAATAGGTCCTACAATAGAAACAGATGTCCCAGCAAATATAATAACAAGTAATCCGATAATGATTCTTATCACTTCAGTTTTTTGACCTAAACTTTTGGCTAGTGTATCACCTAATTCCATTATTGTAAGTTGTCTTGCAAATCCAATTAGTATGATAAGTCCCATAAGAATCCAAGGACAAATTATCATTACATCTTTCCATTTCATTCCATTTAAAGAGCCAACTAACCAAAACATAACAGTAGAATTAGAATCTTCATTAAGTAAAATAATACCTTGTGTAAGACTACTAAAAAACAAATGTACTGCCATTCCTGCTAAAGCTAATTTCACTGGTGTTATTTTTTTCGTAGAACCAGATAATAAATACACAGTTAACCCACCAATAAATGCCCCAATAAACGCTAAATAGGTTGCATAGTTTCCCATCGTAGGCATTAATACTGTCACTAATACGATAATAAATGAAGCACCCGCATTTACCCCAAATATTTGCGGAGATGCTAATGGATTTCTAGTTATAGATTGCATGAGTAAACCAGCTAGAGCTAAGGCTCCTCCCACAAGTATGCCAACAATCATCCTTGGCATTCTAACATTTTGAATGATAAACGTCTGCTTGTTTTCAATTGAAGTAAAAAAGTAATGATACATATCTTTAGTTTGAATATTTAAAGTTCCAGTGGCTAAATTAAGATAAGCAAAAATAAAAAGAAGGCAAACACTCACTGAAAAGGTGAGTGTCATACGCTTCTTGATTGACCTTTTATTAGTAGAAAGACGATTACTTTTTTGTATAGCCATTGTCAATCCACCCTATTTATTTCTGTCTTTTTTTGAAATTTCTACGATTTCTTTAGCCATTTCTTCTGAAGAGATTAAACCACGTGCGCGGGCCCATGTATCACGATCAACCACATCTATTTTATGATTTTTAACTGCATCAAGTTTGTTCCAAATAGGATCTTTTTTCAATTCTTGATAAGAAGATTCATTAGAACTTGCACCATTTGTCATAATAAACATGCGTTCTGGATTGATTTCAGATAATGTTTCTGAATTGAGTTGTAAATAAGGTCCTTGTAAATATTTACTTAATCCTTTCGTCACATCTTTATTTAATGCTTCTTTAAAACCTAATTCACCTAATAACTGTCCCACATAAGATTCGCTTGGATGCGCTAGTAATCCAGACTTAGAAGCTACAGCTGGAAGTACCTTTTCATTTTTATCAAATTGAATCTCTTGTTTATATTGAACTATTTTTTTCTTATGTTCGTCTAAACGTTTGTCACCTTGTTTCTCTTTATTGAGAGATTTAGCTATAACTTTAAACGCTTCGATATTTTCATTATAGTCGCCGTCAAAGCTTTTTAATTCTATTGTTGGAGCAATTTTACTTAATTCCTTATAAATTCCTTTATGTCGATTACTGTCGGCAATAATTAAATCAGGTTTTAATTTACTTATTTCTTCTAAATTTGGTTGTTTACGCGTACCAACAGATGTATAATTTCCAATTTTATCTCTTAACGGTTTAATCATTCTATTCTTTTTATTATCATCTGCTATTCCTACAGGCTTAACATTCAAAGCTGCTAATGCATCAACAAATGAGAATTCTAAAGCTACTATTCTCTTAGCACCTTTTGATACCTTAGTTGTACCTAAATCATGCTTAATTTCAATAGTATCTTTAGAAGATGATGTGTGATTAGATGATTTTGAACCATTGTTACTTACCTTTCCACATGCAGTTATTAATATTAAAGTCAATAATATTGAAATGATTCCAAAAATTGTTGTTCTTTTCATGATGACACTCCTTAATATGTATTGATGTATATTCTTATTTTAGTGATAACGATTATCATTGTCAATAAAAATAAAAAATAGGAATTGACACAGAATTCATTTTGAATTCGTTGTCTCATCCCGAAAACGTTGACAGCTAACGCATAAAAAAATCTGAGACACTATTGTTGTCTCAGATTCTATATAATGAATTATATATTGTTGGTATGTTTTGATTGATTCAAATTGTTAATACGTTGAGAAATAGCAAGTTCTTCACTATAATACTTTTCCATTCTCTGATGATACATTAGTTGTGATAGCGCTTCGTATTCTAATGAAAATAGTATGCAATCACCTACTTTGTAGTTAATTTCTTCTTTTAAATCTATCATTAAATGATCACTTGAAGCACCCATAATTTCTATTCGATGATTGAGTGGTTTTATTTTTTCAATCACAGTATCAATATATCCCACATCTACAATAGCTTGTAAGTAACTTTCTTTTGTCTTTGTATACCTAGGTTTAATTTCAATAATTTCCGCTTCAAGTAATATTGCATTTTGAAATAACTCAGGTATATTTTCATTAGTAGTTGTATCCACACCACGAAATAATGTTTCTCCTATTCTCAACTCATTAATACATCCTAAATCATATTGTTTTAACAATGGAAGCATACTTGAGTTACCTCCAGAAATAACTTCAAATGATACCCCTGTCTTGTATTGTACATGGTGAACAAATTGATTTATTTTGTCGATATCATTTAATGTTGGGGCTTTAGATTTAAAACACATGAAATTAAATGCAAGACCTATAAGTTTTATATTATTCATTCGTTTTATTTCATTAATATATTCAACCATATGACAAGGTAATACACCTTCACGTTGATCTTTCCAATCAACCATCAATATAACTTGATGTTCATGACTCATTTCAGTTGCAATATGATTTAACTGTCGTATTGTTACCATCTCTGTTTGAATACTTATGTAACTCTTTTTAATTAAATCTTCATACTGACGCTTTAAAGGAGATCTCAAAAGTAAAAATTGACAATCTTTTGTAAATTGCTGAGGTATATTTTCTAGTCGAGATTCTGCAAAGTAGTTAAATCCTACTTTCATTAATCGTTTAATGATATGTTCATCTCCAGCAATACTTTTTATCACAGGTATAATAGCTATATTTTTACTATCAAACAATATTTTTAATACATGTGCATTATATTCAATCCTTGATAAATTGATTACAATACGAGACACTTAATTCACCTCTCTTTTTATTGGATTATCTAAACTAATATTCAGATATTTTTTCACTTTCTTTTTCATTCTCATTTTCAACAATGCTTTTACTGTAATTGTAGGTCCAAATAAAACTTTTCTTAATGTATCTGCATGAGGCTTAGTATCATTAATTGCTACTTCTATTTCTTCTTGAATTATATTAAAAAGTTCTTCTTCTTTTATAAAGTCATACTTTTTAAAATGAAAAATTAATTCTGCCAGTTGATTTTGAACGACTGCGTGTTGAAATTTCATAATGACTTCTTCAATTGAGTCTGCAAGTAAACTTTTATTTTCCACTTCTATATGCTTTAATTTTTGACTTAGTGTTTTAATATCTATTCGAGAGCCACCGAGATCTCGCACTATAAATTGTATTTGATACTTTGGTCCTAAATGCACTAGTGTATTTTGCATATGTGCTTCTAAAGCTATACCATAATCTTGTATTAAAGCTAATAAAGGTGTTACCAGCTGACGAGTATAATTTCGCATAAACTGACGAATGGTATGTTGATTAATGTCATCATTAATCCATTTAAGGTAACTATCTACTGTGATTTCATTATCTACTACATTTTTATTTACTAATGCACCTGTAACTAATAAAATACCATCATCTTTTGTAAAAGGTTTTTCACGAATAATACAAGCAAGTTGTCTAGCATCGTCACTGTCTGTTTTAGCAAATAAACCATAGGGCTCAAGTGCAACATCTAATTGTGTATACTGATTTAATTCACGATGTAATGCTTGACTTAATTTGGGTCCATCAATTGTTGTTTCTGGGGACACTGTTCTAACTGCACTAGTAGCTTGAACATTGACTGGTAATTTCACATGATAAGGATGATTGATTAGCGACATTGTTCTAAAAGAAGATGTTGCTTTAGATGGAACCTGAAATGGAGTAGATATCAAAATATAATCTTGTAGCCACTCCTTATATTTATTACGAATAGTATGTTCATATTGCCATGGGTGAACTAAAATGACTTTATAGTCTTTAAGCAAACGTTCTCTATCATTCATGAATGTATGTAATTCGTCAATATATTCAGGAATAACCTCATTTAAAATGAACTGAGAATGATCAAGAATGGTTGTAACATTTACATACTCATTATGTATTAGCATCACTTTCAAATTAATAATCTTTTCAAATTCTGGCGAATAGGTTCTCACTTCTTCCAATGATAAAGGTAATTTTGTTTTAGTAAGTGGATGTGTAGGATGACCTTCAAATATTAAGCTTTCAGAATATAGTACGTCATCTATATCATTATCTTTTTTCAACTTTTCTAGCCAAGTAAAAAAATTTAAACGTTCTGAGGCATTTATATATTTATCATGTCTTTGAAGATACTCATGACGTGTATCGAATGCTTTATATACTTCAATGAAACTATCTCTGCTATGAATAAGTTCACTTTTTAAATGGAATGGTATATCAATATGAAAGTCTGTTACTAGTATGTCTAATAGTTTTTCTAGACTATCCACTGATTCTTTATGTTGATGATTTATATATATTATCGGCCCATCAAATTCATATCGAGATAATGCACTTTCGTATTTATAATGAACGTTTAGAAGCACTTGTTCGAACTCAATCGTTATATAATGATTTTCTTTAAAAATGGTAGTTGAATGAGTCCATATATTTTCCTTTATTAGAGCATTTAACACTCTGTATTGCATATTTCTATCTGCATGCTTCCACTCGTTTAACATTTTTAAATCCTCCGCCTTATCATTCGTTTTCATAATTAAGTTTAACTAGTTTAATAATTATAAATTTAATTAAGGGTACTAGCAATGACATGAACTTAGAATTTATTAAAATATTGTGTCTTAAATTTAAACTATCTTTTAAAAAGGTTTAATTTTAGAGTTAGATATTATACAAACTATTTATAATTTTGTAGAATGTGGATGAGGTGTTATATGAATCAAAATACAACCATTAATAATCATAACTTACAACTTACTAATGAAGAATATGATGTTTATACATATTTAAATGAATTTTATCCTGATTTAATCGATCATTTTAAACAATATATTTTAATAGGTAGAGATAAAATTTCTCAACGTCTTATTACATCTTTATATCGTGAAAACTTAATACACGCTAAAGATAATAGTCAGATTATTAGACCTACCAAATTAACCGTCTCTATGTTTTCTAAAGATAAAGACGTATTATGTATTCATTTTCCAAAATCAAATATCGATATTTACAGTCAAATAAAAGGTAGATATGCCTTCGACCGGGTAGATGTGGAAGGCCCCTTTTATATCTTAAAACATCGTAATCACGAATATGAAAGAATCCAACATCCAAATGATATTCTAGATTTAATTTTAGCTGAAGCGCCAAAGCTTGATAACGCTGCTAGTGAACAATTTAGAGAAGATTTAAATAATAGTGCTGCTAATATGATTCTGGCACTAAGTTATCAAGCTAAACATATGCATTCAAACTACGAATCCTTATGGGAATTGATTGCAAAAAGTGACGATAGTTATTTACGTTCGGAACAATCAGTTATAGAAGGTCATCCCCTTCATCCAGGCGCAAAGCTTCGTAAAGGGATGAGTGCTAAAGAGAATATTCATTATAGTTCAGAATACGGTCAAGAAATCCAATTAAAATGTGTATTCATACATAATAGTATAGCAAATGTTCAATCTTTATCTTCAACCTATAATGATATACTTCACCAATCTTTTCATAAATTATTTACTCACCTTTTAAATAACTATAATAATATAAGAATTGAAGATTATCATTTAATGGTGGTCCATCCTTGGCAATTCGAACATATTTTACTTAGTCAATATCAACAAGAACTAGATGAACAACTTATTATTCCTATTGATATGACCTTACCTTATTATGCTGGCTTATCATTCAGAACATTAATGCCAAAATATCCTAAACTATTCCCGCATATTAAACTTTCTACAAATGTTCATATTACTGGAGAAATACGGACGCTTTCTGAACAAACAACGCATAATGGACCTTTAGTTACTAAAATTGTGAATGATATTTTAAAAAACGACCCTGATTTTCAACCTTATCGCATAGAAACATTAGATGAAATTGCTGGCATTCATTTTTATAATTCTAAAGATCATTCAACAATCCAAACTGAACGTAGTGAACAACTGGGAACATTATTTAGAGAAAATATTTATACATTAATCGAAGAAGATACAATACCTGTCATACCTTCTAGTCTGGTTGCTTATTATCCAAACAATACTGAACCGCCAATTGAAAGCTTAATAAAACGATATCAACTTACACGTCAATTTAAGTCATTTGAAAAAGCGGCTTATGCATGGATTCAAGATTATGCGACTCAATTATTAGGAATAGTTATGCCACTATATGTAAAATATGGAATCGCGCTAGAGGCACATTTACAAAATTCTATTGCTACATTTAATCAAGACGGTAGTTTAAGTAAAATCTATATTCGAGATTTCGAAGGATTACGTATTGATGAAACTCAATTAAACAAAATGGGGTATAAAACATCACATTTCCATAAGAAATCTAGAATTCTTACTCAATCCACTACATCTGTTTTTAATAAAGTATTCTATTCAACTGTTCAAAATCATCTAGCTGAATTAATATTAACAATTACTGAAAAAGTAGAAAATATGGATTTTGAAAAAATAATGTGGCATCATATCAGTCATATTATTCAAGATATATTAGCTAAGTTGACTGACGTTGATACAGGACGTATACAAAAGATTACTCATACTTTATTTGCTGCAACAATTGATTATAAGTGTGTAACCACTATGCGTTTAGAAGATGAAGCACATCATTACACTTATATTAAAGTTAATAATCCACTACATTAAAATTAAGAAGCGGAATAACATTAAAATTGAATGTTATTCCGTCTCTTGTTAAAAAATGATATTAACTATAAAAAAGACCTTGGAACATTCCAAGGTCTTTTTTCAATAAACTTATTGTAAATCTGATCTTTCGAAATTATTATTGTTGTTATTATTGTTATTGTTGTTGTTATTTTTTTGGTTTTTTTGTGCCCATTCTTTTTTAGTCATTACGTCATCAACTTGCATGTTAACTTCAACAACATCTAAACCAGTAATGTATTTAACTTGTTCTTTAACTAAGTCAGTTACTTTACGGAAGATTTTTGGAGCTGATTCACCGTATTCTAAGATGACTTTTAAGTCTACAGCCGCTTGTTTTTCACCAACTTCAACAGAAACACCTTGTGTTACGTTGTTACCGCTTGAGAATGCGCTAGAAATACTGTCAGTGAATCCGCCTTTCATATCTAAGATACCTCTTACTTCACGAGCAGCGATACCAGCAATTTTTTCGATAACTTCATCAGAGAACGTTAATTTATTTTCAAAATGTTGTTGATTATTTTGACGTTCTTCTCTGTATTGTTGTGCTTGTTCTTGACGTTCTTCTCTTTCTTTTTCATTTACTCCAGTTTGGTTATTATATGCTTGTTTAGCTTTGTTATTATCTACAGCCATGTGAATTCTCCTTTTTAAATAAAATTTAATTTTTAATACTTAATTTTTTAATTTATATGAATTCTTAAATAATGAATGTTAACTCCATCGATTTAAGAAGTTCATGAAATCTTGTGTACGGTCTTTCATATACCCAACGCCAATTCCGATTAAACATAAAACAATAATTAAAATTGTTTTCCAGAACCCTAAAGTCAGGAATAAGATTGCAATAATTAAGAATGCAAAGAAACCTATAATTCGCCATTTATACGACTTTAGGAAGTCGATAATTTGTTGAGTAGAATCTTGACTATTTTGATTATTATCAGCCATGTTATCCCTCCCTTATAGTACGCGTTGTCCGGCAGATTTTTGATCTCTAACATTAATTTCTAATTTTCTAACAGGCATTTCAGTAAAATGCTCAACATTATGTTTAATGTCAGATCTAATGCTCTCAGTTAATGATTTTACTTGCACATCATTAGGCACTAAGAAATCAGCTTTAATGTCAATGTAAGAATTGTTTTTCTTATTGTAAAGTTTAGTAACCACGTTTGGTTGTCTGATTTCATCGTATTTAGTTAATGTATCGTATGCAGACTTTTCGACTGCTTTACGTGATACATAAATATGTCCATCATTATAGTCTTTATAAAGACCTGGTTTTCTATATGTTGGTTTAAAGATGCTAAATACCAATATAATACCAATTAATACGAGTAAAGCAGATAAACCAATTAATAATGGTTGGAACCAATTGAATTGTAAGAAATAGTCTTGATAACGCTTAATACGACTATCATCTATGTACATAAACAATAAGAAACCAACAATCGCAACTATTAATAGGCCAAGGATAAAGTTTTTAAATCTATGCACCTCTAAACACACCTCCTTAGTCATTGTTGAAATTATTTAATTATAAAATTTAAGTACCCTTTAAAAATTTTTTAAAACGTTAACATTAAAATTTTTTATTTAATTTTTTTAAATTTATTAAAGTTTACCTTCTAGATTAAATATTCCCAAATTTAACACAATAAAAACCTATTTTTCATAATTATTTTCGTTTTTTATATTATTCGTTTTATTGTATTGTAAATTATCTTTTTTCATTAAAACATTTTTCTTTGATACCCGCGGATGATCTAAACTCAACGTTTTAAATAAAGACCATATCATAAGAATAATAACTACGGAAAATGGGAGTGCTGCAATAATTAATAAGTTCTGAATTGCTTGTGTTCCTCCGGTATAAATCATTATCATCGCAAATAAGGCCATAATAATCCCCCAACTTACTTTAACGAAAGAGCTAGGATTAATATTTCCTTTACTACTTAACATTCCAAGAACATAAGTAGCCGAATCTGCAGAAGTTACAAAGAAAATCATAATAACGATTAAACTAACAATACTTAATACAAATCCCAATGGAAAATGCTCTAAAGTGGCAAATGTTGCAGTCTCTGTTGCTTCTTTAGCAATATTAGCAATTCCACTATGCTGAAGATACACTGCTGCTCCTCCGAACACTGCAAAGAAAAAGAAAGATACAAGAGCTGGAACAAATAACACTCCTAAAATAAATTCTTTAATTGTTCTACCACGTGATACACGTGCAATGAATATTCCTACAAATGGTGCCCAAGACACCCACCATGCCCAGTAAAATATAGTCCAGTTTTGTACCCATTGAAATTTTGCGCCACCATCCATTGGAATACGCAAACTCATACTAAAGAAATTAAAAATATAATTTCCTAATCCGTTAGTAAATGTATTTAAAATATATAAAGTAGGTCCTACTAGAAATAATCCTATTAATACAATAAAAGCTAAAATCATATTAATATTACTTAAAGTTTTTATTCCCTTATCAATTCCGGACCATGCAGACCAACTAAATAAAATAGTTGCAATAATAATAATAATGACTTGTGTGCCGAAATGACTCGGTACTTTAAACAAGTAGTGAAGACCTTCATTAATTTGTAAAGCACCAAAACCTAGGGTAGCTGCTACACCTGTAACCGTTGCAATAACAGCTAAAACATCTATAGCACTTCCGATTGGTCCTCTCATTCTTTTTTCTCCAAAAATCGGAACAAGCGTTGCGCTTACTAAACCTGGATATCCTTTATGAAAATTAAAATAAGCAAAAACTAATGCAACAATGCCATACACTGCCCACGCATGAATTCCCCAATGGAAGAAAGCAAACTGGAACGCATCATTAATTGCTGCTTGTGTACCAATTTTATGTATAGGCGTTGCTTTATAGGCATGACTAACTGGCTCAGCTGTAGTCCAAAACACTAATCCTATTCCCATTCCTGCACTGAACAACATAGCAAACCAAGAAAGTAATGAAAATTCTGGCTCTTCTCCTTCCACACCTAACGTAATGGATGCATATCTTGAAAATAATAAGTATACGCAAATAAAAAATATAATTAAAACTAGTAAAAGATAATACCAAGAAAAATTAACTGCAATAAACGATGTAATATTTTGCGTGATTGCTTCTAATTGCTTGGGTAGTATCGCTCCATACACTACAAATAATGTACAGATAGCTAATGCAATCCAAAATACAATGCTTATAGATTTTTTTCGCATTATATTATTCTCCTTTCTGATAGTTAGAAATACTATACCCTATTCATGTTATATCTAACGATATATTGGAATTTTTATAATTAATCAAATTGATATATTATAAAATAATAAAAACGCCTCTTAATGTCTTATTTATAGACACTAAGAGGTGTTAAATCATTCTCTATTCTTCTACATTTATAACAAGTTTTCCTATCATTGAATTGGATTCTAATATTTGATGTGCTTCATATAAATGTTCTGCTGTTAAGCCATTGATGACTTTTGTCGTTGTATTTTGATACGTACCATTCTCAATTTTTTTAGCAATATCCTCTAAATAATAATGATGTTTAATCATGTCTTCTGTTTGAAAAATAGGTCTTGTAAACATAAATTCATGTGTAAAGGAAACACTTTTTGTTTTTAATAAATTTAAATCTTGTGATCCTTTAAAAGCTACAATCGTAGCAACATGTCCTCTTGGTTTCACTATATCTATCATTGTTTCATAATACATGTCTGTATCAAACGTGCAAAATACGAAATCTACCGCTTCAATGTGCTGTTGTTCTAATTGAGATTTTAAATCTTCTTTATGATTGAGTACGATATCTGCACCCATCTTTTTTGACCAATCGATTGTTTCTTGACGTGACGCAGTTGTAATGACTTTTAGACCATATGCCTTAGCAATTTGAGTCGTAATGCTTCCAACACCACCTGCGCCATTGATAATAAGTAATGATTTCCCTTTATTTTGATTTGGATCCTCTGAAATTTTGAACACATCAAATAAAGTTTCTGACGCTGTAATACCAGTTAACGGAAGACTAGCAGCTTGTTCTGCCGAAAGATTTTTAGGTGCTTTTGCGACTAATCGTTCATCAATAAGTTGATATTCCTGATTTGAACCATGTTGATTAGGCGCACCAGAATAAAATACAATATCGCCTTCCTTAAACATTGTAACCTCTGTTCCAGTTTTTTGAACCGTCCCTACTGCATCAAAACCTAAAATTCTCGGAGAATTTTTAACTTCAGTAAGGCGTTGTTTTGTATCAACCGGATTTACACTTATACTTTGTATTTTAACAAGCAACTCTCTAGAAGATGGCTGGGGCATATCTAATTCAAATGGTTCAAATACATTTCCTTCTTCTAATTTAAATGGTTGTTTAAATCCTATAGCTTTCATAAGTATATACCTACCTTTTACTGAATTTTAAATTATACATTCTCTGACACTTTAACAATCTGTTTGCCAAAGTTTTCACCTGTAAATAAGTTTCTGAACGCTTTTGGTAAATATTCAAATCCTTCTTCTATAGATACTTTTGTTTTAATTTTTCCTTCTTGTATCCACGTTGCCAGTTCTTTACTTGCATGTTCAAAGTCATCGGCAAATTCTGCTACCAAGAAACCACGCATTAGTGCTTGATGTTTAATTAATGTGCTTTGTACACGTGGACCTTTTTCTTGTTCAGTATTATTATAATTAGAAATCGTACCGCAAACAGGAATACGTGCATGACGGTTGAGATGTTTCATAACTTCATCGGCTATTGTGCCACCTACATTTTCAAAATAAACATCTACGCCATTCGGTACGGCTTTTGCTAATGCTTCTGCAAAATCATCCTTTTTATAATCAATACCTGCATCAAAACCCAATTCTTCTGTTAGATAATTCACTTTTTTATCTCCACCAGCTATACCTACTACTCTAGCACCTTTGATTTTAGCAATTTGACCAACCACAGCACCTACTGCACCAGAAGCTGCTGAAACTACTACAGTGTCGCCTTCTTTTGGTTGACCAATCTCTAATAAACCATGATAAGCTGTTTGACCTGTCATACCTAACGTACTTAAATATAAATAAAGTGGTACATCTGTATTAGATATTTTACTTATTTTCTCTTCATTTACTGTATTAATACGCTTCCATGGCAACATACCTACAATAATGTCATCTTTATTAAATTTTTCAGAATTTGATTTAATAATTTTGCCTACAATGTGACTTTGAATAGGTTCGCCAATTTTAAAAGGCTCCACATAAGAATCGGCTTGAGTCATTCTTCCACGCATATATGGATCGACAGATATATATAAAGATTCAATTTGAATTTCATTTTCTTTCGGATCAACTATGTCAATATTTTCATATTTAAATGTATCATCTTGGGGCATACCTTTAGGATATTTTGCTAATAAAACTTGCTCATTATTCATTATAAAAGACTCCTTTCAGTATTCAAAAACAGTGTCATATCACAAACAATTTTATCGCAATTCAACTGCTTTCACTTTATAATGTCTAGTATGATAACACTTAATACTTTATTATACCAAGCAAAGTGAGGTCTTAAACTTGAAATTAAGTATCTTAGACTATGTACCACTCTTTGAAGGTGATACACCACAAGAAGCTTTAAATCATTCAATTGAACTTGCTCAACTATCAGAGAAACTTGGTTATGCACGTTATTGGGTAGCAGAACATCATCAAGTTCCTTCTGTTGTATCAAGCGCTCCTGAAATCGTAATGGCTATGTTACTTGAACATACACACTCTATTCATATTGGAAGTGGCGGTGTTATGCTCCCCCATTATAGTGCTTACAAAGTTGCAGAACAATTTAAAATTATGGAAGTCAAACATCCTGGCCGAATTGATATGGGAATTGGGCGATCTCCTAGCTTCAAAAATGTAAACGAAGCGCTAAATGAATTTAAAACTCAAAAACCCAAACTATCTCAACAAGTAGATGATTTGAACAAATACTTTACGAATGACACTATTCATTCACATCGTTTCAAAACTTTAGAAGCCACTCCATACACAGAGCATTCACCTGAGATGTTTATTTTAGGAATGAGTGAACAAAGTGCTGAGCTTGCCGCAAAAAAAGGCTTACCTTTTGTGATTGCTCATATGGGTCAATCGAACGCAAATTTAACACATGTCATTCGACATTATAAATCGCGTTTTACAGAGTATCATGGTCATTCGCATTCACCCTATATTATTTTAGCTACTTTTGTCGTTACGGCAGAAAATGAATTAACGATTAAACAATTATTAGATGCATTAAATTTGTGGTTAATACGTATTAACTATCTTAAACAACCTAAAGTATATCCTTCTATTGAAACAGCACAACAACGCCATTATTCTGAAAGAGATCAAGAAAAAATAGAAAAAAATAAACGTCGAATGATTAGTGGCTTACCACATGAAGTAGCTCAGCAGTTAATACAATTACAAAACGAATTTGAAGTCGATGAAATCATGATTCTTCCTAATGTATACGGACATACTCATCGTACTAAATTAATTGAACTTATAGCTCATGCTTGTCTAGATAATTAGGAGAGTCAGTATTATGAACGCTCCTAATTTTTATTTGTTTCATAAACTTTAATGTTTTCATTTGCAACATCTTTATTTTCATGAAGTTGGCTATGTTGAGTCGTTGATTCTATATATTAAGAATTTTTATACGTTTTTGGACTTGCTTCTAACAAAGATTTTAATGGCCGAGACGAGCTATTAGATACTTTAACGTCAAAATGCATACCATTTTAATTATCTTCATAAATGTTTAAATCTTCTATTTGTTTACCTTTATAAATATTTTTTAATCCAAGTCACTTTTTATCATCTTCACTCATTTTGTTTGGTTTGCCATTTTGATCAACTTGAATTTCATTCACCTTTTCATTTAAATTAAGAACGCCATTATATGTTCTAGCCATATTGACTTCTTTTTTATTTAGTGTCGGAAATGGTGGATGATTACCATCACTTTTCATAAAATACGTGAAAGATAAATTCCCCATAGAATGTGCGACAAAATTATACTCCTTATTTTTTAATACTAGTATCTCAATAAAATAAGAAACAGGACAGAAAATTTCATTTCTGTCCTGTCAAATTTATAAAATTACTTAATTTCTTTAGATTCAGCTAATGCTTTATACCAATATGCACTTTTTTTCGGATAACGTTCTTGTGTGTCAAAATCAACGTAGAATAGACCATAACGTTTTTCATAACCATTAGACCATGAGAACACATCCATAAGTGACCATAAGAAATAGCCTTTTACATTGGCACCATCACGTATCGCATCAGCAATGACTTCAAGATGTTTTTTAACATAGTCGATACGTGCATCATCATCAACTGTTTTACGTTCTTCGTCGAATTCATCTTTATACCCAAGCCCATTTTCAGTAACATAAATTTTATGATAGTTAGGATAATCTTTTATAACACGCATAATTTGATCATAAAGACCTTGTGGATAAATCATCCAATCCCAATCAGTACGAGGAACATCTATGTCAAATTCACGTTGTCCTACACCTTTAAGTTGATATTTAGAGCCACCTTTATCTCCAGTAGCATTGTGTGTAATTTCTGATTCTCCTTCATATCCTCTCATCCAATCACTCATATAGTAATTGATACCTAAGAAGTCATTTAAATCTTTTGCAGCATCTAATGTAGCATAATCTTCATCGGTAATATCTAATTTACCGCCATTGACAGAAAGAATATGTTGTACACCTTCCATAGTTTCACGAGAATATTTTCCTAAATACGTTGCATCTAAGATAAATTTATTATGAATAATATCTTCAAGTTCTGCTGCTCTTACATCTTCCGGATTTGAAGGATCATATGGATACTTAGTTGGTAATGCATGAACGACTCCAATTTCCCCATTATATCCATTGTCTTTAAATAGTTTAACTGCTTTCGCATGTGCGACCATCATATTATGATGAGATTGGAATACTTTTGCAAAATCATATTTAATACCTGGTGGGAATTTACCGACTAAATACTGGCCATCACCAATAGGACCAATTTCATTAAAAGTAGTCCAATAGTTGACTTCAGTAAATTCTTCAAAGCAGAATTTTGCATAGTCTACAAAATAATCAATCGTTTTACGGTTTAAGAAATCTCCATCACTGTGAAGTGTTTCTGGGGTATCAAAATGATGTAATGTAACAAACGGTTCAACGTGACGTTTATGACATTCTTTAAATAATTTGTGATAGAATTCTACACCTTTTTGATTAACTTCTCCATAACCTGTTGGAAAAATTCTTGACCATGCGATAGATATACGGATACCATTAACACCAAATTTCTCACTTAATTCTAAATCAACTGGATATTTATGATAAAAGTCACTTGCAGGTTCAGCTGTATACCAATAATTTTCTTCTAGATAAGTGTCCCAGGCTACACGACCTTTTCCGTCAGTTTGAGTCGCACCTTCTGCTTGATAAGCTGCTGTTGCACCACCGAAAATAAAATCTTCTGGTAATTTTTTCATTATACTTTCATCTCCTAATTATTTTTCAAATTGTTGTTGAACGAAGTCTAATGCTGCTTTGCCATCACGAGTTAAGTTAATGTATTCAACACCTTGAGTTTTTGCTAATTTAATACCTAATCGATCTGTATCTTGTTTTATATCTTCATAGTTAGAAGCAACTTGAGGCGCTAAAATAATTAATTGATAGTCTTTCATAATATCCATATGTGCACCATAACCACCAGCTGCCGCTTTTACAGGTACCTGATATTCTTCAGCAGCCTTGTTTAACGCATTTGCAAGTAATCCACTTGTACCGCCACCGGCACATAAGACTAAAACGTTAGTTTGTTCGTTAATTGAATTTGATGACTCTTTAGCCGATACTTCCTCATCGGAAGGTGCTGGTTCAGTTGTTGTCGCTTCATTTGCACCAGCAGTTGCTAAAATTGCATCTGCTTTTTTCGTATCAAAGTTTGCTGATACTTTTTCTTTTAATTCATTATTTACTTCTTTATTGCCTCGTTCTTCTTCAAGAATTTGTTCATCATATACTTTTAAAAATGGATAATAAATCATAACGTCAACTACGATTAATACAATCGCTAACACAAATGACCAAAAAGCAAAGCCTGTACCCATCACAATACCAAGAGGCCCTGGTGTCGTCCATGGTAAGAAGATGCTAAAACTATTCATTTTAAGTACATCAACAAAGAATTTAAAGATCCATACGTTTACTATTGGTGCAAAAATAAATGGTATGAAAAATACTGGATTTAATACGAGTGGTGCACCAAATAAAATTGGTTCATTTACTCCAAAGAATGTTGGTACAACCGATGCTCTACCAATGGCTTTATTTCTTTTTGATTTAGTTAACCACATAAACATAAATGGAACGACTAATGTAGCACCGGTACCCCCCATAGTTGCAACGAACATTTGTGTACCAGGTGTAATAATTTTATCTGCATGTTCTCCTGCTTGAATCAAATTTAAGTTTGTTTCAAGATTTGCATAAGTAATTGCAGCGATTGCTGGTTCAACAATAGATGGACCATGTATACCTACAAACCAGAAGAATGCGAAAGCACCGAAGATAAGTGTGACACCAATCCAGCCATCTGCCGCAGTAAATAATGGTTCAAAGATTTTTAATACGGCGTTCGCTACATTTGTATGAATAAATGTTCTTGATAATAAATCTAATGCATAAATAATGATAATAACCGCTGACAACGGGAAGATATCTTTAAATACCTGGGAAATATTTGGTGGTACTTCTTTAGGCATTTTTATTGTAATATTTCTTTTAATAAAGAAATTATAAACAATTACGGTAATAAAGGCTGAAATAAAGGCTGTTAATAATCCTTTTGTGCCCATAAATGCACTTAAAAATCCACCCTCTTTAATAGGATCTGCTGCTAAGAATAAAAATCCACTCATCGCAGCCATCATTGTAGAAATAAAGTTAATTTGATTGGTTTTATCTAATTTCCTGTTGTAGGAATCGGTTAAAGACTTCGCTGTTGTTCCAGCTACAATCAAACCAACTATTCCCATGGTATAGTTATATGGTTTCATCAATATACCTTCCATCGTTTTACTCCAAGTAAAGCCAAACACGTTAGGTACATATGTGATTAAAATAAATATACTTGAGAACAAGATAATTGGAATTGCTGCAATAAATCCATCACGAATCGCTCTTAAATAAATATTACGAGATATTTTTTCAAAGAACGGCTTTCCTTTTTCTATCCATGCTATTAACTTATTCATAGGGGTCAGCTCCCTTTTTTGTATAATTCAATTAAATGCTTCATTAAATCTTTTAATAATAACGTTGTCATTAAATGGTCTTGACCATGAATCATTGTAATACTAAATGCAATGTCATCACCTTGCGCTTCTTGAGCTAATAAGTTTGTTTGAGCTTTATGTGCATTTGCAATACATTCATTTGCTTCCTCCGTAAGTTGTTCAGCTTTATCAAAATCACCTTCATTAGCAGCGTTTAATGCCTCTAATAATTTTGAACGTGCATCTCCAGCATATGCGACAATTTCAAAACCAAGTAATTGTACTTCTTCTCTGTTCATATGAATAACCTCCCTTAAGTTATTTTGCTTTCCAAGATGTTGCAGTTGTTTTTAGTACTTTATTTAAATCATCAATGTTTTTATAACCAGTTGTACGTAACCATTCTCTTGCAGCTTGTTCTCCTTGTTCAATATAAACTTTAACTGCACCAGACCATGTCGCACGTCCACATAACACACCATTGAAATGTGCACCTGCATCATGTGCAAATGTTAATGTGTCTTGGAATAATTCAGCTGATACACCAGCACTTAAATAAATATAAGGTAAATGTGTCGCTGCTTCTTGATCACGGAAATGTTGTGCTGCTTCTTCTTTTGTGTATACAACTTCACCCTCTGTAAATCCTTCGACAAAATTCATATTTACGGGTACTTCAACTTTAAGCACATCAACATTGAATCGCTCTTCTGAGAATAACTTCATTGCTTCATTTACTTTACGAGGTTTTACTTTTGCAAATTCAGCACTTTTATTATCTGGAATATTATCATCATAAGTTAACACTTCTAAAAAAAATGGAATGTCTTCAGCAACACATTCTGAACCAATTCGTTCAATATAAGCTTTCTTTTGAATGTTAATCTCTTCTGAATCATCTACATCATAATAAAGTAAGAATTTAACTGCATTGGCACCCTGTTCTTTTAAACGTTTAGCAGACCATTCTACTAAGCAATCAGGTAAACGACCTTTTGCATTCACGTCATATCCAGTTTTTTCATATGCAAGTAATAAACCACACTCTTTATTACGTGCATCAGAAGCAGGTAAGCCATATTCAGGATCTAAAAGAATAGAAGATGCATATTGTGTTAACTCTTCTGATACAAGTACTTTTAATTGTTCGATTTGTTCAACTGTAGGAGGTTCTGTTTGATGTTCAGCCATCATTCTTTTTAATGCCCCACGTTGATCAAATGCTAAAGCTGAAATAATACCATCTTGATTACTTAATTGTTCGATTGATGCTAATTTTTGTTGTGATTTTGTCATGAATTACACCTCTATAACTTCAATTTGTTTGAATATTTCTTTAAATTTATCTACATTGATATGACCTGTTTGATGCTCCATTGCATTTAACATTCCAAATGCATTCGCTTTTTTCAGTAAATCCTCATCGGATTGTTGATGAACAAGACCTGATGCAATACCTGCCACAGTAGAATCACCAGACCCTACAGGATTAACGACTTCTATTTTGGGGATATTTACTTTATAAAATGTTTGATGATGTTTAGCGAAAGCGCCATCGCCACCTAAAGAAACAATAATCCATTCAATACCTTTGAAGATGGGTTGAGTAACCGCTTCTTTTAAACTATCGATATCTGTAGTGACAGTAGTGTGTAATAATTGAGATAATTCATCAATATTAGGTTTTATCACTGAAGGCTTATTTTCGCTCAACAATACATCCATTAATGATTGACCAGAACTATCTAAAATCGTAGGTAGACCTTGTTCATTTGCTAATTTCACAATATCAGCGTAGTAATTTGTATTAAGACCTTTAGGTAAACTTCCAGACATCGCTATAACATTAGCTCTTTTAAATAGTTCTAAAAGATGTGCTTTATAGCTCTCTGCTTCTTCCTTGTCAATAGTTGGTCCTTGTTCGAGTATTTCAGTTTGTTGTCCTTCATGTAGAATAGCGATACAATTTCGCGTTTCTCCTTTTATTTTGAAGAAAGACTGTTCAATTTGAGCATCTGTTAATTGTTCTTCAATAAATTGACCTAATGCGCCACCTAAAAAGCCACTTGCTAACACATTTTCGCCAAATTCTGATAATACACGTGTTACATTTAATCCTTTTCCTCCAGCAGTTTTACTCGTCTTTTTAACTCTATTCACAGTATCTAGATGAAACTGTTCTAATGGGTAAGAGATATCAACTGAAGGATTTAAAGTTAATGTTAGAATCATTTCACATCTTCCTTAATCGTGATATTCACCTTTATTCCATTTTTCTAAGAATTCATCAAAGAAGTGAGGATTAGCTTGATTATCGTTATGTGCTTCTAAATGATTAATTTTAGCAATTAATTTCTTATTTTCTTCAGTAGGTTTGTATTCTGCTTCGATAAATGCATCAACGATATCGAAAATAAATAATTCGCCTGCTACTTTACCGCCGAAACTAACAACATTAGCATTTAATTCTTCTTTTGAATAAAGTGCTGATGTCATATCACGTACTAATGCTGTTCTTACCCCTGGGACTTTGTTTGCTGCATTACTAATACCAACACCAGTACCGCAGATACATACGCCTAAGTCTGCTTCTCCACTAGCAACTTTTTCACCTACTTTTTTACCGAAGATAGGATAATGTGTACGTGTAAAATCATACGTACCTACATCAATAACTTCGTGTCCTTGAGCTTTTAAGTGTTGTGAAACTTCCATTTTTGTATCAGTTACAATGTGATCGCAACCTATAGCAATTTTCATTATTTATTCCTCCAATTAGCACATTTTATTTAACATATCTACACGGATTTGGTGACGTCCGCCATCATAGTGTCCATTTACAAATTCTTTAGCAATATTTTTTGCTAATGTATCGCCTACAATTTCAGAACCCATTGTAATCATGCGTGCATTGTTGTGACTACGTGTCATATATGCTGAACGTTCATCTGATACTTCAGCAGCAATCATTCCTTTTACTTTTGTAGCGACAATAAAACTACCTGCACCATAAGCATCCACTGCAATTCCTAAATTATCATCGTTCTTTTGTACTTCGTGTACAACTGCTAATGTTGAATCAACAAAGTCTAGTTCTTTTCCTTCTGTTACATCTACTACATCATGGTTATTTTCTTTTAAAAATATTTTTATAACATCTTTAAGACGTTGACCAGCGACATCTGAACCAATAAAAATTGTCATAATGATTCTCCTTTGAAAATAAGATAATTAAACACATGTGTTTGAAAAAGCGCTTTCAAATCTTTACACCTAAATTATAAACATAAATAAACAAATAATCAACAATAAATGTTCGAATATTGTTTGAAATTTTGTTTTTTTAAACAAAAAAATTTATTTTTATGTTTAATTACGTTCAATTATCTAAAAAAATACCAAGATTGTTTAAATAAACAATCTTGGTATCATTCAATTAATGTATCACTTCTGTATAAGCTTTTAATTTTTGTACATTATCTTCATCATTTTTATCTACAACAACTGCTGTTAAATCTTCTAAATGACATAATTGAGTAAAATCTTCTTTTCCAATTTTTGAAGTATCAATTAATAAGTATTTTTCAAGTGAACGATGAAGTGCAAGTTGTTGTGTATACGCTTCGTCAATTGTAGAAGTGAGCACATCTGCATCTTTTATTCCATTACAACTAAAAAACATTTTACTAAATCGTTTTGTTTTAAGGAGCGTATTCGTCATTTCACCTACAAATGATTCAGTAAGTTCTCTCATTTCTCCACCTAATAAGTAAACTTTAAAATTTAGCGAACGCTTTTCAAATAATATTTGAAATACTGGAAAACAATTCGTAATCACTGTTAATGACTCTCGATCTATTAATTGAGCCAGTAACTCGATTGTTGTTCCAGGTCCCAAAAAAATCGTATCGTTTTCTTCAATTAAGTTAACAGCTTTCCTTGCGACAGCACGTTTTTCTTCAATATTCTCTGTGTGCTTTTCTTGATGAGACTTTTCTTTAATTTGAAAAGCTGAATTACTACGTGCACCGCCATGTATTTTAGTTAGTAATCCTTTTTCTTCTAGTTCAGCTAAATCACGACGTACTGTCATATCAGATACGTTAAGTTCCTCAACGATTTCATTCGTCCTAACCGTTCCTTTTTGATTTACGAGTTTAGTAATTTCTTCTAAACGATCGTATTTATTCATTCAAATTTTCACATCCAACTCTATTTTATTAAAAAGTTCTTTTTATAAGAACAATTGATTTTTTATAAAGATTTTAAACGCAATTTTATTCTATACTATTATATGTTTTAACACTATTATTTAATGTTTTTCAACATTCATTGCTTCTTGAAAACTAGAAAATAAATAGCAAAATATGTTGTAATAATAGTATAAGATTTATTTTTTAAAAAAACTATACAGTATTGATGATAAATGAGGTGCTCCGATTGGGTAATAAAATCGAAAAATTAAAAGAAATTGTTGATAAATCAAACAAAATTGTATTCTTTACTGGTGCAGGTGTATCGGTTGCAAGTGGTATACCTGATTTCCGTTCAATGGGTGGATTATTTGATGAAATTTCAAAAGAGGGTTATTCACCTGAATATTTATTAAGTATTGATCATTTAAATGATAATAAAGAAAGCTTTATCGACTTTTATCATAAACGACTACTAGTAGCAGATAAAAAGCCTAATATCGTCCATGAATGGATTGCAGAGTTAGAAAAAAAAGGCAAATCTTTAGGTGTGATTACCCAAAATATCGATGGGTTACATGAAGATGCCGGAAGTGAACATATTGATGAAATTCATGGTACACTGAATCGCTTTTATTGCATCAATTGTGGAAAAGAATATACGAAATCATATGTTATGGAACACAAATTAAGATATTGTGAGAACTGTGGTGATGTGATTCGCCCTGATATCGTATTATACGGTGAAATGCTCGATCAACCTACTGTCTTTAGAGCATTAGATAAAATTCAAAAAGCAGATACTGTCATTGTGTTAGGTTCATCCTTAGTCGTACAACCTGCTGCAGGCTTTATTTCTAACTTTACAGGAGATAATCTTGTAATTATTAATAGAGACGCTACACCGTATGATAGACAAGCAAGTTTAGTTATTCATAATGACATGACAGAAGTGGTTGAAGAAGTTATGAAAAATAAATAGATGTACTTGTGGCTAGTGTTTTTTGGAACGACTAGCCTTTTTTACATAAAAAAGCACTTCTCAAAGTTGAGAAGTGCTGTAAACATTTTAATTGAACACAAATTGCTTACGCAATTCGCATACTGAACTTGTAAGCAAACAAGTTTGTAACATTTCCAATATTAACGTTTTGAGAATTGTACGCTCAGAAATGAAAGTTATTAAACTCTAACAAATCCTTTCATATCAATAATTATGAAATATAAAAAACTCATGTTAAGATTAAAATCCATCGTAAAAGATATAACTGACACCAAATAGCACCATAAAATAGACTAGTTATCTCTATCTTAAGATTTAAGATAGAGATTTTATCTGTCTGATGAAATAATTCATCACTCTTAAAAGGGTCATTCTAATACACTTAAACTTAATGCATCATAATTTTCTTCGTTTAACTGATGTTCTTCAATCTGAATAACTTTATAATCATCTATATTATCTAAGTACTTTAAATTCTCATTCACAACCGAAAAGAAAACTTGATTTTTTAATGTCAAAAAATGTTTGCTTACAGCTGAAAAATTCTTTATTGCAGTTTCTTCTGATATTTCGTTTTTAGTAAATGAATCCATACAAAAAGGAAGACAATAAGCACCAAATCTATCAATTAATGTAAAGTAAATCAGGTAGAGCGCTAAATACTTCGTGTTTTTATCCATTCCACTACCATCAATTTTTTTGAATTTTAGAAACTCTATTTCATCAAAATCTGTTAATTCCAGTGTAATTTTTATTTGATTTCTTATATCTTCAAAAGAAGAGGACAATTGTTTCTTTAATTCTGCTTTCTCTTTCACTTTCCTAGCTTTTTCAGCTTTTTTTTCACTTTTTTCTTGTTCCAAGGCTGTTTTTTCGATACCTTCACTTTTTATTGACTTTTCTATCTCGGTAATAGCAACAGTTTTAGCTCTTGCTCTAACATATTCATCTATAGTTAATAACTTTTTTGAATTATTTATTCGCTTATTAAGATAATTAATTTGAAGATCAGCTTGGGATTTTAAAGAATTTAACTCATCAATGTCATTTTCTAGAGACTGTATTTTTTGAAATACTTTATCTTTTAAAATCGTGATCTCAAATGCATTATTATTTAAACCTAATCTTGTTAAGGATTGCTCAGTTGTCAATTTTGAATGACAATATTTACATTCACATTCTATTTCTTTAAATCTCTTTTTACTCATTTTTAAAAGTTGGTTTAGTTCTTCATAATCCTGTTTTTTAAAATCAAGTTGCTCACTTTTTTTTACTAACTTAATCCTATAGGTTGAAGTCTCCTCAGTATACTTATTGAGTATATCCAAGTAGTGTTTGATTTCTTCATTTAGTTTCTCTCTATCAATTTCCTGAACCTCTGGTATTTCAGAGACTTTCTCTTTATAACCACTTAGTACCCTACTTAAATTATCAATGGTATCACCACAATTTCCGATTTTCTTCGTCAACTTAGTTAATTCATTTTTTAATTTTTGAACCTCTATATCTGAAATTGAAAAAAGATATTCGAATATTGCTTTGGGTATATCACTATATTGTCCCAAAGTATCTGATACCCCACGATAAGTCACACCATCCCATGAGTCATCTTGGTCTATATAAAAAGGTAATAATAGCGCAGATGAGTATGCCAAATGTAGCTCTTTCGTAACAGTATTTGGCAACTGCATATCAGTTCCTAAAATATTTTGAAACCACTGGGAATAATCTTTTGAGGTTAACGGAGTACTCTCAGAATCCACTTTATAAGTATCACCCTGACGTGTTATCCTATGTGAATGTCCACTAGCCGTTTTTATACTTATCTGAAACACTTTATCTTTTACATTCCAACCACTTGGAAATTGCTTAATGTCAAATCCAAGTGTATAATAAATAGATTTTACTAAGCTAGACTTACCTTTTTTATTTCCATTGCTCACAATAAGATTTGTTCCAGAAGAAAAACTATAACTTGTTGCCGTCTTACTTATATAATCAATTATTTTAAGAGTTTCTACTTCCATCAGCTATCCTCCCATAACTCACACAGACATTCTATTGCAATAGCAACTTTAAGATTTCCATTACTAATATTACTTTCATCATCAATAATTTCAACAATTCTATTTACTAATTCTTGTTCTGTCGTATTTTCAATATCTAAATCTTTGCACTTGCTCTTCACACTTTTTTTAGTATTGTAGTATCCAATTGGTACTTTAGCTCTCTCCTGTTTCACATTTTCTTTCTTGAAATAGTTATACGGCAAATTCTCAAGTACTTTACTAAACATTTCAATTTTTTCCACCTCTACAAAGATTTCTCTTAAATAATCACTATCAATTTCTTTTTCTTGATAATTATATCCATCGAAATACACCTCACTTTTTTGGTCAATCATCAATGATAATTCTGCTAGAAGTGCACGACCACTCTCAGTATCAACATGTAGTTCTTGAATTACCATCTCACCAAACAAGCATCGAATAGCTTCTGTCATATTATTACTGAACGGCGTTTTATAAATAAATTGATTATTTAGTCTTTTCTTATTATTTAAGTTTAAATTCAAATCTCTAACTATTTTCTCTTTATCCGAACTTGAATACTGTAATAGTGGAGAAATGATATGTCCAACCTTTTTCTCTTCCAAATCACCTTGAAATGTTTTTCCAATATCATACACAAATATTTTTCTAATATCATCATCTTGTCCAGGAACTAAATTTTTCTCAATAATTCCTTTTTTAATGAGTTGTTTCAGAGTAAGGTTCTTTTCTCCCTTTACTTGAATAAAAATATTTTGGCCTTCAACAAGGATTTGAAAATCATCATCAGCTTCTGGAATCACCTTAAAACCATCACGAGAATAATTATTAATCATAACTAATATTATTGAAGCTTTTTGATAATTGAAACCTTTAATAGCTATAGCGCCACCATTTTCCATTTTTCTAGCCATATCATTTCTCCTGACATATATCCTTTTTAATAACCTAATTATAACAGAATTTATTGGATAAACCACTTGTTCTCATATTGGCTCTATAATAAATTGGACTGATGACTAAAAATCATCAGTCCAATTTATTATAGATCCTTTTTATTTATAGATGATTCATTGATAGAACTTAAACCAACTTGAACCATAAATGTTAGTTAAATTCTTGATTTTTAATTATTTCTCTAATAATCTTAAAACCAGCCTCTGAACTAAGTCCTCTCATTTTTCCATTCTTCTTCCAATCTTCTGACTTTAAAGAAGAATTCTCTATGATCGATTCAAACTTATGAATATCTTCTATCATTTCTTCATAACTTTCGAACAACTCATTTAATAATCCATGTAGGGACTTCACCCCCATAGTCTGTTGTATATAATAATTTTTATCGTAATATGTTACTTCAATTTCCTCATTCTTTATATTTTTTTTCTCTAAAATTGTTTTATACCATTTTTTAAATACTATTCTCCAAACTGGCAGCAATACACCTTCAACTATTTCTTTTGCAGATTTGTCTAAAGTCGAATTAACTTCAGGGAATTCTTTCTTCAATAATTCCTCAAAGAACTCATGTTTACTATCTACATATTTCCTTACAATTCCATGAATAGATTCTGAAAATGCTTTGAATCCTATAGATCCCAAAGCCTGACTATTATTTACATCTACTTTAATTCCATTAGTCCAATATGGATCTTTTGTATGAGAATAATTTTCATTTAACATAAAAATTATTCTTGCTTTTATATGTTCTAAAAAATCTATTTCCTTAGTTCTTTCAAATAAGATTTCATAATTATATTTGGCTAACATAGCTAAATCTGTTTTCAAAGGTTTAGCTTTAGAATTTATTGTTCTAAACAGCTCAACCTCCTTAATTCTATCAGCATCATCTAAAACAACTATAACTACATTAAACAAATATGTTTTTTTTAAATGATCTGCTTTCTCACCTTCATTTGAGACATCAGATAAATATTTTTCAAATGCTGAAATCCTGTGTTGACCATCAATTATTCTAAATCTAAGATTTTTCATCTTATTTATATCTAAAATCCAAAGTTTTTCTCTTTTATCGTAAAAATCTATTTTTTGACAGATAGAGACTTCTTCTAAACATTTCTCAATTTCACTAGAATTCACTCCTAATATTATGGAAGTTGGAGATAGAATTTCATCTGTATTTTTCAAAGTATTTACCATTCTATTTAGGTGTAAATTATTAACTTCTCTCTGGTACCCATATTTATTCTTACCATAATGTAAAACTTCACTTTTTTCAATCAAAGTCTCATAATTAAGAATAGTAGTTAGAAATCTCTGATTATATTGATAATATTCATTAACTATTCTTTTCATCAGAAAACACCTCTTTTTCATTTTTTTCTAGCCTATCTATTAAAGAATGCTTTTCTTGAATTAAAGAATCTGCTAGTTGTGTATTAAGTGCTTCTTTAATTCCAAAAGAAAATAGAACAGCTTGTTCTGTTATTTCATTCTTATCATCTTCAGTAAAATATATTTCTTCTTCTAGAAAATCAGAAGTAGTTGATAAAACGACTAAAATAAAATCTATAATACTAAATTTAGTATCTAACAGTATTTGTTCATATATATCTATATCATTAGTATGTAGTTTTTCTAAATAATGCATAATCTTCTCAATTGTTTTAATATTTTCTCCGTCTTCTTCATATTTTATATTTATCTTCATTTCCTTCATTTTTAAATAATAGTCATAGCAAACAATTTTTTTTACTAATTCTTGATTTATTGTTGTTATAGAATTTAATATTTTC
Organism: Staphylococcus sp. AtDRG32; assembly: GCF_004365845.1. Lineage (NCBI taxonomy): Bacteria > Bacillati > Bacillota > Bacilli > Caryophanales > Staphylococcaceae > Staphylococcus > Staphylococcus sp. AtDRG32. The sequence goes on from NZ_SODE01000004.1 coordinate 36,996, forward strand.
AATACAAAGTTTTTCGTACTTATTTCAATAGTATCTTTTCGGTTTTTTTCAGAAAATGCTTCCCAAAATTCATCTGTAATTTTTTCAATATTAGAACTATAATTACTTAATAAAATTTCCCCTTCTAATGCTCTCTTTACAATATTATCTACATCAGATATAAACACATCAAATATTTGTTCATTATTAGACCTCTCATGAATTAAATTTTGTACCTTTTTTTGCCTATGATATATTTCAACTTCAGAATCAGATTTAACGAAAGATTCTTCCACTGAATCTATTACTTTCTCAATAGCAATGACCGATGAAGTTACTGATTTCAACATTAAATCATTATTGTTCTTCAATATGGATACATCTTGATTTTTATAAATCAATTTGTGTTGTATATTAGTAAAAGCTGATGTGATTGTACTTTTTATTTGTATTTCAATAGGAATAAGAATTTCTTGAGCATATAATTCAGTTTGATATCTCGCTTTTATATTATAGTAAGACAACTCTCCTAATTTCGAAACCTTGGTATCTAGACATTCTATTTCATCAATTTTTTTTTCAATAAAATTTAAGAAATTATCTAATTTTTTACTTGTATCCACTAATATTGTAAAGCCTATAAGATCATCAATATTATAATAGATATTATTTTTTATTTCATCTTCGTTTTCACTATATATATCTTCAAACAATGATTTTCTAATGACCTTTTCTTTTAGCGACTCTCCTCTTTTTACTCTATAAATTATAGAAAAGGGAAATATTTCTTTATATACAGAATTAGAGGTTGTTATATTATTTTCTATACATAAATTCTCTAAATTCATCTGTATTACTTTATAAATTTCCTCTGACTGACTTTTTAATTTCTCCAAAATGAGTCTTTCATATATATTAGCAATTTGATTTGCCTTTACTATAATATCATTCAAAGTAACTAACCTACCTTTCTTTCTTTTTAAGTATTTTATTACTATCAACCAAATCATTGGATGTGCACTTTTCTACAAATTTATACAGTAAACTGATATAATCAAAAAATATCCATATATTTACTTTCTAGATGAATACTATTTATATTTCAAACTGAAATTAATAACTTCTATGCCCAAAAATTATCCTGACTATGTCTCAATCTCTTAATTAAAAGTACTAACTTTTATTTTAACGGATATACACAACCAATAAAAGCTATATGAGGGAAACAAATGTATTGATGTTAATAACAAAATATTGTTTTATCTATTACTGACTTCTAAAAATTTATTTAAATATCTAATTAAAAATCATGATGGAAAATTTAATATATTAACATTATTAAACTTAAAAACATGAATGAATCGTTTAGAACTATTAGCTTTAATTACTAAAAGTTTGTGTAAATATGGCATTAAAGTAAAATAATAAATTAACCTTACTTTGAAAGAAATCTCTTTAAAACCAAATATTTCAAAATGCGATATTTTAAATACAGATATCTTTAACCAAGCTGAACTTTTATCTATTTAGTTACACGAGTTAGATGTTTCAAATTACTATTGTAAATATTCAGCCCACTCAAAAATATACTCTTCAATTAATGCTCAAAAAAAGCACCAGCAAATATGCTGATGCTTTTCTTAATATATAGATGATTAATTGATTATTACACCAATTTCCACCATATAATCGCCCAAAACTATGATATATTTGAAATGATATTAACGTTTTGAGAATTGTGGAGAACGACGTGCTTTTTTAAGACCTGGTTTTTTACGTTCTTTCATACGTGGGTCACGAGTTAATAAACCTGCGCGTTTTAAAGAACCTCTGTATTCTGGATCAGCTTCTAATAATGCACGAGCGATACCATGACGGATAGCTTGAGCTTGTCCAGTGAAACCACCACCGTATACGTTAACTAATACATCATAGTTACCTTTAGTTTCTGTAACATCGAATGGTTGGTTTAAGTCTAAGATTAATGATTCGAATGGTAAGTATTCGCGTACGTCACGATCGTTAACAGTGATATTACCTTCACCTGGTACTAAACGTACACGTGCTACTGAGTTTTTACGACGGCCTGTGCCTCTATATTCAACTTGTGCCAATGTAATTTCCTCCTTCTAATTAACCACGTAATTCGTAGTTTTCTGGTTGTTGTGCAGCGTGTGGGTGTTCAGCGCCACTGTATACAAATAATTTTTTACCTTGTTTTTCACCTAAACGTGAACTTGGTAACATTCCTTTGATAGAAGTTTCAAGTAAACGAGCAGGGTTGTTACGTTTTAATTCACCAGCAGTCACTGATTTAATACCACCTGGGTGATTTGAGTGACGGTAGTAAACTTTATCTTGTTCTTTTTTACCAGTTAATTCGATTTTTTCAGCGTTGATGATGATTACATAGTCACCAGTATCAACGTGTGGTGTATAAGTTACTTTATTTTTACCGCGTAAGATAGATGCTACTTCTGATGATAAACGACCTAATGTTTGGCCTTCAGCATCGATAACATACCATTTGCGCTCAATGTTTGATTCATTTGCCATAAATGTTTGACGCATAATAATTATCCTCCTAAAAATAAATGCTTCGTCTTAGATTACAGGTACTCATCGCAGTCGAACCTACGAACGAGGCCTGCAATCTAGGTCATTCTGTTACGATTTCAAAGCGTAATGTTCATTTATTTTATTCCTGTCTAATCTGCTTATATATCTTGTAACACAATAAGTTTCCGGGGCTTATCGTGGGATGATATAAAACAATACCGTTAACTATCTTATATTTTATAAGCCCATTTGTCAATGCATATTAGTCATTTTGTAATGATTTTTTGTAATGTATTTTTACATCCTCACCAAAGTCATTTTTAAGTGCTTCTGGATCTAAATATATCTTTTCAAGATATAATCCTTCAGCGGGTGCTGTAAAAGGGACATTATCTCTATTTTTAGCTTTAAGCAGTTCAGGAACTTCGTTAGGTTGTCGCTTCCCTTTACCTACTTCTATTAAAAAAGCTACAAGTACGCGCACCATATTATATAAGAAACCAGAACCTGTGACGATATAGTCAAAACCTTCGTCCGTTTTGACAACTTCACTTTGGTATAGTGTACGTTCTTTACTTTCAACTTCAGTCTTTTGTGAACAAAATCCAGTAAAATCATGAGTTCCAATAAAGTGTTTAGCCGCTTCATTCATCTTATCTAAATCTAAGTCATCTTTTATAAATGTCTTAAGACCACTTTCAAATGGATTGCGATGTTCCGCTTGATACACTTTATAGCGATATCTCTTACCTACACAATCATAACGACAATGAAACGTGTCATCTACTTGTTTTACACTATTCACGTAAATATCCTCAGGTAACGCACTATTCATCGCATATTTCCATTGTTTAGGCTCAATATTCAATTCTGTGTCAAAATGAAAATACTGTTCATAAGCATGCACACCACGATCTGTGCGACTTGATGGATGTATACGCACATGTCGGCGATGCATACGTTTTAAAATTTTTTCAAATTGTTGTTGAACAGTTCTACCTTGTTGTTGAATTTGAAAACCAAGAAATCCATGTCCTTGATACGCAATATTTACTAGTATGCGCAATGTCTTACACTCCCATATATTTTAATATAAATAATATCATTCCAATAGGTATCAGACTGAATAGACTCAAAGTATCTCTCTTATGCCATGACAACTTACGATAACTTGTACGTTGTACATTAGCATCATATCCTCTAACTTCCATTGCAATGGCTAATTCATCAGCTCTTTGAAAGGCAGAAATAAATAGCGGTATCATTAATGGGATGAAAGCTTTAATTCTTGTCATTAAACTCCCCGAACTGATTTCAGAACCTCTTGATTTTTGAGCAAGAATAATTTTATCTAATTCATCCATCAATGTTGGAATAAACCTTAAAGCAATTGACATAATCATACTTAATTGATGCACAGGAATTTTAAATAGTTTCAATGGGGCCATTAACTTTTCAAAAGCATCAGTCAAGTCAATTGGACTTGTTGATAATGTCATAATTGTTGCAACCATAACAATCGTTATTAATCTTAAAGAAATAAAAATACCTTCTAATACCCCTGTACTATCAATTTTAATAAAACCTATTTCTAATAGCGTAGTCCCGCCGTGAGTAAAGAAAATGTGCATTAAAAACGTAAAGATTAAGAAGAAAAATATCGGTGTTAATCCTTTAATTAAAAACCAAAATTGAATTTTAGCCATTTTCATAAAACATAGAATTAATAATATTACCCAAGCGAATGTAGCAAAAGAATGAGCAAAAAAGATAAAAATAATAAATACAAATACAAAAATCAACTTTGCTCTAGGATCAAGACGATGTATCACAGAGTTATTAGGTAAATAACGTCCTATAATAAGTTTATTTTTCATGTTCTTGCCACTCCTGATACAATGTTACAAACTCATCTTCATTTAAGGCAATATCATTAAACATGGTTTGATATTTATCTTCAACATCATATTGCAGTTGTACTACATCAGGCAATGCAATATGCCAATCTTTCAGTTTTTCGTGTTGTCTGAATAATGATTTAGGAGAGCACTGTTCTATTACTTTCCCTTGTCTCATTACAATGATTTCTTCTGCATATCGCGCCACATCATTCATATCGTGTGACACTAATATGACTGTTTTATGATGATTGACTTGAATTGATTTTATTAATTCCATCACTTGCTGACGACTTTTTGGGTCAAGTCCAGCAGTAGGCTCATCAAGAATAATTATATTCGGTTTCATTGCAAGGATAGAAACTAATGCAATTTTACGCATCTGACCACCTGACATTTCAAATGGCGATTGTTCCATAATATGATGATCAAAACCTAAATCTAAGAGTAACTGATACGCATAAGACTTAACTTGTTCCACATTCATCTTAAAATTTTTAGGACCAAATGCTACTTCTCTTTCCACACTATCTTCAAACAATTGTGATTCAGGAAATTGAAAAACCAAACCTACTTGTTGTCTTAATTCTCGTAGATGCTTGTCTTTTGTTTTATGAGTAATCTCCTTATTATCAAACGTAATACTACCTTTTGTTGGTTTTAATAGCCCATTAAAATGTTGGATGAGTGTGGATTTACCACTTCCTGTTTGACCAACAATCGCATAGTATTTACCTTGCTCAATTTTGAGATTGATATCATTTAAGGCTTGATATTCATAAGGAGTGCCTTTTTGATAAATATATGAAACATGATTAAATTGAATGGTCATAATTTATCAACCAGCCCTTCATATGTAGTGAATTCATCTTTAAAGCCTAGCTTTTGATTCATTTTCATTGCAAATGGTAAATCTAAGCCAATCTCTACTAAATACTGTGTATTTAAAAAAATAAAGTTTGGCTTACCTTCTTTGTAAACTTTGCCTTTATTCATAATGACGACATGATCGCTTTCTAACGCTTCACTTAAATCATGAGTAATAGAAATAATCGTTAAATTTTTCTCTTGTTTAACTTGTTTAATTAATGAAAGTAAAGACTGTTTACCTTGGGGATCTAACATAGAGGTTGCTTCATCAAGAATGATGACATCTGGACTTAGTGCTAAGACTCCTGCAATAGCCACGCGTTGCTTTTGGCCTCCCGATAAAGAATGTGGTTCATATTCCATATATTCTTTCATATCTACATTATCTAAAGATTGAATGACGATTGCTTTCATTTTGTCATGAGATACTGCGTGATTCTCGAGTCCAAAAGCTACATCATATTCCACAATTGAACCTACAAATTGATTTTCTGGATTTTGAAAGACAATACCAATATGGCGTCTAACCTCTCTTAAATAATCAGGCGTAACTAAATGATTGTTATAAAAAATTTCTCCTTCAGTTGCTTGTTCTATTCCAACTATAAGTTTTGCAATTGTAGATTTCCCCGAACCATTATGTCCTACAATGGATGTCCATTGATGTTTTGGTATATTAAATGACACATCTTCTAAAGTGAAGGCCGCATCGTTTTGATATTGAAAATGTACATGTTTAAGTTCGATGATATTGTTATTATCAGTTTTCACAGCCTTCCTCCTTTATTAATAGTTACTACATTAGTTTACATGAATAAAAACTAGATGTACATGAGTAAACGTCTTTCATATATAAAAAGAGTCATGCCTCAAAAGCACGACTCTTTTTAATCAGTATAGATTCATTAAAATTAAAAAAGCGCGCACCCCATCACATTTTAGTTGAGTTCACGCTTTATATTAGTATTTAGTTGATGGGGTACTCTGAGCTAGACAATATTTGTATGTGGCAAACATTATCGTTGCACTCATTTGCTTTAAATACAAGCAGTTAGTGTATTTATATATAAAATTAATCTACTAATTCGATGATAACTGATTCAGCACCGTCACCACGACGAGGACCTACTTTAAGAATACGAGTGTATCCACCTTGACGTTCTGCATAACGTTCAGCAATTTCACCAAATAATTTTTGAAGTGCAGTTTGTGTAGTTTCATCTTCATTTAAGATTTCAACATTACGTAATGTTTTAGCAGCATTACGACGAGATGCTAAGTCACCTTTTTTACCTAAAGTGATTAATTTCTCAACAACACTACGAACTTCTTTTGCACGAGCTTCTGTAGTTTCAATACGCTCACTTACGATAAGTGATGTAGCTAAGTCACGTAACATAGCTTTACGTTGATCAGAAGTACGACCTAATTTTCTGTAACCCATGAGTTAACCTCCTTTAACTTATTAATCTTCTTTTCTTAAACCTAATCCTAAATCTTCTAATTTATATTTAACTTCTTCAAGAGATTTACGACCTAAATTACGCACTTTCATCATATCAGCTTCAGATTTGTCAGCTAATTCTTGAACAGAATTGATGCCTGCACGTTTTAAACAGTTGTATGAACGTACTGATAAGTCTAATTCTTCGATAGACATTTCAAGTACTTTTTCTTTTTGATCTTCTTCTTTTTCAATCATGATTTCAGCATTTTGCGCTTCATCTGTAAGACCAACGAAAATATTTAAATGTTCAGTCATAATTTTAGCAGCTAATGAAACAGACTCTTGTGGAGTAATTGAACCATTAGTCCAAACATCTAAAGTTAATTTATCAAAATCACTACTTTGACCTACACGTGTATTTTCAACTGTATAGTTTACACGTTCAACAGGTGAATATAGTGAATCTACAGGAATTACACCAATTGGTAAATCACTAGTATTATTTTGTTCTGCTAATGCGTAACCTCTACCCTTATTAGCAACAAGACGAATTTTTAAATGTCCACCTTTAGACACTGTTGCAATTTTAAGTTCTGGGTTTAGAACTTCAACATCACTATCGTGAGTAATATCACTTGCTGTTACTTCGCCTTCATCTCTCACATCAATTTCTAATGTTTTATCTTCTTCAGAATAGATTTTTAATGCTAATTTTTTGATGTTCATAATAATTGTAGAAACATCTTCAACAACATTGTCTATAGCTGAAAATTCGTGTAAAACACCTTCAATTTCGATGTACTTAACGGCTGCACCTGGTAATGAAGATAGTAGGATACGACGTAAGGAGTTTCCTAGTGTAGTACCGTAGCCACGTTCAAGTGGTTCAACAACGAACTTACCGAATTTAGCATCTTCACTAATTTCAATTGTCTCAATTCTAGGTTTTTCAATTTCTATCATTTACAAAATCCTCCTTAATAACGTCGAATTAATTTTAAAATTGTTTCGCTCAGTGATTTGTAACAATAACAATCAATAAAAATTATACGCGACGACGTTTTGGTGGACGACAACCGTTGTGAGGTACTGGAGTAACGTCTCTGATTGCTGTTACTTCTAAACCAGCTGATTGTAATGCACGAATAGCTGATTCACGACCTGGTCCAGGTCCTTTTACTGTTACTTCAACAGTTTTCAAACCATGTTCCATTGCTGATTTTGAAGCAGTTTCAGATGCCATTTGAGCAGCGAATGGTGTTGATTTTTTTGATCCTTTGAAACCTAATGCACCAGCTGATGACCAAGATAAAGCATTACCAAATTCATCAGTGATAGTTACGATTGTATTGTTGAATGTTGAACGGATGTGTGCTACACCATTTTCAATATTCTTTTTAACTCTACGTTTACGAGATACTTGTTTACGTGCCATTTATATTTTGCCTCCTTTACCTATTATTTTTTCTTATTAGCTACAGTTTTAACTGGGCCTTTACGAGTACGAGCATTGTTTTTAGTTTTTTGACCACGAACTGGTAAACCACGACGGTGGCGAATACCACGGTATGATGAAATTTCCATTAAACGTTTAATGTTTAAGTTTTGTTCACGGCGTAAGTCACCTTCTACTTTATAACCGTCAACTACTTCACGGATACGACCTAATTCGTCATCTGTTAAATCTTTTACACGTGTATCAGCTGATACGTTAGCTTCTTCAACAATTTTTTTAGCTGTTGAAGTACCGATACCATATACGTAAGTTAATGAAATAACTACGCGTTTTTCACGTGGAATATCTACTCCTGCAATACGTGCCATATATTTTTACACCTCTCTTTTATTAACCTTGTCTTTGTTTGTGCTTAGGATTGTCACAAATTACCATAACTTTACCTTTACGTTTAATGACTTTACATTTTTCGCAAATAGGTTTTACTGATGGTCTTACTTTCATTTTTATACCTCCCTATATTATGGAGTGACGATTATTTATAACGATACGTAATTCTGCCGCGTGATAAATCATACGGAGACATTTCTACTGTTACTTTGTCGCCAGGTAGAATACGAATATAATTCATTCTAATTTTACCACTTACATGTGCTAAAATTTCATGACCATTTTCTAATTCTACTTTAAACATAGCATTTGGTAAAGTATCAAGTACTGTACCTTCTAATTCTATTACATCTTGTTTCGCCATTGATTAACTTCCCCCTTTTTACAATAGTAAGGTAATCGTCAATAGACAACTTCAACGATACGAATCTAATATAGTGAATAGTTATTATAAGTTTAACAAAATGCGGGAATTATGATCGTCATACGACACTCAAAAAATAAATTCTTGCCAGAGAAACCTAATCAAAGTTCACATAAATCTAGATCGCACATTAGTTGATCTATTTTAATTGATCTAAGATATCAATGACATCTTTGGTTACTTCGTCAATATCTTTCGCACCATCAATGTTTTTCAATACGCCTTTTTCATCGTAATACTCTAAAATTGGCTTAGATTGTTTAACATTAACGCTTAAACGATTAGATACTGTTTCTGGATTATCATCTTTACGTTGATAAAGTTTTCCACCATCGATATCACAAACACCATCAACCTTTGGAGGATTAAATACAAGATGATAAGTTGTACCACATTTCTCACAGATACGACGACCTGTAAGACGATTCATTAGCTCTTCCTCAGGAACTTCAATATTGATAACAGCATCAATATTTCTGTCAAGCTCAGACATAATGTTGTTTAATGCTTCAGCTTGCTCAATCGTTCTAGGGAATCCATCTAATAAGAAACCTTTTTTTGCATCGTCTTCAGAAATTCTTTCTTTAACGATACCTACAGTAACTTCATCAGGGACTAATTCTCCACGATCCATGTATGATTTAGCTTCTTTACCTAAATCAGTTTCATCTTTAATCGCTTTTCTGAACATGTCACCAGTAGATATATGTGGTATTGGGAATTTCTTAACAATTTCACTCGCTTGAGTACCTTTACCAGCTCCAGGTAAACCCATTAAAATGATATTCATAAATTGCCCTCCTACAAATTATCTACCACCAAAGCCTTTATATTCTTTTTGACTCACTTGTGCTTCAAGTGATTTCATAGTTTCAATTGCTACACCAATAACGATTAATAAACTTGTACCACCAATTTGAATTGATTGAGGTAAATTCATAAATTTTGTCGCTATAATTGGAAGAATAGCAATAACTGCTAAGAAAATAGAGCCTACAAAAGTTAAGCGATAAAGTACTTTAGTAATATATTTTTTTGTTTGTTCTCCAGGTCTAATTCCTGGTACATAACTACCTTGTTTTTTCAAGTTATCAGCCATTTTTTCAGGATTAACTTGAACAAAAGCATAAAAATATGCAAATGCAATAATTAATATGACATAAACAATCATACCATAAGTGTTTGAAGGGTTAGCATATTCTGCAATATTTTGCGCCCAATCAGCTTTAGGGAAGAACAATGTTAATGTTCTTGGCAATAAGAAGAATGCCATCGCAAAGATGACTGGAATAACCCCTGCAGAGTTTACTTTTAAAGGTAGATATGTTGCTTGTGATCCTAAACGTTGTGCAGATTGTTTTTTAGCATATTGAATTGGAATTTTACGTTTCGCTTCCAATACATAAATCGCTCCAATTGTTAATAAAATTAATCCAACAATTAAACCAATAACTTTTAACCATGCTAACGTTGTATCGTCATTACCAACAAATGCTTGTTGCACAAATTGGATAATTGATGATGGCAACGTCGATAAAATACCTGCAAAGATAATGATTGAAATACCATTACCTACACCAAATTGTGTAATTTGATCACCAAGCCAAATTAAAAATGCAGTTCCAGTTGTTAAAACTACAGCAATCAATAAATAACTCATGACAGATTGATGAATAATCAATTTACCGCCTAAATAGTTATTAAATTGAAATGCCATACCAATTGATTGTATAAATGCCAATATAATAGCGAAATAACGTGTTACATTGCTAAGTTTTCTTTTACCTACTTCACCTTGTTTAGCCCATTCAGTAAATTTAGGGACAATGTCCATTTGTAATAATTGCATTACGATAGAAGCAGTGATGTACGGCATTATACCCATAGCAAAGATAGAAAAGTTCTTTAAGGCTCCGCCACCAAACGTATTAAGAAGAGCAGCGACACCTTGATCAGAACCTTGCTGTTCAAAAGGCTCAGGATTAACTCCAGGAGCCGGAATATAAGTTCCTATTTTGAATATTACTAACATTGCTAATGTGAAGAAAATCTTGTTTCGAACTTCTTTAGTTTTAAAGAAGCTCATAAACGTTTGAAACATTAGATCACCTCGTGTGCTCCACCTTTAGCATCGATAGCTTCAACCGCTGAAGCTGAGAATTTGTGAGCTTTCACTGTCAATTTTTTATCAAGTGAACCGTTGCCTAGTACTTTAATACCAGATTTTTCATTCTTAACCACACCAGTTTCAACTAATAAAGCTGGAGTTACTTCAGTACCATCTTCAAATTGATTAAGTTGGTCTAAATTAACAATAGCATATTCTTTACGATTAATGTTAGTGAAACCTCGTTTTGGTAAACGACGGAATAAAGGTAATTGTCCACCTTCAAATCCTGGTCTTACGCTACCACCTGAACGTGCTTTTTGACCTTTTTGACCGCGAGCACTAGTTTTACCATTACCTGAACCAGCACCACGACCTACACGGTTACGTACACGACGTGAACCTTCAGCTGATTTTAACTCATGTAATTTCATTATTTAGGCACCTCCTTAATTATTTTTCTTCAACTGTTAATAAGTGTTTAACTTTGTTGATTTGCCCACGAATTGCAGGGTTATCTTCAACAACTACTGAACTATTAGTCTTTTTAAGACCTAACGCTTCAACAGTTTTACGTTGTGTTTCAGGACGACCAATAACACTACGAGTGAGGGTAATTTGTAATTTAGCCATTATTTATTTTCCCTCCTTAATTATATAATTCTTCTACTGATTTGCCACGTAATTTCGCAACATCTTCAGCGTTTTTAAGGTTTTGTAAACCATTTAATGTCGCACGTACCATGTTGATAGGTGTATTTGAACCTAATGATTTACTTAAGATATCAGTGATACCTGCTAATTCTAATACGGCACGTACTGGACCACCAGCGATAACTCCTGTACCAGGTGCAGCTGGTTTCATAAATACGCTACCAGAACCATAACGGCCAGTGATAGTGTGAGGAGTTGTTCCTTCTACACGTGGAACTACTACTAAATCTTTTTTAGCTGCTTCTACAGCTTTTTTAATAGCTTCTGGTACCTCTTGAGCTTTACCAGTACCGAAACCTACACGACCATTTTTATCTCCTACTACTACTAATGCAGTGAAACGGAAACGACGTCCACCTTTAACAACTTTAGCAACACGATTAATTGTAACAACGCGTTCTTCAAATTCTTTCGTTTCTTCTTCTCTACGAGCCATGTATTTGTCCCTCCTTTAAATTAAAATTCTAATCCGTTTTCTCTCGCAGCTTCAGCTAACGCTTTAACGCGACCATGATATAAATAACCGCCACGATCAAATACGATTTCTTTGATACCTTTATCTGAAGCTTTTTTAGCGATTACTTCACCAACTTTAGTTGATAAATCAACTTTAGAAGTAGAATCACTAGCGATATCTTTATCTTGAGATGAAGCTTGTACTAAAGTTTCACCTTTAGCATCATCAATAATTTGTGCGTAAATGTGTTTGTTTGAACGATATACATTTAAACGTGGTTTTTCAGCTGTACCTGATAATTTAGTACGCACACGAGCATGTCTTTTCAAACGCACTTTGTTTTTATCAATTTTACTGATCATTGTATTACTCCTTTCTTTAGAGAGTTATCTATTATTTACCAGTTTTACCTTCTTTACGGCGAACATATTCACCTTGGTAACGAATACCTTTTCCTTTATAAGGTTCTGGAGGTCTTACTGAACGAATATTAGAAGCGATAGCTCCAACTTGTTCTTTAGATACACCAGATACTGTAACAGTTGTATTTTTCTCTACTGCGAAAGTAATGCCATCTTCAGCTTTAATTTCAACAGGATGAGAGTAACCAACGTTTAATACTAAGTCATTACCTTGCATTTGAGCACGGTAACCTACACCAACAAGTTCAAGAGTTTTTACAAAACCTTGAGAAACACCTTGTACCATATTATTTAATAACGCACGAGTTGTACCGTGAACTGTTCTATCTTCTTTAGAATCAGTAGGTCTTACAACTTCTAGAGTGTTTTCATCTTGTTTAAAAGTCATTCTTTCATCAAAAGTTCTAGTTAATTCACCTTTAGGACCTTTTACAGTAGCAGTTTGTCCGTCAAAAGTTACTGTAACGTCACTAGGGATGTCAATAATTTTCTTACCAACACGACTCATGTTATGGCACCTCCTTATTTATTATTACCAAACGTATGCGATGATTTCTCCACCAACGTTACGTTTTCTAGCTTCTTTATCAGTGATGACACCTTCAGAAGTTGAAACTAATGCGATACCTAAACCATTTAATACTTTAGGCACTTCGTTCGCTTTAGCATATACACGTAAACCTGGTTTTGAGATACGTTTTAATCCTGTGATAACACGTTCATTGTTTTGACCATATTTTAAGAATAAACGAATAACACCTTGTTTATCATCTTCAACGTATTCTACGTTTTTAATGAAACCTTCATTTTTTAAGATTTCAGCAATTTGTTTTTTAATATTTGATGCAGGTAATTCTAATTTCTCGTGACGCACCATGTTTGCGTTTCTTACACGAGTAAGCATATCTGCGATTGGATCTGTCATAGTCATTTATTGTTGCCTCCTTTCAAACTCTTTGATCTTACCAGCTAGCTTTACGTACGCCAGGAATTTGGCCTTTATAAGCTAATTCACGGAAACAAATACGGCATAATTTAAATTTACGATATACAGAATGTGGACGACCACAGCGTTCACAACGAGTATATTCACGTACTGCATATTTTTGTTTTTTCTGTTGCTTAGCAACCATAGAAGTTTTAGCCACTTAATTAGCCTCCTTTTAGAGATTATTTACGAAATGGCATACCGAAGTTTGTTAACAATTCACGAGCTTCCTCGTCAGTGTTAGCAGTTGTTACGATAACAATATCCATTCCTCTTACTTTACTTACTTTATCATAATCGATTTCTGGGAAAATTAATTGTTCTTTAATTCCTAAAGTGTAGTTACCACGACCATCGAAAGCTGTTTTAGAAACACCTTGGAAGTCACGTACACGAGGTAATGAAACTGCGATTAATTTATCTAAGAATTCATACATTCTTTCTCCGCGAAGTGTTACTTTTGCACCGATTGGCATACCTTCACGTAAACGGAATGTTGCAACTGATTTTTTAGCTTTAGTGATTAATGGTTTTTGTCCAGTGATTAATTCTAACTCTTCAACAGCATTATCTAACACTTTAGAGTTTTGAACTGCATCACCAACACCCATATTTACAACGATTTTTTCGATTTTTGGTACTTCCATTACTGAACTATAGTTGAATTTTTTAACTAAGTTTTGAGTAACTTCAGTATTGTATCTTTCTTTTAAACGGTTCAAAGTGGATCCTCCTTTCAACTAGTTATTAATTATTAGATTTGATTTCTTCGCCAGATTTTTTAGCGATACGAACTTTTTTACCATCTACAAATTTGTAACCAACACGAGTAGGTTCATTTGTTTTAGGATCTAATAATTGTACGTTAGAAACATGGATTGCTGCCTCTGTTTCTAAGATTCCACCTTCAGGATTTAATTGAGTTGGTTTTTGGTGTTTTTTAATAACGTTAACACCTTCCACAACGACGCGGTCTTTTTTAGGTTCAGTAGCGATTACTTTACCTTCTTTACCTTTATCTTTACCTGCGATAACTTTAACGTTGTCACCTTTTTTGATATGCATGTGGGCACCTCCTTAAATATTATGGTTTTAATAAATTATAGTACTTCTGGTGCTAATGATACGATTTTCATGAAGTTACCTTCACGTAATTCACGAGCAACAGGACCAAAGATACGAGTACCACGTGGGCCTTTGTCATCACGAATAATGACACATGCATTTTCATCAAATTTGATATAAGAACCATCGTTACGACGTACGCCTGATTTAGTTCTAACAACAACAGCTTTCACAACGTCGCCTTTTTTAACAACGCCACCTGGTGTTGCATTTTTAACAGTACATACGATGATATCGCCAATGTTCGCTGTTTTGCGACCAGATCCACCTAATACTTTGATTGTAAGTACTTCACGAGCACCAGAGTTGTCTGCTACTTTTAAACGCGTTTCTTGTTGGATCATTAGTTAAACCTCCCTTATCTCTAATCTTGTATTAAATAATTACTGATTCTTCAACAATTTCTACTAAACGGAAACGTTTCGATGCTGATAAAGGACGAGTTTCTTGAATTCTAACAATATCTCCTAATTTAGCTGAATTGTTTTCATCATGAGTTTTATATTTTTTAGAGTATTTTACTCGTTTACCGTATAATTTGTGTGTTTTGTAAGTTTCAACAAGTACAGTAATTGTTTTGTCCATTTTATCAGAAACAACTTTACCTACATAAACTTTACGATCGTTTCTTTCACTCACTTTTGTAACCTCCTCTTTCTTATACTTTATTGATTAGCTTTACTTTGTTCAATTTCTCTTTCACGAGCAACAGTTTTTAGACGTGCAATTGTTTTTCTAACTGTACGAATACGTGCAGTTTCTTCTAATTGACCTGTAGCTAACTGAAAGCGTAGGTTAAAAAGCTCTTCTTTTGAAGATTTGATTTGTTCTTCGATTTCTGAAGTGGTTAAGTCTCTAATTTCCTTAGCTTTCATTTGTTTCACCACCCAATTCTTCACGTTTTACAAACTTAGTTTTCACTGGAAGTTTGTGACTTGCTAAACGTAATGCTTCACGAGCTACATCTTCAGATACACCAGCGATTTCGAATAAAATACGACCTGGTTTTACAACTGCGATCCAGCCTTCAACAGCACCTTTACCAGCACCCATACGTACTTCTAAAGGTTTTTTAGTGTAAGGCGTATGTGGGAAGATTTTAATCCAAACTTTCCCGCCACGTTTCATGTAACGTGTCATAGCGATACGAGCAGATTCGATTTGACGAGATGTGATCCAAGAAGTTGTTGTAGCTTGTAAACCATACTCACCAAATGTTACAAAGTTACCGCCTTTAGAACGACCAGTTGTTTTTGGACGATGTTGACGACGATATTTAACACGTTTTGGTAGTAACATTATTATTTTCCTCCTTCACTAGTATTCTTAGTAGGAAGAACTTCACCACGATAAATCCATACTTTAACACCTAATTTACCATAAGTAGTGTCTGCTTCAGCATGTGCATAATCAATGTCAGCACGTAAAGTATGAAGTGGAACAGTTCCTTCTGAATATTGTTCAGCACGAGCGATGTCAGCTCCGCCTAAACGACCTGATACTTGAGTTTTGATACCTTTTGCACCAAGTTTCATAGCTCTAGTTATAGCTTGTTTTTGTACACGACGGAATGAAGCACGATTTTCTAATTGACGTGCGATATTTTCTGCTACTAAACGAGCATCTATATCAACTTTTTTAATTTCCACAACGTTGATGTGTACTTTTTTATCAGTTAAGTTATTTAATTTATTACGAAGTTTTTCAATTTCTGAACCGCCTTTACCAATTACCATACCAGGTTTACCAGTGTGGATTGCGATGTTAATACGGTTAGCAGCACGTTCAATGTCAACGTGAGAAACTGACGCTTCTTTTAATTCGTTATCAATGAATTTACGGATTCTTAAATCTTCGTGTAATAAAGAAGCGAAATCTTTTTCAGCGTACCATTTAGCTTCCCAATCACGGATAACTCCAACACGAAGTCCGATAGGATTAATTTTTTGACCCACAGTATTCCCTCCTTAAATAGTTATTAAGCTTCTTTAGCTTCTTCTTTACCGTCACTTACGACGATTGTAATGTGGCTTGTACGTTTGTTGATTGCACTTGCACGACCTTGTGCACGTGGACGGAAACGTTTTAAAGTTGGTCCTTCATTTGCATATGCTTCTTTAACAACTAATTCATCTGTATTCATGTCATAGTTATGTTCAGCATTTGCTAAAGCGGACATTAATACTTTTTCAATTACTGGTGATGAAGCTTTATTAGTTAATTTTAAAATAGCAATAGCTTCTCCAGCATTTTTACCTCTAATTAAGTCAAGAACTAATCTTACTTTACGAGGTGCGATTCTGATTGTTCTAGCAACCGCTTTTGCTTCCATTAGGATATCCTCCTCTACTTATATATATTATTATCTACTAGTTTTCTTATCGTCAGCTGCATGTCCTTTAAATGTACGAGTTGGAGCAAATTCACCTAATTTGTGACCAACCATATCTTCAGTTACATAAACAGGTACATGTTTACGACCATCATATACTGCAAAAGTATGACCGATGAAATTTGGGAAAATTGTAGAACGACGTGACCATGTTTTAATTACTTGTTTCTTTTCACTTCCGTCTTGAGCTTCTACTTTTTTCATTAAATGATCATCAACGAAAGGTCCTTTTTTAATACTACGAGCCATTTGGGCGCCTCCCTTCTTATTGTGTGCGTGCAGCTGTTAAGCCGCACACTCAAATAAGTTGTTATTATTTTCTCTTACGTCCACGAACGATAAGTTTATCAGATGATTTTTTACCGCGACGTGTTTTCTTACCAAGCGTTGGTTTACCCCATGGTGACATTGGAGATGGTCTACCGATAGGAGCACGACCTTCACCACCACCGTGTGGGTGATCGTTAGGGTTCATTACAGAACCACGAACTGTTGGACGGATACCTTTCCATCTTGAACGACCAGCTTTACCAACGTTAACAAGTTCATGTTGTAAGTTACCAACTTGACCGATTGTAGCACGGCAAGTAGATAAAATCATACGTACCTCACCAGAACGTAATCTGATTAATACATATTTACCTTCTTTACCAAGTACTTGTGAACTTGCACCTGCTGAACGAGCAATTTGTCCGCCTTTACCAGGTTTTAATTCGATATTATGAATTACAGTACCAACTGGAATATTTTGTAATGGTAAAGCATTACCAACTTTGATATCTGCTTCAGCACCACTTTCAACTGTTTGGCCTACTTGTAATCCTTTTGGTGCGATAATGTAACGTTTTTCACCATCAGCATATACTAATAAAGCAATGTTAGCTGAACGGTTTGGATCATATTGAATTGAATCAACTTTAGCAGTGATTCCGTCTTTATTACGTTTGAAGTCAATTACACGATATTGACGTTTATGTCCTCCACCATGGTGACGAACTGTTAATTTACCTTGATTGTTACGACCCGCTTTTTTCGGTAGCGGTTGTAATAATGACTTTTCAGGTGTAGTCTTCGTGATTTCAGCGAAGTCTAACGTAGTCATATTACGACGACCATTTGTAATTGGCTTATATTTTTTAAGAGCCATTGTCGCTTACCTCCTTAATGGTAATATTATTTTATTTTAGTTGAATAAGTCGATTGAACCTTCTTTAAGTTTTACAATCGCTTTTCTTCTTTTATTTGTATAGCCTTGATAACGGCCCATACGTTTTTTCTTTGGTTTGTAGTTGATAATATTTACACTTTCAACTTTAACGTCGAAGATTTCTTCAACTGCAATTTTAACTTGAGTTTTGTTAGCACGAGTATCTACGTCAAAAGTATATTTATCTTCAGCCATTGCTTCAGAAGATTTTTCAGTGATTACGGGGCGCTTAAGAACATCTCTAGCTTCCATTATCCGAGCACCTCCTCAACTTTTTTCGCAGCTGATTCAGTAATGATTACACTGTCAGCGCTAGTGATATCTAATACGTTTAATCCTTGAGCTGTACTTACTTGTACGCCAGGAATATTACGTGCAGATAATTCAACGTTTACATCTTCGTTTTCTGTTACTACTAACACTTTTTTAGGTTGTTCAAGTGTAGTTAAAACATTTTTGAATTCTTTTGTTTTTGGTGCATCAAAGCCAAAAGTATCAACGATTGTAAAGTTGTTTTCTTGAACTTTGAAAGATAATGCAGAACGTAATGCTAAACGACGCATTTTCTTAGGCATTTTGTATGAATAGCTTCTTGGAGTTGGTCCGAAAACGATACCACCACCACGCCATTGTGGAGCACGAATTGTACCTTGACGTGCACGTCCTGTACCTTTTTGTCTCCATGGTTTACGTCCACCACCACGAACAGCTGAACGATTTTTCACTGCATGTGTACCTTGGCGTAAAGAAGCACGTTGTAAATTGATTGCTTCGAAAAGAACACTGTTGTTTGGTTCGATTGCGAAAACTGAATCGCTTAATTCAACTGAACCAGATTTTGATCCGTCTACTTTTAATACATCATAATTAGCCATTATGCTTTTTCCTCCTTTCGCTACTTATTATTTATTACCTTTTTTAATTGAAGATTTAATTTCTACAAAACCTTTTTTAGGTCCAGGTACATTACCTTTTACTAAAATAACATTGTTATCAGTATCAACTTGAACAACTTCTAAGTTTTGAACTGTAACTGTGTTACCGCCCATACGTCCAGGCATTTTTTGACCTTTAAATACTCTTGAAGCATCTGAAGCCATACCTACTGAACCTGGAGCTCTATGGAAATGAGAACCGTGAGCCATTGGTCCACGACCTTGACCATGACGTTTAATTGCACCTTGGAAACCTTTACCTTTTGAAGTTCCTGTAACATCAATAATGTCTCCAGCTTCAAAAGTATCTACTGTGACTTCTTGACCTACTTCGTATTCATCAACATTAACGTTTCTGAATTCACGAATGAAGCGCTTAGGTGCTGCGCCAGCTTTTTTAGCGTGACCTTCAGCTGGTTTATTTGCATATTTATTTGATTTAGCATCTTTTTTATATGCTTGTTTGTCTGCAAAACCTACTTGGATAGCATTGTAGCCATCAACTTCTTCAGTTTTCTTTTGTAATACTACGTTTTGATTTGCTTCTACTACTGTAACAGGGATTAATTCACCATTTTCTCCGAATACTTGTGTCATCCCAATTTTTCTTCCTAAGATTCCTTTGGTCATCGAAAGTCCACCTCCTAAATTGATCTATTATAATTTAATTTCGATGTCTACACCAGATGGTAAGTTTAAGCCCATTAAAGCATCAACTGTTTTTGGTGTTGGGTTAACAATGTCGATTAAACGTTTATGTGTACGTTGTTCGAATTGTTCACGAGAATCTTTATACTTGTGCACCGCACGAATAATTGTGTAAACAGATTTTTCTGTTGGTAACGGAATTGGTCCAGATACATCTGCACCAGAACGTTTAGCAGTTTCAACAATCTTTTCTGCTGATTGATCAATTACACGGTGATCATAAGCTTTTAATCTGATTCTGATTTTTTGTTTTGCCATAATTTTCCCTCCTTGTTCGTCTACATTGAAGTGATAGACTTCTCCACGAAAACTATCTCACACAACGCCATGGCAAAGCGGCCGGGTGTGTCAGTAACCTTTCGCTTCATCGCTTTCTTCAAGTCCAACATTAAATATGTTACAAGAAAAACACTAATAAATCAAGGTTTTTCTTTAACTTTTTTATTTACGTCTAACACATACTTAATTATTTTACTGAAAATTTTTATGTAGTTCAACCATTTTGAGTAAATTTTTTCCCTTTTTTCTATAAACCTTTATAATAGATATAGAGAGTAATGAATTTTGAAATTGCAACTATATATTTTTAATGTTAATTATTTTAAAATTCATGAACTTTATCGGAGGTGAATATTATATAAATGAAAAGAAATGTGAAACTTACTTTATCAATCATTAGTATTTTCTTAATAGCTAGCGAATTGTTCTATGGTATTCCTTTTTTAGGAGGCACAGTTATTCTTAGCTTTGGTTGGCAACCTTTGTTATTAAATGCTTTACTCTATCTTATTTTAGGCATCATTCTATTAGTAGATTCTCAAAATACAATTAAGCCTATGGCAATGATCCCATTTATTGGATTAATTGGATCATTTGTTGCTTTTCTACCTATTATTGGTATGTTTACGCATTGGGTACTCTTTTTCTTAATGGTATTCTTTATATTTGTTGTGCTCAACGCACCAACTTACATTCCAAATAAAGATTCTAAAGTTATTTATACTCAATACAAAGATGATAAAAACAATTAATAATTTCAATATTAAAAAGACACATTTAATTTTTGAATTAAATGTGTCTTTTTATGTTTAACCGTGTACAAACACGAAGTATAAAATAAATAATACCATTAATACATACATGATAGGATGAACTTCTTTATGTTTTTTAGTAATTAACATTGTTATTGGATAGAAGATAAACCCACATGCAATACCTGTAGCAATTGAATATGATAAAGGCATCATAATGATTGTAATAAATGCTGGTACTGCTACTTCAAATTTTTTCCAATTAATTTCAGCAAAGTTTGCCGCCATTAAAATACCAACTACAACTAACGCTGGTGTTGTTACTGCACTTGTAACGACTTCAATTAGCGGACTAAAGAATAATGCTAATAAGAAACAAAAACCAGTTATGATACTTGCAAAACCTGTACGTGCTCCTACTGCAACACCAGAAGTAGATTCAATATAAGAGGTTGTTGTAGTTGTACCAAAAATAGCCCCAACAATTGTAGCAAGTGAGTCTGCAAATAATGCTCTTCCAGCTCTTGGTAACTTATTGTCTTTCATTATACCTGCTTGGGTTGCTACTGCTACTAAAGTACCTGCAGTATCAAAGAAATCAATAAAGAAGAACGTTAAAATAACAATAAGAAATTGGATGGTAAATAATTGGCCTGGATCTTTAAATGCTTCAAAAGCTGCTCCAAATGTAGGTGTAATACTTGGAATTTTACCTACAATACCTGATGGTGTATGAATTTGACCTGTAATCATCCCTACAATTGCAGTTATAATCATACCAATAAAGATTGAACCTGGAACCTTTCTAGCATATAAAATGATTGTTATAGCAATCCCAAATATAGCTAAAAGTACTGATGGTTTAGTTAGATGACCTAATGTTACAAGCGTTGAATCATTTTTTACAATAATACCTGCACTTTGTAAACCTACAAAAGTAATAAATAGCCCTATACCTGCCGAAACTGCCATTTTCATTTCATAGGGTATTGCATTAATAATTATTTCCCTCAATCCAGTTGCTGTTAATATCGCAAAGAATATACCAGAAAACAGCACACCTGTTAAACCGATTTGCCAAGGAATTCCCATTGTTAAAACAACTGTAAATGCAAAGAACGCATTTAATCCCATCCCTGGGGCAAGCGCAATCGGATATCTTGCAATTAGTCCCATGAATAAAGATCCTACAAAGGCTGCTAATGCTGTCGCTACAAAAATGGCACCTTGATCCATTTTCATATCCCCAGATATACCTTTAACACCTGCTAAACTTAAGACTTGAGGATTCACGGCTAATATATAAGCCATTGATAAGAAAGTTGTGATACCACCGATGATTTCTCTTTTGTAGTTAGTACCATACTCGTCGAATTGGAAGTATTTTTTCACAGCTTTAAACTCCTTTTTTTAAAATACTTTAATAGTTTAATATTACTTACTTAAAAAAACAATACTAAAAACGAACTTTTATCGATTTATTTCATTATAAGTTCGATTTTATTTAAAGTTTCAAGTTCTTTAATGCATCTTTAAAAGGATTATTATCCAATTCATCGTGATTATTCATATATTTTTTCATATCTTTTTTAGAAACTTTACCATTATTTTTATTTTTCAATCGTTGATCCATTTGTGCTTGTGTTTCAGTATGACCGCATACACATCGGTAGACCGCTTCTTTTCCTCTTCCAAACAATGTCATTTTCTTTTTACAGTTAGGACAACGTGCATTCGTTTTACGTTGAATATTCTTTTTAGTATGACAGGTAGGATCTTGACACACTAGCATTTGTCCGTTTTTAGTTTTTACTTTTATCATAAATTTACCGCAATTTGGACATTCAGTAGAAGTTAAATTATCATGTTTATATTTTTGATCACTATGTTTGATTTCCCCAACAATTTTTTTAGTAAAATCTTTCATCTCATTAATAAATTGTTTAGCATTATATTTACCTTTCTCAATAGAAAGTAATTTTTCTTCCCATTCCGCAGTCATTAAAGGAGAAGTTAGTGCTTTAGGAGAAAGCTCTAATATTTGTTTTCCTTTAGATGTCACTTTTAATTTCCCATCTTTTGATTCTATTGCATTAAGCTTGAATAGTTTTTCAATAATATCTGCACGCGTCGCTACTGTTCCAATTCCTCCCGTCTTATGAAGGGTATTAGCATACTTTTTGTCATTCAATTGAATATAATTTTGTGGATTTTCCATCGCCTTAAGTAAGCTACCTTCATTGAAATATTCAGGTGGTGTGGTTTCATGTTCGCTTACTTTGACTTGTTGTACACGATAGGTTTCATTCTTGCTAAAAGTGATAGTCTTATTAGAAGTAGAATCATTGTTACTAAGTGCTTTAAATCCTAATTTACGTGTGACGTTTTCAGCATGTTTAAATTGATATTCTCCCACTTTTAAAATAACCTGTGTCGCTTCATACTGATAAGGATCCATTAATGTTTCTAAAAATCGTTGTACAACCATTAAATATATTTTTGTTTCTCTGTTAGTTAATGTATCAAAGTTGGGTCTAATTTCAGTTGGAATAATCGCATGATGGTCTGACACTTTTTGATTATTAAAAATATGCATCTTAGTTGTAAATGACTTAGTCATTAACTGACGAGCATGTGATTTATAATCAGTCGCTAATAAGGCTTGGAGACGTTCTTGTATGGTATCTGTCATATCGTTAGATAAGTAGTTAGAATCTGTTCTTGGATATGTTAATAATTTATGACGTTCATAAAGACTCTGTAAAATATTCAAAGTTTCTTTGGGTCCTATTTTAAATCGTTGGTAAGATGCTTGTTGTAAATCAGTTAAATTATATAAAGGTTTTGCGTAAGATTTTTTTTGCTTAATTGAAACATCTTCAATCTGACCTGATTGTCTTTCTATTTTTTCAGATAATTTTTGTATTTCTTCTTTATTAGTAAATCTTTTATTAGTTTGAATATCAAATGTAGCGTCATTTACTTTTAAAGAAAGTGTGTAATACTTTTGAGGTTTAAAATGATTAATTTCTTGTTGTCGATGATAAACCAGTTGAATCGTTGGTGTTTGTACCCTTCCTAATGAAAGTTGAGCATCATATTTAGTTGTCAGTGCTCTAGTAGCATTAATACCCACTATCCAGTCCGCTTCACTTCGTGCAAGAGCTGCTTGATACAAGTGATTATATTCACGACCATCTTTTAAATGTTTAAAGCCTTGTTGTATTGCTTTTTTAGTCACCGAACTAATCCATAAACGTTTAATTGGCTTTTTATTTTTTACTTTATCTAAGATGAGACGTGCTACTAGCTCTCCTTCACGCCCAGCATCTGTAGCAATAATAATGTTTTTCACATCTTTATTTAATATTAAAGATTTTACAATTTTAAATTGTTTACTTGTCTTCCCTATGACCACAGTATGCATTTGCTTAGGTAGTATAGGTAAATCTTCTAATTTCCATTCTTTATATGTTTTGTCATAATGTTCTGGTTGAGCATTTGTTACTAAATGACCTAAAGCCCATGTCACTATATAGCGCTGATTTGCAATATATCCATGATGTTTTTCTTTAATATTTAGTGCTTCTGCAATATCTCTCGCTACCGAGGGTTTTTCCGCTAGAATTAATGATTTCATTCAAATTTCCTTTCACATTCTTACTTTTTATTTTCATACGTTTAATATTGTAACATGTATAGCAATAGTGTTACTTTCCATCTCATCTTATTAATTTAAAGTAAAACCCCTATATTAAATTCAGCTTACTAAAATACTTAGGCTATACATTTTTATAATATTAGTCTTTTATATTTTAT
This sequence comes from Staphylococcus sp. AtDRG32, assembly GCF_004365845.1. Taxonomy (NCBI): domain Bacteria; kingdom Bacillati; phylum Bacillota; class Bacilli; order Caryophanales; family Staphylococcaceae; genus Staphylococcus; species Staphylococcus sp. AtDRG32. The sequence goes on from NZ_SODE01000004.1 coordinate 61,924, forward strand.
AAAAAAATGAGCAATTGCGTTTTATATCAATCACAAATAATATAAAATATTCACCAAGTGTTATGGAAAGGAAAGCACTTATTTTTGAAAAGGAGAGTGAGTAATAAATGCAGATTATTAACATATTAATCGCCTTATTACCTGCATTATTTTGGGGAAGTCTCGTATTAATCAATGTATTTGTAGGAGGAGGTCCATACAATCAAATTAGAGGTACAACGTTAGGTACATTGGTTATTGGTCTAATCTTACTTCTTACAGGTCATGCACAATTTGATAACCCTACTGTCATCATTGTAGGGTTAATTTCTGGTGCAATGTGGGCATTCGGTCAAGGAACTCAATTACAATCTGTTAACCTTGTCGGCGTATCTAAAACAATGCCTATTTCTACTGGTTTACAATTAGTAGGTACAACTTTATTTAGTGCTATCTTTTTAGGTGAATGGAGTACTGGATTACAAGTTACGTTAGGACTTATTGCAATGGTTTTATTAGTAACAGGGATTGCACTTACATCACTAAAAGGAAAAAATGAGCGTTCTACAAAAGATCTTAATTTTAGTAAAGCAATGGTAATTCTAGTTGTAGGTACATTAGGTTATGTAGGTTATGTAGTAATCGGCAATATATTTGGCGTAAATGGTACTGATGCCTTATTCTTCCAATCAGTTGGTATGGCTATTGGTGGATTTTTACTTTCAATGAGACATGAAACAAATATTAAATCTACCGCACTTAATATTATTCCAGGGATTGTTTGGGGAATAGGTAACTTATTTATGTTCTATTCTCAACCTAAAGTTGGTGTAGCAACAAGTTTCTCATTATCACAATTATTAGTTATAGTTTCTACTCTTGGTGGTATATTCTTATTAGGTGAGAAAAAAGATCGACGCCAAATGATTGGGATTTGGTCAGGTATTGCGTTGATTATCATCGCAGCAATTATATTAGGAAACTTAAAATAGGTATATTGAGGAGGTCATACAATGTTTTCTGAATTAGAAAATAAAGTTGTGGTTATTACTGGCTCTGGCAGTGGCATAGGAAAAGCAATGGCGGAAGTTTTTGGTAAAGAAAAAGCGAAAGTAGTCTTAAATTATAGATCAGAAAATCATATGGAAGAACTTGATGCCCTTCAAGAAACAATCAAAAAATCTGGCGGTGACTCAATTACGGTGCAAGCCGATGTTTCAGTCGAAGAAGATGTGAAACGATTAGTAGAAACGGCTGTTAAAGAATTTGGAACAGTTGATATCATGATTAATAATGCTGGTTTTGAAAAAGCCACTCCAAGTCATGAAATGTCTATGGCTGAATGGCAAAAAGTCCTTGATATTAACTTAACAGGTGCATTTATTGGTTCACGTGAAGCGGTAAAACAATTTTTAAAAGAAGATAAGAAAGGTATTATTATTAATACTTCAAGCGTGCATGATACAATTCCTTGGCCAAATTACGTTAACTATGCTGCAAGTAAAGGCGGTCTTAAGTTAATGATGGAAACAATGTCAATGGAATATGCCCAACATGGCATTCGTATTAATAATATCTCTCCAGGTGCCGTTGTGACTGAGCATACAAAAGAAAAATTCTCTGATCCAAAAACACGTGCCGAAACATTAGAAATGATTCCAGCTAGAGAAATCGGTGATGCAAAAGATGTAGCAAACGGTGCATTGTTTTTAGCTTCTAATTTAGCTAGCTATGTTCATGGAACAACATTATATGTTGATGGTGGTATGATGAACTATCCTGCATTTATGGGTGGAAAAGGGTAATCATACTATAAAGTAAAAGAGCAAGCGATGATTAAAAATCGCTTGCTTTTTTCATGTGTATATGTAGTTTTTATACAAAGATAGCTTGATAAATATATATAATAATAATACTTATCACAATAGAAATATTAGTAACCATTCCCACTAACGGTAATGTTTTATATTTAAATTGAATTGAATATGGAATAATTGCCACACCCACAGGAAGTAACCATGTAATTAATAACGTTGTTTTAATCATATCATCTGATGTTGGTAAGAAAAAGTGGACTAATAAACCAGCAATACATCCAAGTCCGTAATGGACAATTAAATATTTCACTGCAATTGGTAAAAATTGTTTTTCAATTCTGAAGCTCAACATAATTCCAAGTAAAATCATTGATAATGGCATGTTCGCTTTAGAAATTATTGTAAAAAAGTCAATTGAAGCTTTTGGTAAATGAATATTAGCCATATTAAGTATAAACATTACAATATAAGTAACGAGTGGTATTGAAGAAATTAACTTTTTCCCTAAAAATTTGAAATTAAATTGATCGCTTCCTTCACTGTAATAACTACCTACAAAGTAAGTGACTCCAAACATAATAATTGCCCCACCGATATCAGCCATACCAAAATAAATCATACCATTTTTAGGCCAAATTGTTTCTACAAGTGGATAAGCAAATAAACCAATGTTTAATGACGCTGCCATCATACCTACTGAACCCTTGACATGATTATCATATTTTCTAAATAATGCAACCATAATTACTTTGGCTAATATGCCATAGATGAGCATCATAATTGGTAAAATAGAAAATGATAAATCAAGATTCGCACTATTTAAATTGACAATAACTAAAGAAGGTAATGTGACATTCAATACAAGCGTAGACAATACTTGACTATCTGCAGATTTAATAAAGTTAATACGTTTAAGTAAGTAACCTAATGCAATTAACAAAATAATGATTATAAATTGCTCAGTCACAATTCATCCCTTCTTCCCTAATATTCCATTACAACTAATTACTCTAACACAATTAACAGTATTTTTAGAAGTTACTTGTTTCATGCTATAATCATTACTAATCATATTAATAAATAAGGAGTTCGACTAGACATGGAATTAGAATCACAATTAGCTGAGCTTAAATACGATTATATTCGTTTACAAAATGATTTAGAGAAAAAAGAATCACTAAATCAACAGATTGATCCTTTAGTAAAACAATTAGAAGAAATTGAAAAAGAAATTTCAGACATACGTTCAAAATTACGTCAGAAATAATTTTTCAATATATCTAGGCATTAAAGTTCATGAATGCTATGATATTAGTCGTAATAGAAAGGATGTCATCAAGTGAAAATATACTTAATTTTATTACCCATACTGTATCTTATTGTAAGTTATATCAGTATTTTTAAAATGAAATCAATGTTCGTACATATTTTACGTATTATTATGGGAATATTATTATTATTTGTAGTAGCTATCACTACGATCCAATTTCCTAGTGAAAATTGGTGGGTATTTGTTGTATTGCTTCTTCTTGTAGGAAATGTAGAAGTTACAGCTTTTAAAGCACTTAAAAACGATCATAAAGGTGTTTCGATTTTAAATATTATATCTATCATTATTTTTGTAATATATATTATTTTAACTTTTACTATGTATTAATAAAAAAGCAATTGAACGTATGTGCATACGTCTCAATTGCTTTTTTTGACTTATCCTAAATTTATCTTTATTTACGTGTAAGTTTGTTTTTTAAAGTAAAGAGTATTTCATAGATAACAGGCACTACGATTAAGGTTAGTAGTGTTGATGATACTAATCCACCTATGACTGTAGCAGCCATTCCTTTAGAAATTAGAATTGAACTATTTTGCCCAAATAACAATGGTAATAATGCACCGATTGTTGCAACTGCAGTCATCAAAATAGGTCTAATTCGAGTTCCACCCGCTTCAATTAAAGCTTCTTTCATTAACATACCTTGATGTTCATTTGAAATCACTCTATCAATTAATACAATTGCATTTGTAACAACAATACCAATTAACATCAACATACCAATTAAACTTGGTACTGAAATGGTTTCTCTGGTAATCAATAATGCAAATACTATACCAATAGCTGTAAATGGTAATGAGAATAGAATTGTAAATGGTGCTAAACCACCTTTGAATGTGATAACCAACACAAGATACACAATAACAATAGCAATAAGCATTGCAAAAGCGAGTTGGCTCATTGCTGTATTAATATCATCTGTTGCACCGCCAACATTAAACTTAACGTTATTAGGTTTATCAATTGTATTGATTTCACGCATCACTTTACTAGAGGTTCCACCAACATCAGAAGCGGTAATCTTACCTGAAACTGTTGTAGCATAATCGCCATCTTTTTGAACAAGTTTACTTGGTGTTGTTGTTTTGTTTAGACGTGCGATATCTTTTAATTTAACAGTTTCTCCACTTGGTGCATGTAAGTCAATGTTTTCTAGTTTATTTTGAGACCAATTTGTTTGTTTATTCTGTTTTACTTTTACATCTATATTATTACCATTTTCTTTAACAGTTGTAATTGTTTTTTCTGGTAAGTTCTCATTTAAATTCAATGCTAATTGTGCAGCTGAAATACCTTTATCTGTTGCTTTATTTTGATCTACTTTGATTTCATATTGATCATAGGTCTGTGATAAATCTGAATTGACATCTGCTACACCTTTAATGGATTTCATTTTATTTTCAACTTTAGTTACTGTACTTCTAATTGCATCAGTAGAAGGTCCTTTAACAGTTACGTCCACTGAATTGTTTCCAGCTCCTGTACCTAAGTCTTGATTTTTCCATTCACCTGGGTCTTTCATTTTAGAAAGATGTGTAACCACTTTATCTGGTTCTTCCTCAAAGTGAGGTGTATTCGAATCATATTCCACCATAATAGCCATGCTATTCGTGCTTCCTGTTGGATCTGCTGGAGAAGGTCCACCTACAGAAAATTGAACTGTTTTAACTTTATCTTTACTTTGAAGATATTTTTGAGCTTTTTCAGCATGTTTAAGTACTGCTTCTTCAGTTTCTCCTGGTTTAGGTGTATAAGTTAACGCTAAGAACTTATCTTCTCCAGTAGAAATATAACTTGTTCCTAACTTAGTTGCACCAATTCCTATACTCGCAATTAATATAACAATACTAATAATAAGAACAAGCCATTTATGATTAAGTGACCAACCCAGTACTCGTTTATATTCCTTACTAATTCTCCCTAATTTATTTTCTTCATTAACATTGCCATTTATTTTTATTCCATTTTTAAAGAACGTTGAGGCAAGAGCTGGTACAACAGTAATAGAAACAAGAAGCGAAGCCAGTAAACTAAATGTGATAGCTAACGCAAATGGTCGAAACATTTCACCTACTGAGCCTGAAACAAAAGCTAGCGGTAAGAAAACTATAATTGTAACAATCGTAGAAGATAAAATAGGTTTAAATACCTCTCTCGTTGCACTAATAACTAAATTGTTCCCTTTTAATTGTTCACCTGGATCTGATAATCGGCGATAGATATTTTCTACTACAACAATAGAATCATCTATGACCCGACCAATCGCAATAGTCAATGCACCTAAAGTTAAAATATTAAGTGATACATTACTTAATTTCAGTGCAATAAGTGCAATCAAAATAGATAACGGAATTGAAACGATAGATATCGCTGTTGTTTTAATATTTCTTAAGAATAATAAAATAACAATAATTGCGACGATGGTACCTAAGGCCGCTTTTTCAATCATAGTATATAATGAATCTTCAATTGGTTTAGCTGTGTCCATTGTTTTTGTGGCTTTGATATCACTGTTATTCTTAACAAACTCGTCTATTTTCTTTTGCGTTGCTCTAGCCACTTGAACTGTATTTGCATCTTGTGCTTTCATTACTTGTACGTTAACTGCATCTTTACCATTTGTTTTTGAAATAGAATCTCGTTCATCGCCCACAGTGATTTTAGCTAAATCTTTAAGTGGCACGCTTGGCATTTGACCATTTGTTTCTTTTAAAGAGCTATTCGCTCGCGATTGACTTGAACTAGATGATTGACTGTCCTCTTGGCCAGTACTGCTAATACTATTATCGTTAGAATCGCTTGATTGTCCTTGACCTGCTATAGAAAGAGGGATCTTTAAATCTTTTAATGCACTGACTGATTTAAATTGACCATCCACAACGAGAGATTTTTCATTATTTCCAAATTGAAATAAACCGAGTGGTGTTTCTCTAGTCGCTGTCTTAATGTAATTTTCAACATCATCCGCAGATAACCCTACTTTATCTAATTCTTTTTGTTTAAATTTCAAAGTAACTTGACGTGTAGTTTGTCCATTCAGTTGTGCACTTTGAACACCGTCAACAGTTTGAAGTTTAGGTATTAATTGTTCATTAATTTCCTTTGTAGTAGTTCTTAAGTCATTACTTTCATTTGTAAATGAGTAAGCTACGATAGGAAAGGCGTCGATGGAATTACGTATTAATTCTGGTTCACTTACTCCATCCTTAAAATCGATTTTATCTATTTCTTTTTTCAGTACTTCTTCAGCTTTATCCATGTCAGTTTCGTTGTTATATTCAACTTTCACAATTGAAGCATTAGATATCGATTGTGTTTCTACACTTTTTACATAAGCGAGTGATCTGACTTGTTTATCAATTTTCGAGCTAATTTCACCTTGTGTCGTTTGAGGTGTAGCTCCTGACATCGTCGTTTGGACAGAAATAATTGGATTTTCAACATCAGGTAATAATTCTAATTTAAGTTTAGCACTTGAATATATGCCACCTATAATGACTAAAAGAACCATTAAAAAAATAGCAAACTTATTACCTAATGAAAATTGAAGCATCTTTTTAATCATTTTGTTACTTCTCCTATAATAAGTGATTAATATTGGTAAAAAAATCTGAACGTTTCTTCATAGAATCGTTCAGATTAAATACTGTATCTACAATACTGTAAATTAATTATTTACGTTTTAATTTGCGAGAGAGTTTAATTTTGGCTTTTGTAAGTCTTGGTTTAACTTGTTCGATTAATTGATATAACGGTTGATTTAAGACATAATCAAACTCACCAATTTTTTCACTTAAATAAGTGCCCCATACACGTTTAAAAGCCCATAATCCATAGTGTTCAGAATCTTTTGATGGATTATTATCTGTGCCACCAAAGTCATACGTTGTTGCACCATGGTCTCTTGCGTATTTCATCATTTCATATTGCATATGATGGTTCGGTAAGAAATCACGATAATCATTTGAAGAAGCTCCATATAAGTAATATGATTTTTTACCTGCAAACATAAGTAATGCGCCTGATAAATATACGCCTTCTGGATGTTCTTGATTTAATCTTTCTAAATCTTCTTTTAATTCAGTTGTCTTAGAAATCTTATTTTTTATATCATTTAATTTGTTAGCTGTCTTTTTGTCATTTGGACGTGCTTCTGACTTCGCTTCTAATTTAGCTTTTTCTGCTTCTTGAGCTTCTAAATCTTTATTCGTTTCATCAAGCACTTGTTGTGGCTCTAATTTCACTAAGAATAATTCTGCATCTCCATCTTCATGTAATGAGTCATAAATATTCTCAAAATAGCTAATATCACGTGTTAAGAAACCATCACGTTCACCCGTAATTTGCATTAACTTCGCAAATGTTTTAAGTCCTTCACGATTTGAGTGTTCAACTTTAGTACCTCGTTTAAGCGCTAATCTAACTTTAGAACGATTACGACGTTCAAAGTTTTGAATAATTTCATCATCGGTTTTATCAATAGGTGTAATCATTGTCATACGAGGTTGAATATAGTCTTTTGATAATCCTTCTTTAAACCCTTTATGTTTAAATCCAAGCATTCTTAAATTTTTAAGTGCTTCTGTGCCATGTTCTACTTCAACATCTGGATCAATCTTAATCGCGTACGCTTTTTCTTCTTTAGCAATTTTTTTTGTTTCATTTAAAAGTGCTCTCAGTACGTCTCTATCATTATAATCGGCTACGAATCCACGTGATACGTAGCATAATGTAAATGGTAACTTCGGTATCTTTTTAAATAATAACTGTCCTACACCTTTAATTTCACCATTTTCACCTACTGCCACACGTTTTGAATACCATCCAGTTAAGCGCTTTGTCTCTGCCCACTTTGTCAGTTGCAATAAATCACCATTCGGATGAGTTTTTACAAATTCGTCATGTTCCTGATTTGTGATATTCATCTTTTCCATGCTATATAAAACTCCTTTATCTTTGCATTACTTATCATTATACATTGTAGATTTGAGAGTGTCGACAAACTCATAATAGAAGTTGTATTTTCTTCAAAAAGCTATTCTTTTTGTTATACTTAATGAATGAAAAACACTACTATTTTTTATTAAAGAGGTTTTTAAAATTGAGAAATATTATTTTACTTATATTTATTGTATGTAATGCTATTGCAATAATTTATACAATGGCTCATCCATTAACTATAAATTTTTTTAGTCTGAGAGTGATGTTTGTCGCTTTATCACTTGTACTTACCATTTTATTTATACTATTAAAAACAAATCGTTTTTCTTTAATACTAAGCTTAATTTCTTTAGTACTAGTTTTTATTCATATTGCTTTTATTGCACATAGTACTTATACCTATCTATTTAATTAGTTCCTTCATTAGGTTCGAAACGATATTTGGCTCCTTTAATAATGATTGAATAAGGAGTCATAGTCTCATTATCTTTAAAAACAATGGTATTGTATCCAGATTGAGCCGCATCTTGAATCCGATAAACAATAGTATCCCCCTCTAATTTTAAATCAGTGTAGTTCTCATTTTCTTCTATAATATCCATATTAAACCAGCTTTGCCACTTAGTTAAGGTTTTAGAGCGTTTAGAACTATCTATAATAATTTTATCAATTTTAAATTGTTTCTGAAAAAATGAATCCAAATTTTGCATATGATCGACTTTATTTTTATTCCACTCAATAAAAAAAGGAGGCCTTACCATATAGTCGGGATCAGCGATGTAGAGTAACTTCCATCTTATCTTTTCACCCTTTTTATTTTCTCTGTCCATATTTATAGGACCAATCGTATCAATATGACGTTCGTTTAAAGATTGTTTTACTCTCTCTATATCTTCCGTTCTAAATGCCATTGTTTTAAATCCTTGCTTAAAATCATCTTGAACAATTTTCGTTGCAAAAGCGACTCTACCCTCTTCAGTTTTAACTTCTTTCTTTAACTTTTCAACATCTTCAACATCTAAGAGTTCGATGTAATTTCCATTTATATAAGCTAAACGATTGAAAGTGCCATATTGATGATGCTTGCCTCCAGAATGAATTTTTAATAACTCACCTGGATATTTAAATCCTTTTAATTGATCGACGTAATGAATCATATGATCAAATTTCAACTTCATTTATCAATATCCCCTTTACTAATTTAAACTTAATTGTATTTTAACAAATTTCACTATACTTTACTCTATAACTTATATTTAGTGTTGAAAAACGAATGAAATCGGCGTATAATAATTTTCGGTATTAATTAGTTAGCCTTGCTAACTAATTTCGAGGGAGACAATTTAAAATGCTCACAAATGAATTTTTTAATAGTTTTATTGGTATTTATCGTCCTTATATTAAACGTACTCAACCTATATTAGATCAATTTGGTCTACATACAGGTCAGTGGTTAGTGCTTAAAGATATTGCTACATATGATCAAACGACTTTAGTTCAAATATCTAAACGTCGTTTTATTGAAAAACCGACTGCGCGTAAAATTATTAAAGTCCTATTTGAAAAAGATTTACTTTTGGTTACTCCAGGTACTGACAAACGTGAAAAGCTATTAAGTTTATCTGAAAAAGGACAGCAATTATTTGAGGACATGAATGCTTGTATTACACCTATTCAAGAAGATTTAATCCATCAATCTAATATATCTAATGATGACTTGGATCACGTCATAGCAATTATGAAAAAGTTACACTATACATTATCAAAGGGGGATCCTCATGAATCAGACTAATACTATTAAACAACCTATTTTTACTAAAAGTTTTACAATCAATTTTATCATTAACTTCTTTGTTTATTTATGTATGTACTTATTATTAGTTATCATCGCTGATTATTCTAAAACATCCTATCATGTGTCAGACAGTATATCTGGACTTGTTGTAGGATTATTTATTATTGGATCATTGATAGGACGTTTTGGAACAGGAAAGTATGTCAATCGTTTTGGTCCTAAAAAAATTTTAATTGCTGGTTTAATTTTTCTAATCATTACTCAGTTACTTTATTTTATCCCAGGATCGATAACCATCTTGATGTTAGTACGACTCCTAAATGGAATTGCTACAGCTATCGCAACGACAGCTACAGGTACAATTGCTGCACATGTTACCCCTGTAGAACGTAAAAGTGAGGGCATTAGCTTATTTTCACTAAGTCTTGTTCTTGGATCAGCCATTGGTCCTTTCTTTGGAATTTTATTATTGAAATCATTCTCAATTAATTTACTATTTCTTATCTGTCTTATACTAGGAATTGCAAGTTTAATTGTTTCACTCTTTATTAAAATTGACTTTAATCCTACTAAAAATGCAGTTGATAGAAAAGTAGCTCAAGCTTCTGGTTTCAGCATTCATCATTTCATTGCTAAAGAAGCTATACCAGTAGCAATTGTTATGATGATTATCGGGTTGAACTATGCATCAATCCTAACATTCTTAAAATCTTTTGCTGAGCAACGTCATTTGTTAGAAGCATCTAGTTATTTCTTTATTTTCTATGCGGTCGCTTCATTAATCACTCGACCTATTGCTGGTAGAATGATTGATGCAAAAAATGAAAACGTTGTGGTTTATCCAGCATTTCTTGCTTTAATTATTACATTTGTTTTATTAGTATTTAGCTATAATGGTTGGGTATTATTACTTGCTGGTATATTCTTAGGTATTGGCTATGGAAATCTCTCTTCTTCAATGCAAGCCATTGCAATTAAAGTCTCACCTTCAAGTAAATATGGAATTGCAACTTCAACTTACTTTATTGGATTAGATATTGGTATTGGTTTTGGTCCATCGTTGCTTGGATTATTTACAGGTGCAATTACGTATACTCAAGTTTATCTCATTATGGCTATTGTAGCCGCTTTATGTACGGTACTTTATTTAATTGTTCATGGTAGAAAAGTACATGGTAATACGTATTAATCTTTCATTTAATATATAAAAAGGAGCACCCCTATTATTCGTTATAGAATATGAGAGGTGCTCTTTTTATTTAATTAATTTGCAATACTAATAGCTTCAATTTCATTTTTCATTTTATCTAATACTTTTTGTTGAGACGCATTAAAGAAATAAAATACTTGTCGTTCATCTGTTTCAGAACGTAATTTAGAAATTAATTCTTTCTTGTAAATTTTGCGAATGATTACATCAATTTTACTTGTATCCCACAACATTTCAAAATGTAAGGTATCGCGTAACTCTTTTCCGCTAATTTTTTTACCTTCATACACTTTAAATAAAACGACAAATTCCTCAATAGAAATTTTATACGTCATTTTTAACCAATGTTTTAGTTGACTAAGTTCTTTTTCCGCTTCAATAAAGCGATTCACTTTATTATTCATAGTACATGCCTCCAAAGTTGATTCTAAGTTGTATAAATACATAATATAATAAAATTGCTTAATTTAATTATATAACATATGTACAATTTAATCTATTACAAATATTAATTTATATCTGTTTAGTGATTAATATAAATTACTTTGAAATTATTAAAATTAATTAAAGCTACTATCAAATTAAAATACAGAAGTAAGTGATATCATATATGATTATCACTTACTTCTGTATAGATTAACCACCAATATAATTCATATTAATTTTCTTTCGTTGTCGATTTTTTACTGTTTGTTCTGTACGTTCATCTGAATAACGATCATCACGTGCTTGCCATAATGAAATGAACGTGTCTTTTAATTTTTGATGTGTAGCACCACTACGCAATAATGATTTAATATCAAAACCATCAATCACACTAAATAAACATCCATAAAATTTTCCATCAGATGATAGTCTTGCTCTTGTACAAGTAGAACAAAATGAAGCTGAAACACTGGTGATTAGACCAAACTGTGCACCATTATCTTTATGTCTATAATATGTGGCAACTTCACCAAAGTATCTAGGTGGAAGTGGTTCTATATCAAACTCTTCTTCAATAGTAGATAGCATTTCTTCTTTCGTAACAACTTTATTAAAATTCCAACCATTATCATTACCTACATCCATAAATTCAATGAATCTTATTTGAATGTGTTTATCTTTAAAATATTCGATCATAGGTAGGATTTGCTCATCATTAATTCCTTTTTGTATAACTACATTTACTTTTACATGAAATCCAATAGATACCGCATAATCAATTTGTTGCAAGATGGTAGAAGCTTTAATGTTACGGTTATTGATTGCTTGAAATACCTCATCATCAATTGCATCTAAACTTACATTAATTCTACGTAATCCTGCCTCATACAACTTTTGACCATGTTTTTTTAAAAGTAAACCATTAGTAGTCATACCAATATCTTCAATACCCTCAATACGATTGAGTTTTTCAATTAATTTATATAAATCACGTCGTAATAAAGGTTCTCCACCAGTGATTCTTAATTTTTTCACGCCTAATTCAGCATAAACTTTGGCAATTGTTGTAATTTCATCAAATGTAAGTAATTCCTCTTTAGGTAAAAAAACAAAATCATCACCAAATATTTCTTTTGGCATACAATAATCACATCTGAAATTACAACGATCTGTTACAGAAATTCGTAGATCTCTTATAGGACGTCCTAATTTATCTTTAATTTGGATCGTCATTAATGTGTCCCCCTTTAATCATTAATCTGATGAAGTAAAGTATTCAAATCATCTTGATAATTAATATTTTTAGACCAATTTTTTAAAGGCTGAACCTCTTTAGTATCTAGAAAACATGTTATCACATTTTTATATACATGCTGTAAACTATAATCATTAGAATTGAGTGCTTTTTCAATATTCGAAATGACTCCTCGACTATAAAAAGCAATGGTTGGTATAGGTTTATCATCATCTGAATAAGCTATAATATCGGCTTGATGTTCCATACGCTGTGAAATTGTAAATTGATATAGTTGACTTATTGCTTCTTTAGTAATCATAGGAGTATCTACAGAGACCACAAAAAATAATTCTTCATTATTATAATGTTTCATAACTGTGTAGATTCCTGATAACGGGCCTTTATCTGCATGTGTTTCTTCATCTACCATAATATGTTTATACTCAAATTCATTCTTAAGTTGTTTGTTTGTACTTATAATAATATCGTCAAATAAATTCGTTTCTGTTAATGTGTTAATAATTCGTTTATAGAACATTTCCCCGTGAATACAAGCAAATGCTTTAGGACTACCAAAACGTTTAGAGTGTCCCCCAGCTAGAATAATTGCTTTCATATTTAACCACCACTAACTGGAGGTATTAACGCAACAACATCATCTTGCTTTACAATATCATTAAGTTGAACAAATTCTTCATTTACAGCTACTTGAAATTTTTTATCACGAATGGATGGGTGACGTTCAAATAATAATTCTTTAAATGTTTCTACTGTAATATCTTCTATTAAATCAATGTCCTCTGAATTCATTTCTAATATTTCTTTTATTTCTGCAAAATATAATACTCTCATTTAAGCCCCTCCTTTAGTTGCTTGACTGTGGTCTCCTCTTTGATGTCCTTGCCATTCTGCACCGTCTTCCCAAATTTCTTTTTTCCAAATCGGCACAATTTCTTTAATTCTTTCAATCGCATATTCATTTGCACGATAGGCGTCTTTACGATGTGGCGAAGAGACAGCAATCAATACTGCAATATCGGAAATGTGTAGAGGACCAATACGATGTACAATCGTTGTTATCGTTCCTGGCCAACGCTGTGTAATTTCTTCTCCAATTTGTTCTAGTTTTTTTTGAGCCATTGGAACATAAGCTTCATACTCAAGATATTCTGTTTTCACCCCTTTAGTCCATTCGCGAACATGACCTGTAAAGACAACAACAGCTCCTTGATGTTCATTTAAAGTAAATGTTCTATATTGTTCGGGCTCAATTGGATTCGTCACGATTTCAAATTGTTTCATTTTTTTATTCATCCTTTTGTTTCATCCATTTTAGTAACCATTGCTCATAGTTGTTTAAAGCATTCTCATTATTATAATTATAAAAATATTGAACATGTGTAAGAAGTCTCAGTTTTTCTAATTCTTCTTGGGTCTGATATACCACTATTTTGTCATAATTCTCATGTTTAAACCCTTCAACTAAAATAACGTCATAACGAATAGTTACACTTTCTTTTATCAGCTCTTCAAGCGACGGCTGATTTCTACGTGTTACCGTTTGTTGATAAACAGATCCTTGAACAATACTCTGATCTGCACCAGCTTCAAAATGTTTCATATGATCCACATTAGAAGATTGAAGCGTAATATCATCTTTATCATGTCCATGATGTTTAATCGTTACAATATGATAGCCTTGAGATTTTAAAAATGTAATAGATTGTTGTAACAACGTTGTTTTACCCGAATCTTTAAAACCAACTATTTGTAAAATCATAATGATAGTTCCTCTTCGAAAACATTCGATTCAGTTAAAATAACATCTACAGTATGTCCGGCTTTAAATCCCCTTGTCCCCCCTGGCAACATAATCATTGCATTACTATGTGCTATTGCTACTACAGCACCCGATTTATTAAATCCGGATGGAACCACAGTCGCACAATTATGAGTAAAAGATGCAGTTGCTCGAATAAATCTTGTAAATGGATTGGCTTTCGCAAAATCTTCCATTAATGTTGCTTTCACAACTTGAGGGTAAACTGCTTTGGCTTGCATCATATGTTGCACTGCTGGTTTAACAAATAATTCAAAACCAGTAAAACAAGCCGATGGGTTCCCTGATAAACCAAATAAATACTTATTATTTGCAACTGCCACAGTTGTCACACTTCCAGGACGCATCGCAATTTTATTAAATAACACTTCTGCTTGAATTGCTTTGTATATCTTTGGTAAAAAGTCATAATCCCCTACCGAAACACCTCCAGTAGTAATGACAATATCATGATCTTTCATTGCTTTAGTGATGACTTGAATACTACTTTCTAAGTCATCTTGTTGTATACTATAAGGCTCTATCGTTAATCCCATTTTATCAGCTAATGCTTGTATCATCGGACCATTAGAATTTCTAATTTTTCCTGGTTGTAATTCTTCGTCTACATTCAATAATTCGCTTCCAGTAGCAATGACTGCAATACTTGGTTTTAAAAACACAGGCACTTCTGTATAACCATAGGTCGCTAGTACTGCAATAGCTCCAGGATTAATGACTTGTCCTTTTTTTAAAACGATATCTCCTGTTTTAGTTTCTTCTCCTTTTAGCGACACATTTTCATTCTCTTCAAAAGGTTTTCTAATAGTAAATGTATCTCCGTTTTCGACAGTTTGTTCAAACATCACTACTGCATCTGCACCCTCAGGAATTTGAGCGCCTGTCATAATACGAACTGCTTCATTTTCTCCAACTGTTTTATGAGATACTGTGCCTGCACCAATATGATCTATCACTTTAAATGTTTTACGATTTTTTGAAAAGGCACCAGCCGAATCTTCACTTCTTATAGCAAAACCATCATACGGTGATTTATTGAAACGTGGTATATCATAAGTTGCTACAATATCTTCTGCTAAGACATATCCTAAACTGTCCTCTAATGATATATTACTTTGTTGAGTATATATATCTTGTTTTACAATACGTTCAATTGCTTCTTTAATAGGTATTGGTTTTCTTTTCTCAACTACCATTTTATCAACTCCAATTACACGATAAATTCATGCTATACTATTTTATAAACTCAGTAAGATAATGAAGAACTCATTAAAAATAAATGTTTATAACTTTATTTTTATGTTATGATTTTTTAGATACTTCTATAGGAGGCTATTTATGTCAAATTTTACACATATCAATCATCAAGGTAATGCAAAAATGGTTGATGTTTCGAATAAAAGTATTACAAAACGTATTGCTAAAGCGCATTCAAGCATCACAGTGAATGAAGCGATTTACCATCAAATTATTGACAATACAAATAAAAAAGGTAATGTACTTAATACTGCTCAAATTGCAGGTATAATGGCTGCTAAAAATACTTCGACTATTATTCCAATGTGTCATCCATTGCCCTTAACTGGAATAGATATTGAATTCTCTTGGAATCAAGCGAACACACCACGCCACTATCAATTAAGCATTACTGCTACAGTTTCTACTACAGGTAAGACTGGTGTTGAAATGGAAGCTTTAACAGCTGCTTCAGTTACAGCTCTCACAGTATACGATATGACAAAAGCAGCTGATAAAGGAATGATCATTGGTGATACATACCTTGAATC
The DNA here is from genome assembly GCF_004365845.1 of Staphylococcus sp. AtDRG32. NCBI lineage: Bacteria > Bacillati > Bacillota > Bacilli > Caryophanales > Staphylococcaceae > Staphylococcus > Staphylococcus sp. AtDRG32. The sequence continues at coordinate 78,289 of NZ_SODE01000004.1, forward strand.
AAAATCTGGAGGCAAATCTGGAGATTATCACCGTCAATTAGATTAATCTATATGATTGTCTTCTATTATGATAGTCATAAGCAGCATTTTCAATTAGGGAAACCTATGATTTACAATGCTTTTTATGACTATTTTATTTATTGAGTTCATAAACCATGTGATTTAATTCCGGAATAATGAGTTTAGTCATTGCTAACTTTACTGCCCCAGTTGATCCCGGCAACGTAAAGATTAATTTACTCATAACAGTTCCCGCTAATGCTCTTGAGAGAAGCGCTTTTGTTCCTACGTCTTCCGTATAACTTAAATATCTAAAAAGTTCGCCGAATCCTTCAATTTCTTTATCTAAAAGTGGTTTTACAGCTTCTATAGTCACATCACGTTGTGCTATACCAGTACCTCCAGTCGTTATAATGACATCAATATCTGATGCTAACCATTCATCAATTTGAGATTGGATGTCTTCCTTGTCATCTTTAATGATATTATAGTGTTCTTCTTTCACTTCTATATTCAGTTCTTTCAAACACTTTTGAACTAATTGACCCCCTTTATCTGTTTCTTTATTTCGTGTATCAGAAATTGTTAACACTGCACATTGAATTGTTTTTTTAACTTCTTTATTATCATGCTCATGCATCATCATTCTCTCCTTATCCAAATAGTTGATTGATTAACTGTATTGCTTCAGATTTCTTAGTTGTACCATGAATCAACATTCGCCCACCTTCAAAATATACAATTCTATGTTTTTTAAATTCAAATACTAACATATATTGGTTTTCATGATAACGAATATCAAGTGCTATAAGAAAATCAACTAATACTTTTTTTGTAATGTCTTTATTTTCATATTGAACTGTATCTCTACCACACAAAGTTGCATATGAAGTCGAATGAGTATATAAATACGGAAAGCTAGCATTTTTGCCACAAGTTGGGCAATCATCACGACGCATTTTACTATAACCAAAAGAAAAATGTGTATTCTCCCAAATATCTCCATATGTCAGCTTCGTGGGAATCTGTTTACCAATCAATATCTTTAAAGCATCCCGTAATTGAAAACTTGTGGTCATCGTTACGGCTGGCTGAATCACACCGACTGTATCACATGTCAGATTTATCACTGGTAACTGAGGCATTAAACAATTAAAGCAAGGTGTTTGACCTGGAATAAATGCAGTTTCTACATAGGTACTTTGAACTACTCCACCATAAATCCAAGGAATGCGATATCTGTAGGAAAAATCATTGATTAATTGTCTTGTTTCAAAATTATCCGTTGCATCAATAATCAAATCTACACTCGTTGCATATTGCTCTAAAAATTGGGCATCTACATGTTCAATATAAATATTCACTTTTATATCAGAGCGAATATGTTTTAAGTGATCTTGTGCAGCAATCACTTTTGGCAACATACGATCTGCATCACTTTCTGTAAACAATGTCTGTCTTTGTAAATTACTATATTCAATATAGTCTCTATCCACAATAGTCAACTCTCGAATACCAGCACGAACAAGTCCTTCAGCTACATGGGTACCCAAAGCGCCCATTCCAACAATCAATACATGTTTCTGATTAATGGTTTGTTGTCCATGTTCTCCAATATCTTTAAATAAAATTTGTCTTGAATAACGTTCTTGAGTCATTATTTGAAACCTCTCTCAACATTCTCTCTTCTTTTTATTATAACGAAATAGGAGTAGGACAGAAATCTAAAACATTCTAGACTTCGATATCCTACTCCTGTTTATTTAATTTGAATCATTTCATCTGCTAATACTTCTGCTTCATAATTAGAATGCGTTACAAAAATAATAGGTATACACCATTCCTCATGAATTTGCTTAACTAGATGGATGCCTTCATCTCTAGAAATATCATCTAAACTTGAAAAAGGTTCATCAAGTAAAATTAAATTGGGTTTCGTGCTTAAAGTTCGAGCGAGTGCTACACGTTGAGCTTCCCCACCAGACAGTGTCGGCGGAAATTGATTCATTAAATGGCTAATATTTAAACGTTGAATAAGCTCATCAATATGTTTAGACTGTTTAGTCATAAATGTAATATTCTGGAGAACCGTCATGTTAGGAAAAAGTTGATAATCTTGAAATAAATAGCCAATTTGGCGTTGTTGAATCTTTACATTAATATGGTTTTCAGTATCTACTAATAACTGATTATTAACATTAATATAAGCCTCATCTGGTTGTCTTAATCCCGCAATAATATTTAATATTGTCGTTTTTCCAATGCCGGAGGGACCTTGTATTGCATATATTTTAGCTTTTGTATCTTCAATGTTAATATGAATCAATGTTTGTTTTAACTGATGTTGTAATTTAACTTGTAACATCTAGTCTACCTCCTGAGCTTTATCACGATTCGCAAAATTCAACATACTAATGACTGTAATAGAAAAAGCAACGAGTACAAGTACCCATAACCATGCCTGATTTTCTTTTCCTTGCTCTACTAAAAAATAGATTTCAAGTGGCAGGGTATTGGTTGTATTTGGAATATATCCTGCAACCATCAATGTTGCACCAAATTCTCCAATAGCTCTCGCAAAACTCATCATAATACCCGCAATAATTGAACGTTTAGATAATGGTAGAATTAAACGATAGAAGATTTTACGTTCACTTGCTCCCATTGTTCGTGCAGTATTTAACATTTTAGGGTTAATACTTCGAAATCCTTGAATAGTATGTTGGTACATCAGTGGAAAACTAACAATGACAGATGCAATTACTGCACCTGTCATTGTAAATACTACGGGTAAATGAAGTATATTTTGAAAGAATTGTCCCACAAATGTTCTAGGTGAAAAAACAATAATAAGTATAAACCCTAGTACTGTTGGTGGTAAAACAATAGGTAATAATATTAAGCTTTCAAGAAATTGAGTTGCATGCCCCTTTCTTTTATATAACGTTCTACAAATAAAAATTCCTAATATAGAGACAATTATCGTACTGATAAATCCTACTTTAATAGAAATCCATAGAGGTGTTAAATCAGGCATATGTCATCCCCCTATACTTTAAAGTGATATTCTTTTAAAATATTTTTCGCTTTTTTAGATTTTAAAAATTCCATCCATTCTTTAGCAAATTTATTATCTGATGTTGCTCCCGCTTCATAAGTGATAGATTTTTTCAAATCCGCTTTTTTAATCTCATTTACTTTATCTGTTCTTTCATTATTCGTATATAAATCGGTCTCATATACAAATCCCATTTGAGCATTACCTTTTTCAACGTAATTTAATACTTGTTTAACGTCTTTGGCATATACAATTTTATCTTTTACATCACTATATAAATGTTGATCATCTAAATATTGTTTCGCATATTTACCTGCTGGTACAGTTTTCACTTCACCAATAGCTAATTTTTCGTTGTCTTTTAAATCTTTTACTGAAGCTTGATCACTGTTTTTATCACCAATCAATACCAACTGATTATGTGCGTATTTATATGTATTATGAGCTTGATTATGTTTTTTCAACATATCTACATCTTTCGTATTTGCAGACATAAAGACATCAGTTGGTGCACCTTTTTCAATTTGTTGTCTTAAGGCTCCTGATCCACCATAATTAAATGTTACATTTACATTTTTATGTGTTTTTTCAAACTCTTTCTTTAATGCTTTACTTACATCACTTAAACTTGCTGCTGCTGAAACTTTCAATTCAGTTTTAGGATTATCACTATTATTTGACTTTGAAGATTGCTTGCTATTCTCATTATCTTTTGAATTTGAACAACCTGCCATAATGATAATGAAAGTCCCTAACACCGCTAATAATCGTTTTACAGTCATTTATTTTTATGCCCCCTATTCAATCAAATATTATACGCTTTTTATATCTTTTGAAAAGTTTTACCATGTTTTATATTTATTTCTAAATTTTAAAATATAAAGTTTTATATAATCATTCAATATTGAAATACTTTTTGTGAATATAATGATACAGTATAAAGTAGTTATAACCAAAGGGGAGACATTCATGGATAAAGATGCCGTTCAAAATCAACCAATTATTAGGTATGAAGATGAGCAACTCATCGAAACTGAAGACAGCTATGTAACCGAATTTCCATTAACGATTATGGTGAATGGAAAAGAATTTGCTACAGTAATCTGCAGTCCGACACATTTAGAAGAGTTAGTCATAGGATTTTTAGCATCTGAAGGAGCCATTTATAAAAAAGAAGAAATTAAACATTTACAAATTGATGATAGTAAAGGGTTTGCTCATGTAGAATTAACTAAGTCATTAAGTGATCGTTTTGAGTATTCTACAAAGCGCATGGTTGCTTCATGTTGTGGAAAAAGTCGAGAATTTTATTTTCAAAATGATGCGGCAATTGCTAAAACATCGATGTCTAATATCATTCTCACTCCAAGACAAATTTTAAATATGATGACAGGTTTACAAAGTGCAAGCACTTTATTTAAACAAACAGGTGGTTTGCATAATGCAGCGATTAGTGATGGTGAGGCATTTTTTGAACATCGTCAAGATATAGGTAGACATAATGCCTTAGATAAACTTTACGGTTTTTGTCTTACTCATCAAATTCCTGTTAGAAATAAAATGCTTATTTTTAGTGGACGTATATCATCTGAAATTTTACTAAAAGCAGCTAAAATCGGTGTTGGTGTTATATTATCAAAATCTGCACCTACCACATTAGCAGTAACACTGGCACATGACTTAAATATTACTGCTATTGGTTTTATTAGAGGTAATTCTTTTAATATTTATAGTCATCCAGAACGTGTAAAAGGAGTGAAATAGAATTTATTATAAATTCATTTTTCACTCCCTACTTTTATTTATATTGCATCTTCTTTGACTATCTGATATTGAAAGCTTTGAAAAATATAGCCTTGTTTTATATACATGTCTTTTGCTGTATCATCACCATCTGCCACTAATATGACGGGTCGAGAACCAGCTAAATGACCTACATAGGACTGCATCGTAGTACCTATTCCCTTATGACGATAGTCTTCTAAAACGCCGAACCCATCAATTTCAACGGTTTCATCTGTAACTATAACATCCAAAATCCCCACAGGTTTATGAAGATAATATGCAACTATACGAGTGACATCATCTATTTGATTTAATATTGCCTCTCTCGTTCGTTCTTCACTTTCTTTAACAAACGCTTCGCCATACGGTTTTGAAAATTCATTGTAAACACTTAAATAATCTTCCATGTTAAATGAAGTTACAGGTTCAATATCTACCTGAATATTGCTCTCAAATTGTTTTAATGTAACACTATCTATCGCGTACAATTCAAGTAGTCCTAATTGAAATCCTTCATTGCGTATCGCTTCTAACCATGTAGAATGCAGTAATTGGTTTTCTGGAAATGTAAAAGATAAATGAGAAGAATGTTGTTTTTTATGCAAAATTCGTTGTTTCTCCATATCTGAATACCACTGATTAATTGAAGGTAACGTTTTGTACTGCCACTTATTCATGTGATATGTCATTGGATCAGAAGGTGTTAAATATATAATATTCAACTCATCTTCTAAGTATATTTTTCCATTTTCTTTAATCTGCTTCATTGTTATGTATGTCATAGTAACCATCACCCAACTATGTATATTTTGTACTATTATATCAAATTCTTAAAACGTGAATGGTTAAGTAATGTTGTGCCGATTAAACTCGCAATAATCGCTTTAATAATATCTCCTGGAATAAATGTAAATGATAATAAAAATGCTTTACTTATAGGCATATGTATAATGAATCCCATAATGATTGTTCCTACAATATCTAATAATAAAACACCAAATACAAGTATACCAATAAATAATGTCAAGAAATTAATATGATTTTTAAAACGATCTCTTACTAAACCTATAAGATACGCCACTACTGGATATAAGAATAAAAATCCTGCTGAAGGACCTGCAAACACACCTATTCCACCGCGTCCACCTGATAATAATGGCAAACCTGTGGCTGCTAATAATAAGAAGATAATAACACTGAGTGCGCCGTATTTACGTCCTAATATAACTCCTGCTAAAAAGATACCTATATTTTGTAATACAATTGGTACAGGCATAAATGGTAACGGTATTCCGGGTACTAGGCCTAAAATACAAATAACCGCTGTCATTAACGCTGTATATACTAAATTTTTTGTACTCATTTGATTTCCTCCTTTTATGAAGAAAATTATACCACTTATGTAAACTATTTTATATAAAAAGTTTACATTTAAAGTTAATGAGATACTTTTTTAGCTAAAGACGTAATATAGTTGAAGAATTCATCATGATTGACATGATTAACGACATGCACCATACGTCCATCATCGCTCTCATATGTGCGTCCTTGGCTTGGTCCTTTTGTACATACATCTACTTTAAGTTCTATAGAATCTGTTAAGTTTTCTTTACCAATTTGAGCAGTCGTCAATACATCCCATAAAAAGTAAGTAGAGTTGGTGACAAAATGAGTAAGAGGAGGTACAGCTGCATAACTGATGCCTAAAAAATCAACTCCTATAAACTGACGTTGATTTGCCCACATTTGACGAATAGCTGGTGTCAATGGTACTTGATTAGTGCTTTCTAACGCTACCATTTCTATCTTGATAGACGTATCAAATGTTGTTTTAACAGCTTCAGGATCCCAAAAAGCATTCCATTCAGCTGTGCCATCATGTTCGGGTTCTTCTACATTTCCCTTTTCTAAAAATGTCCCTCCCATCCAAACTAACTTTTCAATATTGTTTACTATTGCTTTATCATGTTTGATCGCTTTGGCTAAATCGGTTAACGGACCAGTAAACAATAAAGTCACCTTTTCTTTACTATTATTTAATACATTAATAATATCCTCATAAGCTTCAAATGTACTCGTTATAGAACGTTTATCAATCCATTCCTCATTTAAAATAGGAAGTGCATCCATAAAAAAGGCATGCATTCTCCAGTCTTTCGGAAAAGGGTTAACTCCTCTTTCATATGAAGGAGCTACATCAATAGATAAATTTGAAAAACGATTGATAATTTTACATGAAGCACTTAGAGAAGGTTCTAAATAACAATCTGCACCGATTGTACTTACACCTACTAATTCAACATTATCCATTTGTAGTAATAAGAATAGTGATATTAAATCATCAACACCGCCATCATGATTAAAATATATTTTAGTCATTAAATCCCTCCAAAAAATATGTAAAAAAAACTATGACTACATTATACGTAATCATAGCTTTCTTTAAACATATTATAAATAAAAAATTCATTCTACATTAAATCAAGTATAGATTTTGCAATATTCGTATATGCTGCATCTTCCATAGGAGGATTATGTAGGCCAGCACGCATATTACGATAATAGCGTTGTAATGGCCGATCCATTTCTAAACTTTTTGCCCCTACGATTCGCATAGCAAGATCCACTACTTCTAATCCTTGATTCATGACTAAAATTTTACTTGCAGATGTTTCATTCCAAATATTAAGTGTTTCATTATATTGATTGTAACCTTTAGCTGTACTCCATAAAAAATGACGAGCAGATAATAAGAGTGATTCCATTTTACCAACATTTTGTTGTACAGTAGGTAGTGTAGCAATTGTTCCCTCAATGCTATTAGGGGAATGCGTTTTGGCAAACTCAATAGCATAGTCTCTCGCTGCTTGGGCAATACCTAAATATACACTTGGTATATGTAAAATCCATCCATTGGGCTGAGGTTTATGTTTCGTTTCTACAAAGTTTTCAAACGGAACTATAACATCATTTAATACTAAATCATGACTTTCCGTTGCACGCATTCCTAACATATTCCAATTATCTGCAATTTCTAAACCTTTAGTCTCTCTAGGAATTAAAAAGAAGCCTACTTCTTGAATATCTTCTACAAATGCTGCAACAATATAATGTGTCAATGCTTTACTCATAGAAGTAAACGTTTTCACACCATTTAATTTATAACCGTCTTTAGTTTTTATTGCATGCGTAGCAGGTCTCCCACCACGAGTAGGACTGCCAGTATCCGCTTCACTTACTGCTCTATTTACAAGCGCGCCATTTTTTACTTCTATTGCAAATTGATCAAGCATAGTTTGACTCCACATATGCTGTTGATATAATTGTCCTACAACGCTTAGATGCCAGCCTATAGACAGTGCTGTAGCGCCATCTATAGCTCCAAGATATGATTGTAAAACGACCATATCTTCTATTGTTGCACCTTCTCCACCATATGATTTAGGTAAAGTTAACACACTATAACCTTCCTCTACAAGCCATTTTATATTGTCAAATGGGAATTTAGAGTCAATATCTTCTTCTGCTGCTCTTTGTTTAAATGTATCTTCAATTGTTTTAAATTTTTTAATCCATTTTCTTTGAATATCACTACTTATTAAAAATGAATCTAACATGACTATCACCTATTCGATATTTGATATATTTAATCATAGTTTAACACTCGGTTTTAATAATATAAAGTATCTCATTAACATAGTATATTAGAATTAAAAAAGAGTGGACAGAAATTCTGTCTCACTCATTTACCCCATCATCATTCTATTGTATATATTTCTCTAATTCAGCAATTAAAGCATTAATTCTCTCGCGTTGCTCTTTTGTTACATAAACAATAACTGTTCTTTCATCTTGTATACTACGTTTTTTTGATAATAATTGTAAATCTTTTAATTTTTGTAATGCTTTAGTTAAGTAATAAGGTTTGAATTCTGAATACGTTGCAATTTCTTTTGAAGTAATTTCATCTTTTTTACTTTTAACAATATAATTTAAAATATAAATTTCTTCATAATTCAGATTATATTTTTTCTTAGTGTCTTTAAAAAACTTTTTCACTTGAAATGTTGCGTTAACTAAATCATTGATGTCTTTAATTTGTCCCATATTCTAAACCACTCCTCTGATGTACATCTAGTTGCTACAAGGTTCATGTATACTAACTACTACAACACTAAACATTTCTTATGCTATAAAAATTATTTTATAACATTTAAGTATAATATTTCAATATTTTTATGAAATTAAAATGATATTATATATTAAAATCTCATTTGCCAAATTAAATTATACATAATTATTTCATGTGTTATACACCTAAAATAACTAGTAATGTAAGAGACAAGACTTTCTTACATCACTAGTTATTTTTAGAACAAATTATAATATTAATTCCTTTTTTATCATTTTACTACAATGTCTCAAGATATAATGAATCTCTTCCTTTTTTGACATATTTAACTTTATACACACTCTACGTTCATCTATAACATCTCTTTCTTTCAAAATATAACCACTTTGTTGTAATCGTTTAATTACTAAATTTATATTTATAGACTGACAACGCGAAAAATAGTTTATCGATTTTAACGAGATGTCATTTTGATTCGACCAAATAATGCCTAAAACAAGCAAATCATTTAAACTTAACTGATAGCGCTTAATACTTTTTTCAATCTTATTTAAAACTTTATAAATAGTAATTAGATATGTTAACTTACAATAATTCATATTCTTGATTGATGTTTTAAAATAGTTATTTTCAAGTAATTCTCCAATTTCTAATAATAAATGATTCATTTTTCTTTCATACACTTCTACAGGTAAGATTCTTAATCTTCGTTGATCATTTGCATCATAAGATTTAAAAATCCAATTTTCGTGGTATAAATGACTAACAAGATGGAATAAAGTTCGTTTAGATAAATACGTTTTTTTCATTAATGTTTCAATATCCATACCTTGATGGTTCGTTTTATGATAATCAATAATAGCATATAGTACATTTAGGTGTTCAATATTTAGGTTTTTAGAATATTTTAAAAGCTCATCGACTGCTTTATAAAATAAAAGATAAAATAATAGTACATCCATATCATTTTTCGTCATGATAGTTGCCACCTCGCAATTTATACAACAATTCTAGAAGACAGACTTTAGTATTGCGATACAATTTTAAAGTGTTACCAGTTTATCTTTATATCATACATTTACTTACTTCATATTAAGTATGAGTAAAGGTCTAAATACTTTATCTTTTTACTTATTAATGGACTTAATCCTATTTTAGGTATGATAGTTACTTTTGGCCTCAGCTATAAGTAACTGTGCTTCATAATCTAAAGATATTTCAACCGTTTCGGTAGCCTTATATATTGGAGCAAATTGTTTTTTTCGTGCTTGACCTGGAGTCATCCCATATTTCTTACTAAATAATGCAATAAATCTCGGAAAATGATTAAATCCATGTTTATAAGCAATATCTTGAATAAATTCACTACTATCTAAAATATCAAGTAAACATAATTTCAAACGAATATCATTAATATATTGAGCAATATTATGATAAGGTGTATGAAATTTAATCACTTGACTTAACTCTTTGTTAGACATATCAAGTGAATTCGCTAATGCTTGTTTATTAATCTTTTCATGATGATGTTCGATAATATATTCATGAACTTCATCTACAAGTGGATTGTTTAGTTTATAGTTTTGACGATGTTTTCTTTGAATATAACCTAATTCTACACATAAATGTTTAACTAATTTATCCCTTATGTGTGGAAGTCGAGGTTTTCGACTTTCAAATTCAAGAAGATTAATAATAAATGATTCTAATTGTTTTCGTTCAATAGAAGAAAATTTATATCCTTTTTGTCTGATATAATCGTCTGCAAATCTTAAATAATCTGTGAATGAAATTTCAATTATTGCAATAACAGAGTTCGTTTCGCCTTCTATCGAATATAAATCATTTAACATAATAAATACGAGATCTCTTTTTTTCATATTATATGTATCTAAGTCTAAATTTATTTTTCCAGAACCCTTTAACCAATATATAAGTTTGATATTGGATTCTTTTTGTTTTAATATTCTCGTATTTTTTAAAAGCTTTACCGAAAAATTATCTATCATACGTCTTTCCTCTCGTTTGTAATATAAAGACTAGATATAAGCGATGACATTTCTCCCCTTTATTCACCACTTAATTCTATTGAATTATCGCCTCGATACTTATGTATGCGTATCGGAGATCTATCTTCATATACAATTTTATGTTTTATTTCGGTATTAGCAGTAGCAATATTTTGACTTATTTTATCACTTTATTATCTTATAGTATGATTTTATTGTTTTTCAATATAAACTTACTTTATTTATATATAAGGATGACATATAAAATAATTTTTTAGTATTTATTTAATCAAGTAATAATTCAATAGGCTAAATTATTTTGTTATAAATTATTTTTCTATTATTTTACAAAAAGATTACAAGAAAATGAATGTCTTTTTCATATTCTTCTATAAACACTGTCATAATAGCGTTTTTTATATTAAAAAATATTACTAAGAATTAAATTTACAAGCTTTTATATTATCGAAAAATTACAAATCGTTAACATTCCCCACAAATTGTAATTTTTTTGATAAAGTATTTCTTGTCGTTAAGTAAAATGATTTAAAGACTAAGTTAACAAATGACTATTAAATATAAAATAATATTAATTTAATTCTCAGGAGGAAATTTATAATGAAAAAAATCGCTACAGCTACAATCGCTACTGCAGGAGTTGCCGCAATTGCTATCGCCGGACAAGGACATGAAGCTCATGCAGCTGAACAAGGATATAATCCAAATGATCCTACTTCATATAGCTACTCTTACACTATCGATCAACAAGGTAACTACCATTACACTTGGAAAGGTAACTGGAGCCCAGATCGTTTAAATCATTCTAACTATAATTACAATTATAACTACAATACATATAATAATTATTCTAATACAAATTCAACTTATAGTTATAACAACTATAATACTAATAACTCAAATCAAGTTGCTAGTAATCCAACACAATCTTACACAACAAGTAATCAACAAACTGGTGGTTTAGGTGCTGCTTCTACTTCTAATAATAATGTAAAAGTAACTACTGTAACTGCACCTTCATCAACAGGTGTTTCAATTTCTAACTCTGTTAGCTCAGGTAGAAACTACTACACTTCTGGCCAATGTACATATTATGTATATGACCGTGTAGGTGGTAAAATCGGTTCGACTTGGGGTAACGCAAATAACTGGGCAAATGCTGCAGCATCTGCTGGTTACACAGTAAATAACCGTCCATCTGCAGGCGCAATTATGCAATCTACTGCTGGTGCTTACGGTCACGTAGCATATGTTGAAAATGTAAATAGTAATGGTTCAATCACAGTGTCTGAAATGAATTATGGTCATGGTGTAGGTGTAGTAACATCTCGTACACTTTCTTCAAGTGAAGCTGCTTCATATAATTTCATTCATTAATTAAATTGATAAAGAAAAAAGATTTAGAATTCAATATGAATTCTAAATCTTTTTTTTATGCATAATACAAAAAGCGTTCGAAACTTTACTTTAATTTAGTGTTTCGAACGCTTTAAGTTATCATATTAATCAAATTCATTATTATGGATTGAATTCTCGCCACAAAAATTAAATCCTCTTTTAATTCATTTTTTAGGATATCTAAAATTAATGTATTTTTTAAATAACATCGCTACTATGTTTCTCATCAATACTTTAATCCTAATTTGTTATTTCCATATTATAGGGGAATTAAACATCAAATTAATCATTTAATTTATTTTTTTACGTATTCCAATGCCAGTAAATCCATAAATAATTGCTAATATAGCACATAAATAACATGGTACTGCCCAAATAAAGAATTGATCAACTGAAACTCCTAATTGTTGCGCATAGTAAATACCTGATGTTCCCCAAGGAATTAATGGTAGGACCATAGTACTGGAATCTTCTAATGTACGAGATAAATTACTTCTATCTAAATTCATATCTTCAAACATGTCTTTCATAAGTACCCCAACCATAATAATAACAATTGACGCCACACCAGCAGCAAATACCAACATTAGAGACGATAGAACAGTAATAAGGACGAGGGTACCAACAGATTTAACACCTTTTGCAACAGTTTGTAACATTACATCTAAACAACCAGATTTCTCTACAATACCTGCAAATGCATAACCACAAAAAATGGTCACAATGATTTGTGTCATACTCATCATTCCACCTTGTTCAATCAATGTTTTTGCATTTTCGGTGACATGAGAATGACCAGTCATAGATGATGTAAAGCCATCAAACGTTGCTTTAAAACCATCTACAAATTTAAATCCATTATTAAACTTACCTATCAAAATAGCACTCAACGCTGAAACAAGCATAGATGGAACAGTTGAAATTTTTAGTATTAAACAAATGATAATCACAATTAAGGGAATCCATACGAAAAAATTAATATTATAAATACTAGCTAGTTCATTTAAAAGTTCTTTTATTTGCTTTGTATTTACATTACCTTGGGAGTTTAATCCAGCAAAAAACCATACGATAAGTCCAATGATTGATGCTGGAATGGTTGTCCACATCATTGCTCTAATATGAGAAAAAATGTTTACTTTTGTTACGAGTGCAGCAAGATTGGTTGTATCTGATAAAGGTGACATTTTATCTCCAAATACTGCACCTGCAATAATTGCACCTGCTGCCATTCCTTGATTTATACCAAGTTGACTTCCAATAGATATTAAGGCAATCCCAGCTGTAGATGCAGATCCCCAAGCTGTCCCGGTTGCTAAACTACATATAGCCGAAATGATAAATGCCGAAATTAGAAAATAACTAGGATTCAAAAACTTAAGTCCATAGTAGATTAATGCAGGTACAGTGCCTGCGTACATCCAGCTACCTACAATGATACCTACAGCCAAAATAATGAAAATAGCAGGCATAGCTGTTGTCAATCGATGTGTAATTCCTTCTTCCAAGTCTTTCCATTTTAAACCGACACGCATAGCAATAAAAGCAGCGTAGGTTGAAGCGATAAGTAACAATACTTGAATAGGGATATTGAATTTAACAAATCCAATTGTAACAACTATTACCATGACAATAATTGTAGATATTGCTTCTAGAAATGTGGGTTTTCTTTTCATATATCTGCTCCTTTTTCTTTTTTCTTAAGACCTCTTTTCTATACCAAACATTATACTTATTTTAATCCTAATTTATCTAAACCAAGTTCTTCTACTGTTAGTCCTTCATTAAAGAAATCACGTTCGAGAATAGTAGAGGCAATGGTAATTATCGCATCAATATTCGGTGTATCTACACCAATTTCACGTCCTAAACTTGACCATAATACAAGTCCATATGCGATATCTTCAGTAAGATAACGATTTTCTACAGAGTTCGGTCCTGGAATTTGTGAAAATACAGGACTTGTATTAAATAAACGATTTAGCGGTTCATCCTCGTCTTTACGTTCTAAATAACCTCGTTGAATACGCGCTTCTTTAGCAGTTAATAATTCAAATCCTAATTTACGCCCTAAAGTTAGACGTTCTAATTCTACAGCATGTAAAAGTCGCACTGTATGTTTTGTGATACCTTCTTTATATAATGCAAATGTATCTGCATAATCTATACGACCTACATTTAATAGTGTAGGAGCTGGATGAACTTCAGGATTTCCATTTTCTAGATTCGTTTTCCACAAACTTTCTTCTTTTACTAATTGTGGATACAATTGGTTCACTTTATCAAAACATTCATTTAACTCTCTCTTATTGTATGTTGAGAAAAAGACTTTTCTTACATTAAGAGATAAATCCACTCGAGCCTCTTCAAAATCTACACGTGTCCCGTAAGTAAGGGTATTAGCTTCTGCATATTTAGGTTGAATATTAATATGACGTTCTTCTAATACATTCATAAATCGAATTGATCCCATAGCTGCTGCGATATTAAAGAAAATAATTTGTTCCGCCGTTATATAATGGGACATCACTTTCGCATAATATTCAATGTAAGATGAAGGAATCACTACTTGTATCACTTCTGCATCTTTTAATACATATTCAATATCATCACTAATATTTGTAAAAGGTACAAACGTTTCATGACCTTCATTATTAAAATCAAATCCACCTTTTTCTAACGCTCTATCAAATTTGTGAATTGATGAATTTCGACAATATAATTTGACTTCATGTCCTTGATTGACCATATCTACTGCAGCTGTAACCGCACCATTTCCTGATCCTACTATTGCAATTTTCATAGTTATCATTCCTCATTTCTCTATTTAGAATTTTTAATAGTCATCTAAAAAATTATTATCAATAAATAAAGATGCAGATATAAATACTGCATCTTCAAAATAGTATTATTTTATTCTATAGCCTAATTTAAATTTTTACAAACACTATTAGTAGTATGATATCAAATAAATCTCCATAAATGTAACCGCTTATCCTTTATGTATATATCTTTATATAAAATAAGTTTATTACAAGGTGCTGTAATATAAATTCTATTAATATTTTCAAAAAATTAGAAAATGTATAGCAAACATGCAGTTTGCAAGAAATATTTCATTAAGAAATATTAAACAGATTTTTATTACATCGTTGTACAAGAATTTTGAATTTCATTTACGGTAAAGTAACAATGCCCTACTACATGTTTTTATCTGATAAAGTATGACTTATCGTTAACAGCGACAAGTTAATGTTAAAACATATTCAACATATCGCTAAAATTATCCTATTGTTGAATAGTATTTGGGAGGACTTTATTTATGAAAAAATTAATTACATTATCAACACTGACAGCAGGAATTGGAGTCTCTGCTTTTGGATTAAATATACATCATGCAGATGCAGCAGAATTAACTCAAAATCAAGCTACTCAACAAGTGAATCAACAAAAACAACATAATAATAGTGAACAACAACAAAATTTAAATCACCAACAAAATCAGAATCAACTTCAAAAGCAAGGCTATAATCATCAACAGACAAGTCAATCTAATATAGCACATCAAGCACGTCAAATTAATCATTCAAATCTAAATAATCAAAGATATCATTTTGGTCAATCAAACTACAACGCACAAAATCAACCTACTCAACATTTGAATCAACAAAAGCAAAATCAAAATGTAATTCACTATAATGAAGCAAAATCTAAAAAAATCGTCACTAACAAGCAAGCACCTTCTCATTTCACTAATACTATTTACTCAAACAATCATACAAATCCTAATCTACATTTAGCCAGTCATACTACAGAAGATGTAGCTAGCGCCACATCTCCAATGAATAAATTAAATAGTGTATCTCATACTACGTCATCTAGTAGTTCATCTACTTCAAATTCCTCAAGTGTAACGAGTACATCAACTAAGACAACATCTTCAACTAAGAACAACTTGTACACCGCTGGTCAATGTACATGGTATGTATATGACAAAGTGAATGGTGCTATTGGTTCAACATGGGGTAATGCAAATAACTGGGCAAATGCTGCAAAAGCAGCTGGATACACAGTTAATCATCATGCCAAAGCTGGTTCAATTTTACAAACCACAGCAGGAAGTTTAGGACATGTGGCTTATGTAGAAAGTGTAAATAGTGATGGATCAATTACAATTTCAGAAATGAATTATACAGGTGGCGCCTACGTGACGGATACACGTACAATTTCAGCAAGCGAAGTAAGTTCTTATAATTATATTCATTTATCATAAATATCTAAGATTGATATAACTTGAATATAAATATATTACCGTTTAATATCACCTTTAAGATTATATTTTCATTAATTTAAAAGTGAGAAAATGAATTCACAATGAATTCTTTCTCACTTTTCTATTTTCTAAAATTGCATAACTCATAATTGTCTGAGAAAATGTTTTTACTTATCAAAAATACTATAAGGAGTAATGGATGTAATGCAATGGTTAAAGGTCATTTTATCTGGATTGATAGAAGTTGTTTGGGTTACGTGTTTAAATTACGCTCATAATACGTTTACTTGGCTTATCACTTTATTATTTATTGCTTTAAGTTTTTATTTAATGCTTTCTGCTACAAAACAACTTCCAGTAGGTACTGTTTATGCTGTTTTTGTTGGTATAGGCGCTGCAGGAACAGTCATTGTTGATATGTTATTTATTAATCACGTTATTTCACCTATGAAATTATTATTTATTATTTTATTAATTATAGGTATTATCGGATTAAAGATTTCTACTGATGACCAATCTGAAGGAGGTCTATAAAATGGCGTGGTTATACCTTTTAGTTGCAGGATGCTTTGAGATTTTAGGTGTTGTTTTCTTAAATGAACTGAATCGTACACATAAAAAAATATATATTCTACTAGGTGCGCTTACATTTATATTTAGCTTTAGTACTTTAAAACTATCTATGCAGACGATTTCGATGGGAACTGCCTATGCAATATGGACAGGGATTGGGACTGCTGGAGGTACCATTGTAGGTATGATTTTCTATAATGAATCAAAAAAATTTATTCGTATATTTTGTATTGCTTTAATCTTAATATCCGTAATTGCTTTAAAAATAATACAATAACTTTATTCATATAAATTCTTTGTGTCCCTATCTTTCTTCCATTATACTTAATTTGAAAGATTACAAAGGAGTGAGATGGATGGAAAAAGTATATATAGCTGGTAAAATTCCAGAAGCTGGTTTAAATCTACTTAAAGAACATTTTGAAGTAGACATGTATGAAGGTGAAGATATCATCGATAAAGAAACATTAAAAAAAGGTGTCAAAGATGCTTCTGCTTTGATTAGTATTTTATCTACTAATGTAGATAAAGAAGTGATTGACAGCGGTGAAAATCTTAAAATTATTGCCAATTATGGCGCTGGGTTTAATAATGTAGATGTAGATTATGCACGTGAAAAAAATATTGATGTTACAAATACACCAAAAGCATCTACAGCTGCAACTGCTGAATTAACATTCGGTTTAGTATTAGCAATTGCTCGTCGTATCGTTGAAGGTGACAAACTTTCTCGTACAAAAGGATTTGATGGTTGGGCGCCATTATTCTTTAGAGGCCGTGAAGTCTCAGGCAAAACACTTGGTATTATCGGATTTGGAGAAATTGGTAGTGCAGTAGCTAAACGTGCAAAAGGATTTGATATGGATATCCTTTATACAGGTCCTCACCAAAAAAAGGAAAAAGAACGTGAAATTGGTGCTAAATACGTTGATTTAGATACATTATTAGAACACTCTGATTTTATTACAATCAACGCTGCTTACAATCCAGATATACACCATATGATTGATTCAGAACAATTTAAAAAAATGAAATCGACTGCTTATTTAGTCAATGCAGGACGTGGACCAATCGTTAATGAACAGGCACTTGTTGATGCATTGAAACATAAAGATATTGAAGGTGCAGCTCTCGATGTGTATGAATTCGAGCCAGATATTACTGAAGGCTTGAAATCTTTAGATAACGTAGTCATTACGCCACACATCGGTAATGCTACGTTTGAAGCTCGTGAAATGATGTCTAAAATTGTAGCTAATGATACAATTAAAAAATTGAATGGTGAAGAACCGCAATTTGTTGTTAATAAAAAATAATATTAAATAAAATAATAAGGAGTGATCATAGAATCCATAGTGAATTCTATGATCACTCCTTATTTATCTTTTGTTTTATATAAAAATTTAGTTTGACCACTAAAAAATCGTTTTGGCATATGTTTCATGATAGAATTGCGCAATGCAACAACTAGTTTATTATCTTTTTGAGCGATATGTCCGATTTTTCGAGAGCGTTTTATTACTTTTTTAGTATGTTTTACACGTAATTTATTATATCGCTGTAATGCTTTTTTTAAGTCATAAGAAGCAATACAATTAGCTAAAACGATAGCATCTTCCATTGCTTGTCCTGCGCCCTGACCCATGTTTGGCGTCATTGCATGGGCAGCATCTCCTAGTAAGACTGTACGATGATGTACAAATGAAGTTAAAGGTTTTAAATCATATAAATCGTTTTTAATAATACCTGTTTCACTTTGTTTATCTAACAATGCTCTCACTTGATTAGGATAATGGTTAAAATAAGCCTGCAAATGTGGTTTTTCAAATGATACATATTTAGGATCTTTTTCATTTGCATTAATTGTAATAAACCAATAGGCTTGATTATTGATTAGAGGCACAATACCCACGCGTCCACGTCTTCCCCAATATTCATCTGCTGTATATTGATTCATTATGTCCACTTCATCTATCATTCCTCTAAAGCACGTATAACCTTGATAAATCACTTTAGAGTCTGGGAATAATGCTTTTCTAACAGCTGAATGAATACCATCCGCGCCAATACATAAATCAAACGTCTGACTTGCATGTTTTGAGAAATGAAGCATTGGCAGTTCAGATTGAACATCCACTTTAGTCACTTCATAATCTGTAAATACAGTATTAGGTTTTACATATGAATATATTAACTCTATTAATGACTGACGAGATAACGTCACATTTAATGTTCCCTCTTTCAATTTAGCTGATGTAAGCAAGTCGCCTTTATCGCTATAGATATTTAATGATTTTAAATTTTGTCCGGCATTTTTGATACCTTTAGCTAAATCATGATTACCGAGTTTTTTTAAAACGTTATCACCGATGCCAATACCAGCACCTACTTCTTTAATATCAGTCTTTCTCTCAAAGACTTTGACATCATGCCCTTGTTCTTGTAAAAGGGCTGCAACCGTTAAACCTCCGATACCAGCACCTATCACTGCAACTTTCATTCTATTACACCTCAATATCTCTATTTATTAGATATATAGTAATTCCTACGTATCTTATCTTTTTTTATACCCAAACGTTCATAATCTTTTTTCATATTATCTGCAATTTTATCTGCCCACTCAATATCGCTCGCATATTGATGAGACCCTGGATTTTTAGGATTCCATCTCATTTGATAAAGCGTAATTTGTTCGTTTTCAAAATATTGATGACGAATAAAAGCTGCACCGCCCATAATTGCTTTACTTGGTGTTGTCCAATCATGCTCTTTAGCATAACTATGACCAGTAGCAATGGCATCTTGATCAAATGCACCAATTCCAAAAAAATTATAGTATTTATGATTATTCTCTTTAATACCATTAGCCAGTTCGGATTGACCATTTGCTGTTTCTATTATTGCATGATTCATTAAATATATAATATTAACTTGGTACTTATCTTGGGCCTTTAAAAATGTTTGGGCCTGATCTGTTAAAATACCTTTATTTTTAAGTATATGTTTTACCTCATCTTCATTCATTGGAACCGTTTTAGATAAATCCATATATTTTAAATCATTATCTTTTTTAGAAATACTCATTGCTCTTTTCACTTCATTATTATTCGCTAGAACAAACTGATTATTTTTATCAATGGTATTTAATTGGTTTGATTGGGTTTGCTTTTGAAAGGCCTCTTGAAAACTGTATCTTCGATCATTACGTAGTATATCCTTATGATTGATACAAAGTAATACAATCAATATGATGAGAACAAACATAAAAAGTATAATAGATAAACGTAAATGATTACTATTTCTATATTTCATAAATTGAAATTCCTCTAATTGTCTTATTTAGATAACATACTGTATGCAACTATAATAGCAATAACGACGATGGCAAACGAAATATTAATAATAATTTTCATGCCCGTACGATCTCGAAATAATACATTAAAAATAACAAGACTAATTGCCAATGAAACGGCAAACATTGCTATCGCTAACATTAATTTCATCATAATTAAAAATATAATTCCTAATATAACAAAAATATTAGAAATAATAGTCATTATTTTAATAATATTTGGATGAATAAGTCCTCTCTCCTTACACTTTAATTTATACACTCTACTTTATCATAATAGATGTATACTATATTTTACAAATTCATTTCTAAAAAAACTCCTTAACATAAGTCATCTCATTCTTATATTAAGGAGTCGTATCTATTCAATTTATTTTCTAGACATGCCTTTAAGTAAATTTAGCATGTACGTTAAGCTACGATTCATATCATCATCTTTTAATACACTCATTAAGCTTCGTATCGTCATTTTGGCATTTGGACTTGCTTGATTAGCTACGTGTAAGCCACTATTAAGTTTATTTAAAAATTGACTTAGTTCTTTAACTTCTAGATTTCCAAGCATAAATACCATTGGAGCTAAATTTGTAATCAGTCCAGTATACATATCTTTATTTAATTCCGTAGCGAATTTATTTATAATAACTTGACGACCTTTAATACCACCGTTAATAGCATCTAAGAGTTTTGCATCATCTAAATTTTTAATAATACGAATAGCTTTTAAAATACTATCCTTATTTTCAACAATTGCATCTGTAACTTCATTCAAACTTTCCAATTTAAGTTGTTCCTTTGATTTTTCAAGACGATTAATTTTAGTTATTCTTTCAGCCATATTAATCCACCACATTTCCCGGGAAAATATAATCCTTACGCTTCCATTTTTTCTGAACTTGGACACTATATTGTGGATGACGATGTTTATCTACACGGAAATTCGTTGGATTTAAAGGAGATTTACCTTTTCTAGTTATAACCTCTAAACGACAATGTGTACGTTTATAAGATGGTGTGTGTGTAGCATAATCCGCGTCACTATTAGTTAATTTATTTATAGCACCTATATCACCATTACTCATAGCATCATTATTTAAAGGAATATATATCTCTTTTCCTTTAACTCTATCAGTAATTGTAGCAACTAAAGTAGCTTCTCCTGTATCAGAAATAAGTTTTACTTCTGCACCCTCATGGATATCGCGATCTTTTGCTAATTCAGGTGAAATTTCTACAAATGCATGAGGCATTTTATATTTAATCATTTCTGTTTGATATGTCATATTTCCTTCATGGAAATGTTCTAGTACGCGACCATTATTCACATGTAAATCATATACTTCATCTTCTTTAAAGAAATTATCAAATGTTAATTTAAATAATTTTGCACGTTTATTATCGAAATTAAAGCCATCAAGATATAATGTAGGTTGATCTATACCATCTGGTGCTACAGGCCATTGTAAACTGTTAAAACCTTCTAATCTTTCATAGCTGACACCTGAATAAGAAGGTGTTAAGCGTGCAATTTCGTCCATAATTTCTGAAGGATGACTATAATTCCAATCAAAGCCCATTCTTTTAGCAATCAATTGGAAAATTACCCAGTCAGGTTTTGAGTCACCTAAAGGTGATAATGCTTGATTAATACGTTGAATTCTACGCTCTGTATTTGTATATGTGCCATCTTTTTCTAACGAAGGACTAGCTGGTAACACAACATCCGCATACGTTGCTGTAAATGTTAAAAATTCATCTTGAACTACCAAAAATTCAACTTTTTCTAATGCAGATTGTACATAGTTAATATTTGAATCTACAATTCCTGTATCTTCACCATACAAATATAGTGAATGAATTTGTCCTTCATGAATACCATCCATCATTTGATGATTATCACGACCAGGCGTTGGATTCAATGTGACACCATACTCTTTCTCAAATTTCGCTCTAATTTCATCATTGTGTATCATTTGATAACCTGGAAATTGATCTGGCATACTTCCCATATCACTTGCACCTTGAACATTATTGTGGCCGCGTAATGGATAAGCCCCTGTGCCAGGTCTTCTATAGTTACCTGTTACAAGAAGAAGATTTGAAATTGCTGTACTTGTATCACTACCAATATCTTGTTGTGTGACACCCATTGCCCAACAAATAGCTACAGATTCTGCTTTTGCGCATTCTTCCGCGAAACTAATTAACCGCGCTTTTGAAATTCCTGTAACCTCTTCAGTAAATTCTAATGAAAATGGAGTTAACGACTCATAGTATTCATCAAAATTGTCAACCCACTTTTTAATAAATTCGATATCATGTAAATGATGATCGATAATATATTTTGTCACAGCACTCAACCATACTAAGTCTGTACCAGGTTTAGGTTGATAAAATTCATCTGCACGTTCAGCCATTTCATGTTTACGAATATCAAAGACATGCATTCTTTGTCCAAACAATTTCTGTGCACGTTTAATTCTTGAAGCAATAACTGGATGTGCTTCTGCTGTATTTGTACCAATAAGTACCGTCATAGCTGCTTTTTCCAAGTCATCAATAGAACCTGAGTCCCCGCCATGTCCTACCGTTCTAAATAATCCTTTTGTAGCAGGTGCTTGACAATACCTCGAACAATTATCAATATTATTTGAACCAAATACTTGGCGAGAAAGTTTCTGCATTAAATATGACTCTTCGTTTGTACCTTTTGAAGAGGCGATAAATGCTAGATGATCGCCACCATATTTATTTTTAATGCGCTTAAAGTTCTCTTCTATAACATCAAGGGCTTCTTCCCATTCAACCTCATGAAATTCACCATTTTTACGTACTAAAGGTTTAGTTAAACGTTGATCCGAATTAATGTGTCCCCATGAGAATTTACCTTTTACACAAGTAGAGATTTTATTTGCTGGAGAGTCGTGTGATGGTTGAACTTTTAAGATTTCTCTATCTTTTGTCCATACATCAAATGAACATCCTACACCACAATATGTACATACTGTTTTAGTTTTTTTAATTCTTTCTTTGCGCATCTCTGCTTCAGAATCCGACACAGCAAATAACAATCCATCTCCTGGTTCAGCTTTTTTAGTTAAATCAATCATAGCTGCTAATGAACCCGGTTCTGTATCAGTTAAATATCCTGCATTACCCTCCATATTGACTTCCATCATTGCATTACATGGACATACTGTCGCACATTGACCACATGATACACAAGACGATTCATTTATTGGAACATCATTATCCCAAATCACACGTGGGTGCTCACGATCCCAGTCTATAGAAAGTGTTTCGTTAACTTCCACATCTTGACATGCTTCTACACATCTGCCACATAGGATACATTGGTCTGGGTCATAACGATAGAAAGGACCATAATCTTTTTCATAAGGTTTTGTTTTATATTCATATGATTGTTCTTGTAATCCCCATGCATCCATGGCATTGTGAATCTCACAATCACCGTTATTATAATCACATACCGTACAATACAGCATATGCTTTTCTAAAATTCTATCTAATGCTTCTTTTTGGCTAGCTTTCACTCGTTTATTTTGAGTATTGACTGACATCGGACGGTCAACTACTGTACTACACGCTCGTTCAACTTTACCGTCAATTTCAACCATGCAAGTATCACAGGTTTGAATTGGACCCATGGATTCGTTATAGCAAATTGAAGGCACGAAAGTATCACGAGATTTAATAAATTCGAGTAAATTTGTTCCAGGTTCTACAAGATAATCCACATCATCTAGGGTTAAAACTAAATGTTCTTGCATTGCTTTCCCCACCTTATAATTATATTCCGTAAACAACCAATTTCATTAAGATTCTGTATTGTTTCCCCATATTCAATACAGAATTAATATTATTGTATAACTAAAATCATATAATGTTAAGGCTTTCAATACTATCTATTGACCTTTCTTTATTCTTTTAAATAAAGCATATACTCTTAAATTTTTATATCTTTAAATAAAAAATCCGAGACATATAAATGAGTCTCAGATTTTTTAAATTCTATATCAATCTTTTATTTTTTCAAATTATTATTTAATACCTCTGTCATTTGCCCTTTTGAACTTTCATTAGGAATAAAATACCATAATCCGTCATTTTGAATACTACCTGTACCTTCTAGCTGATGACGATTCACTGTATCATTAGCCTCTTTATAATGACTTCTAATTTCATTTAAGTCTCCTAATGTTAAATCGGTTGTGACGTTCTTTTGAATTTGAGTAATTAATGATGGCAAATGTGTAATCGCTGAAGAACTCACCATTTTATTTGCCATAGCTTGTAAAACTAGTTGTTGACGTTCTTGACGTCCAAAATCGCCACCTGCACCTGTTTCTTTACGACTTCTAATAAATGCCATAGCTGTATCTCCATCAACATGAGTGGATTGCCCTTTAGTAAATGTTGTACCTTGAACTGTAAATGTATCATTACTCGTTATGTTAACACCGCCGACCGAATCAATCATGTCGTGTAATCCATCCATATCAATAGTAGCATAGTGATCTATTGGCACATTCATTAGTTTTTCTAATGATTTAACAGCCATGGTAGGGCCCCCATAAGCATAAGCATGATTAATTTTTTCAGTTGTACCTCTTCCTACGATTTCTGCTTGAGTATCACGTGGAATACTTACAAGCTCAGTCGTTTTTTTCTTTGGATTCACTGATAAAATCATTATTGTATCACTACGTTCACCATCATTTGTACTTTTACGTTGTGCATTAGAGTCAACACCAAATAAGGCAATTGTAAATGGATCTCCATTTCTTAAATTAACATTATGAGAACGCAATTCAGATTGTTGACGATGAAGCGGATTATGAATTTTATTACCTGTGATCAATATCGTTGCTGCGATAACGGCTACAGCAACGATAGCTAACACAACAAGTATACTAATAACCCATTTCATTATTTTACTAGAGGAATGTTTTTTCTTATCAGGACGTTGCATCTTCCTCCTCCTATTCTATTTATATTAAAATATATCTCCATTATTATATATTAAATGATTTAATTTACTATACAACTTTAGTAGGAAATATATCAAATAACTAAGAATAGAAGTATTAGTGTTCATCATTAATAATAGCTAATATCTCCTCGTAGCACCCTTTATTACTAATAATAAAGGGACCACCTTTAGCGAAATCAAGATGTTGCCCATCCATTTGCGTCATCACTAATCCTAATTCTTTAGCGAATAAAAACTGTGCTGCGATATCCCAAGGTTTAGGATTGGTATTAAAATGTGCTCCAAATTGTCCTTTAATTACTCGCACTGAATCTAATCCGCAAGCTCCTATATATCTCACACTAAAAGACGATTGATACAAAGCTTTACTTAAATTTTCACTCACGTATTCTGAACCAAATGAAACAATAGTATCTTTAAGCGATAATACTTCTGGAGACTCAAGTTTGACATTATTCATGAAAGCTCCCTTACCTTCAATTGCTTTATATATTATTTTATGAGCGTAGTCATAAATATAAGATAATTTAGGTTGTCCATTTTCAAAGTAAGCTAAAATAATACAATAATCTTCTTGTTGTTTCACTAAATTGGCTGTTCCATCAATAGGGTCCATAATCCAAAGGTGTCCCTGATAGGGTTCAATACCATCATTATTTTTTTCTTCAGCTAATAACTGATGTGTAGGAAAATACTTTTCAAGATAGGCTTCGAAATCATTTTGGATTTGTTTATCTACATTTGTAACTAAATCGAATCGATTTTCTTTTGTTTCTGTAACCATATTTTTAATTAAATTAGGAATAATATCATCTAAATGTTGGAACCAATTCGTAATATGCTTATCTATAAATTGAAGTTGTTGATTTTGCATGATGTCACCTCAACGTTTTTATTCATCTTATCATATAACATATTATTTTTATAAAATAAAAAATCGGCTAGTCATTTGCTAGCCGACAAAATAGAAAGGAAAGTAAGTAATAAATATTGAAGATGTTTCGATGTAACCCGAACGACTCACCTTGAGCTATCTGTTATATAGCCCCTACCCCTTTGTTTGAAATCGTTCTACCCTGTTACAAATATTATATTAGCATAATCACCTAATAATTGTAAGCGTTTTCTAAATAAAAATAGTTTATTTTTACACTTATAATCAACTTATTACTATAAATGTCTTGAATCCCAGTCTTATGTTATAATTAATGTAATATGTAATGTTCATAGGTGGTGAGTATATTGAATAAAATGGAAAGACAAAATCAAATGATGTCATTAATTCAACAAGGACATAAAATCAATGCTTCTGATTTAGCAAAACAATTTAATGTTTCTACCCGTACAATTACTAGAGATATTAATGACTTAGAATCTAAAGGCGTTCATATATACGCTCATAAAGGAAGACATGGTGGATATGAAATTCAAAATACTGATCATTATTTTCAACTTAAATTAAATGAATCTGAACTTATTGCACTATTTTTAACTTTGCAAGAAAGTCAATCTCACTCTACATTACCTTACACTCAAGACATTCGTTCAATTATGAATCAATGTTTAAAAACACCTAATACACAAATGCTAAAAATACTGAAACATATCTCCAATAATATTAAATTAGAAGATACACGTTCTCTAACATTACCACATCTATTTTCAGAAATTTTAATTTATAGTAACGAAAGACATGTTATGCTTGTTGACTTTTCAGAAAATAATGAAATTACTGCAGAAAATGTGATATTCATCGGTTTACTATGCCGTAACGGTCAATGGTTTGCTATTGTTTATGAAATTGGATTCGGTAGAACTCGTGAATTATCAATATTAAATATTGTTGATATTTCTTATTCATTTGAAAAAAAGATTCAAACATACGATATTACTATTCATAACTATAAGGAATTTCTACAGACTAAAAACAATGAATAATGAATATAGTGAGTATTGAAGAAATTTCGATGTATTCTCACTTTCATTCTTAAATACTAAATGCTTACACACCATATATCCTTAACATTCTCTTTTAAAGGA
The DNA here is from genome assembly GCF_004365845.1 of Staphylococcus sp. AtDRG32. Classification (NCBI taxonomy): domain Bacteria; kingdom Bacillati; phylum Bacillota; class Bacilli; order Caryophanales; family Staphylococcaceae; genus Staphylococcus; species Staphylococcus sp. AtDRG32. Next base: position 105,941 of record NZ_SODE01000004.1, read on the forward strand.
TGAGTGTACCATGCATTATAAAACCTTAATATACGATCAACACATTTTAATTCAATTATTAATTTTACTAGAAAAAGCTAAATATTATTATTTTATGGACATAGCACATTTATCTTTGGGAATTAAAGATTACAATAATTTTATTACTCATTGCCGTGCTCATTTTAAACATAATCAAATAAATAGTATTTCATCTCATTGTTCTGATTCACAAATGTATTGTTTCGAGCAATACAATAAATTGGTGACTCACTTAAAACAGATCCCTCTTCAAAATTTTAAAAATGGAAATTTAATCGTTGATTTGCAAGAACGTCAAAATCATATTTATAAAGTTTATAATCAGATTAATAATTATCAATAACCTTATTTTTTTGATAAGTTTAGTAGGTGAATTGTCATTGTAATTTATAGTATGTATAATAATGCTTGATTAATATTAAGTAAAAACTGCATACTATTTTTTTAATCTTCGAAATAATGTCATATTGATGGGAGAATATCACATTATTTCGGTAATCCTATTACGTAAACCTTTACTTAACTTAATCACTTTACAGTTATTTATCGATATTTGTGGGAATTTAGATGTAATATATGATGTATTCACATGCCTAGATAGAGATGTTTTCATTTTCATCTATCTATTTATGATGAAAGAAAAACTTTTAATAAATTAGGTGATTGGATGACAAATATTTTAAGTAGGATAGATGAAGTCTACGCTTCGTCTTCTAAAAGTGAACAGAAACTTTCACGTTTCATATTAAATTCTCCACATAAATTAGTTTCAATGTCTAATGAAGCGATTGCAGATGAGCTTAATATTAGTGTATCTACTATGAATCGTTATAGTCAAAAATTAATTAATCAAAATTTTAAAGCTATACGCGATGAAATTAAGCAATGGTTTCCTAAACAAGTCACACCATATAATATCAAGTTAGTAGAAAATGAATCAGTAGAAAGTTTAAAACAAAAATTATATTTTCAAACTAAAGCGTCGTTAAAACAAAGTAATCATTTTATAGATCACCAAACTATTGACGCTATTTGTGAAACATTTAAACAGGCACATACCATTTTTCTATATGGTTATGGGAGTTCATATGTGTGTGCCCTTGAATTTTATCAGAAATTATCCCGTATTGGTCTCAATATTCAATTAGTTCAAGATACACATTTACTTACTACAATGTTGTCTACACATAATAAAAATGACTGTGTCGTTTTTATTACAAATAGTGGTGAACAGAGCGAACTACAAGCAATGGTAAAAGTCGTTAAAGATTTTAATCTTTCAATGATTACTATTACAAGTTCTAACAATAATTTAATTGCAAAAGATTCTGATTTAGTTTTAACGTATAATGAAGATTATAAAAACGAACTGTGTATGAGTGCGACGACTGCATTATTTGCACAATTATATACGATTGATATTATCTTTTACCGCTTTATAGCACGTAATTATCACGATTCTTTAGACTATATAACACAGTCAAAGATTTCATTAGATAATTATCACAAATATTTATCAAAAATTGAATTTAAACATTAGTAAAAAAGGAGTGGGATAGAACTCATTGTTCCACTTCATTCCTAACTTACGTTGGTCGTCGACTTTCTTTTTGAATGGCTTTATGTTAGGGTCTCGGTCTACAATTGAAAAACTTGATATTAGTCTATGTTTAACTTAGGGATTTACTATCCAAACGTTAAAAAATCTGAGACGTTTATGCACGTCTCAGATTTTTTAATATATATATTTATCGTTATTTTACTCTTTTTATAGCATCATTTTTGTGGTGACCGCGAATAAAGTAATAAACTGTAACCCCTGCTAAAACAATAATACCTATAACTACTGAAATAACTGTGTCTTTATTAAATAACATACCAATTAAAACAATGAGTAAAAAGACAATTGTCATAATACTAGAAATTGAGCCTCCTGGCATCTTAAATGGATGATTTTCAACCTGTTCTGGATGTAATTTTCTAAAACGAATATGACTGATTAAGATCATAAACCATGGAATCATACCTGGTAAAATAGATGCACTATAAACATACACGAAAATACTATCAGCGCCTTTTATAAACAAAGGTAAAATAACATTTAATAATGCTCCGATTAAAATACCAATTGCAATAGTTAATACAGGATAAAATGGCACACCATTTTTCATTACATGTGTAAAGATTTTAGGCATTTGCCCTTTTTGAGCAAGTGTATATATCATACGACTTGCACTAAAAATACCAGAGTTACATCCTGATAATGCAGCAGTTAATACAACAAAATTGATTAAACCTGCAGCAAATGTAATACCAATTTTAGAGAATGTAGCTACAAAAGGACTACCAATACTTTCTAATTGATTCCAAGGGTATATTGAAACGATAACAAAAATAGCACCTATGTAAAAAATTAATATACGCCATATAACACCATTTACAGCACTTTTAATATTCTCTTGAGGATTCTTTGTTTCACCTGCAGTAATACCAATTAGCTCAACCCCTTGATAAGAACCAATAACGATTGAAAGTGCAAAGAAGAAACCAACTAATCCATTTGGCATAAATCCACCATGTCTCCATAAGTTAGAAATACCGAGAGGGTGTCCTCCATTACCAATTCCAAAAAAAACCAATCCTAATCCAGCAATAATCATTAATATGATTGTTACCACTTTTATCATTGCAAACCAAAACTCAAATTCTCCAAACGCCTTAACTGAAGCTAAGTTTGCTATTAATAATAATACTACTGCAATCACGCCTGGTATCCATTGTGGTAAATGAGGGAACCAATAATTCATATATTCACCTACGGCAATGACTTCACTCATCCCAACGACAATCCATTGGAATATATTACTCCACGCTGTCATATAGCCAGCAGCTGGATGTATGTATTCACTAGCAAATGTTGCAAATGAACCTGTTGTTGGATTTAAATAAATCATTTCCCCCATTGCTCTCATTATTAAAAATAAGAATATTCCTGCGATTAAATACGCAAAAATAACTGACGGTCCAGTCCATTTAATTGTACTTGTTGCCCCCATAAATAAACCTACACCGATTGTCCCACCAAGCGCAATCATTCTAATTTGACGTGCACTCAGTCCCCTATGTAATTCATTATTATCCATAAAAATACCCCATCTCTATTTGGACTAAGGTGCGATACTTTTAAACTTTAGAAAATATTTATTACGTTTTCTTAGTCGACATATCCTTTACCTTATTGAAGTTATTATACTATAATTTTCAGAAAATAAAATATATTTTTTAAATTACATTGAAAGCGTTCCCATTTATTTAATTAAAATATTTTTACTTTTTTACAAAAATGAATAATTTAATATTTGTATTATTGAGTTATTTTTAGTTGAGAATCATATTACTAAATTAATATATTTAATTGATACTTTAGCAGTATGCTATACTGCTTATATAGACTTAAAGGAGTTTAACCTTATGCAGCATTTATTAAAAAAGGATATAAAAATATCTATTATTTTTGCTATTGTGTTCTTTTTACTGAACTTTTTTAGTGAACAACAGCACATGGTAAGTTCGCTTATACTACGAACGTTTTTAGCAACTTTAGCATTTTTCTTACTATACTTAATTGTATTTTCAATCTTTAATTCTGATCAACGTAAAATAAAATTTAGTATTACTTTATCTATCGCTGTTATAATCTTTTTAATTATAGGAATAGTATTATCTTCTCCAAAGTTCGGTGTTTTAATAGGAATCTGTGTAGGTATTATTGCAGGATTTATATGGGAATGGATTGAAAAAAGAAAAGGAGACTAAATATATATGTCAGTCACTATCGGTATAATATTAATTATTGTTTTATTATTTTTAAGTCTCATACCAAATTATAATGCAATGAAACAAGCTAAATCTCAAGGATCTAAAAGCACTAGATTTACCGTAATGGTAGGTATTGATGCGATTTTAATTGTTTTATTAGTCTTTACAATTATTCTAAAAATAATTATTTAATAAAAAAGGAACCTTAGAAAAAGGTTCCTTTTTACTGTTATATTGGTCGATCACTTTATAATTTGCCTTGTAACAAAAAGAAATACGCTATAAAAGCAAGTATAAGATATATCATTGATCCTAACATGAATGAACGTATACGAACTCTAAAAGGAATACGTTTATTAAATATTGGACCTAAAATAAGATTTCCTATTCCAATAATAATGGGTCCAGCTAAAAAGAAGATAATTAATTGCCACGACATTTCATTCACACATGACCCTTTTCAAAAAAACGATTTATAATTTCTTCGTTATTTAAATCTTTACCAATATATGGAATAGTTGAGAAATCTTGTGTTTGAGTCATATAATTTGTATTTACTATAACATCTAATCCAGCGCGAAAAGCAGCTGTAGCACCATTTACAGAGTCTTCAATAGCTAAACAATGCGTTGGAGAATAATTAAGCTGCTGAACCGCAGTCAAATAAAGTTCTGGCTCTGGTTTTACATATTCTACACTTTCTCTCCCAACAATAATATTTATATATTCATCTAAACCTAAACTCTTAAATACTGGAAAAATATCCTTTTTATAACTACTTGTCGCAATTGCCATAGGAATATGACGTTGCTTTAAGTATTTCATCAATTGTTTAATCGTAGGATTAATTTCTAATTGATTGCTTGTTTGATGATGTTCTTTATAAATAGTTTCTTTATTATCATTTCCAATCGTCTGTTCCAAATATTCGTGTAAATCCTTTGCTTCTCCACCAATATTTTCACGGTAAAAATCGAGTGTAATTGGTGTTGCATTATGACTAATTAGATGCTTATTAATAATATTAAATAAGTGTTGTTCAGTATCGACAATTGTACCATCAAAATCGAATACTATTGCTTTATACATGATATTTCTCCTTTAAACTTAATATTATAGGTAAGTTTAACATATTACATTAACGTTTAGACCAATATTTGGCAAGAATAGGTCCAGAAATATTATGAACAAAACTGAATACGGCTCCTGGCACTGCTGCTAGTGGATTAAAATGTACAGTTGCCAAAGACACAGCTAAACCTGAATTTTGCATTCCAACTTCAATAGAAACCGCCTTTTTGTCTCTTCTATCAAGTTTGAATACATGTGCTAAAACATAACCTAATAAATAGCCCACTGCATTATGTAAAATGACTACAATAAAAATAAGTAATCCAGTTTTAAGAATTTGTGATTTACTCCCTCCAACAACAGCCGCTAAAATCAATGAAATCGCTACTACAGAAATAATTGGTAAAATTTTAGTAGCTTCTCGAGTTACTTTTTTGGAAGCAAGTTGTAGAATGAATCCTATGATTATTGGTAATAAAACAACTTGAATGACCGACCATAGCATACTTAAAAATGATACATGTAACCACTCATGAGCAAATAAATAAATTAAAGCAGGTGTTACAAATGGTGCTAATAAAGTAGATACACTTGTAATCGCTACAGATAACGCAACATTAGCATTAGCTAGATAACTCATGACATTACTTGATGTTCCGCCAGGACAACATCCAACTAAAATCACTCCAATTGCTAACTCAGCTGGTAAATGAAATATTTTTGCAATAGTATAGGCCAAGATAGGCATAATAGTGAATTGTAAGATCACTCCGATAATAACAGACCTCGGCTCTTTAAAAACCAATTTAAAATCACTAGGTTTAATTGTCATTCCCATGCCTAACATCACAATTCCTAATAGCCATGGGACGAATTGACCAATCGTCGCTAGTTGAGTTGGAAATATAAAACCTATAATAGCAGCAATAAACATCCACAATAAAAATGTCTTAGTTGCAAATTCACTTACTTTACTTAACATGACGTCACCCTCTTATTTTAAATAATGAAATAAGAGTATCACAGGAGAAAAAGTAAAACAATAAATTTTCAGAATATTTAAAAATATTTATATTTTTATTTTTTCTTTTTTAAATAGAGTTACGAATGTATTACAAAAATATTAAATTAAAATTCATTCAAAAGTCGTAGTGATAATCATAATAAAGAGTGATACAATCAGACTGTATATGGGAACGACGTGTTTTATTTTAAGAATGATAATGACATGAAGACTACATATTATTAAGAATTGGGAGGTTCTTGCATGTGGATAGATAAATTTGAAACTTACATTCTAAACATTGTAGGTTTGCAATCAAGATCGACTAAAAGACAATTAATGAAAATTTGCAGAAATGTTCAATTTTGCGAATCATTTCAATACAACATTATTAAATATAACAATACTCCAGCCCTTGAAATTAGCTTACCTAAACAACAATTACCCTATTTCATTAGTTTTTTAAGTTTTTACCAAATTTCTATTTACCAAATTCTCTCTTCTAGAAATACACACATCTTATTGGATTCTGGACAACATTATTCTTCTTCTAAACGCTTTAATTTATGTATAGATGGATTACAAGATGCTTTTATTAAAGATAAAGTTATTGATATAATGACATATTTCTCTAATCAATATGATTTAACTTATACATTAAACAATAATTATGCTAGCGTATGTTGTAAACCAGAAATATTCTCGAAACTCATTCAGTTTATTGCTTGTCGAAATATTGATATTTTATCAGCCACATATAAAACTCGCGCATTACATAATGCACGTATTTCTTAGAGTAGTTAAAGGGTCGAAACAAAATGTTTCGACCCTTTTGGTATCTTATTTTTTATCATTTTCATCAAACACTAAGTGTTCAAATGCTTCTCGTACTTGTGGTACGGTCATCCCTACAACTACTTGTACATTCTTACCACTTTTTACAAGTCCATGTGACATTTGTTGATGTGTAAAATATGCAGTATCTTCTACTTTTGATTCGTCATTAACAGTTAAGCGTAAACGTGTTGTACAATTTGTCACATCTTTAATATTTTCTTTTCCACCTAAACCTTCTAAATAATAATATGCTTTTTCTTCATATTCATTACTAGGCTCAAAACCTGAAGTATCTGTACTATCTTCTCCTTTTTTCTCTTTATAATCTTTTTTAGAAAATAGTTTCACTTCTTCTTCAGCACGACGTCCTGGTAATGGAATATCAAATTTTAAAATAAGATATCTAAATACAAAGAAGTAAATTGCTGAGAAAATTAAACCAATAATAACTTGAGCTACATAAGTCATCCAGTGATTTTGTCCAAGTGGAATCCAGTTTGTTGCAATAAAGTCAAGTAGTCCTCCACCCATATTACCAACTACTCCAAAACCATACATGATTGTATCCATTGTTGCAGCTAATAATGCATGAATAACAAATAAGAATGGTGCAATAAATAAAAATGTAAATTCTAATGGTTCTGTAATACCAACTACAACAGCAGTTAATGTAGCAGGTATCAATAATGCAGCTACTTTTTTGCGATTTTCTTTAGGTGTTGTAGAATACATTGCTAAAGCAATACCAATTGCACCAAATACTTTACCATTACCTTGAAGCATGAAACCATAATGGAATTGATCTTTTAATGGTTTGCTACTTTCGGCAAATTGATTTAAATGTCTAAACCATTCTGCTTTTAAACCATCTTTTGCCACAACTGGACCTACTTCAATTGGTGCATAAACAAAATGGTGAAGTCCAGTAGGTATTAATACACGTTCTAAGAAATGGTATAGCCAAACACCTATATAACCAGAAGCAATAATGAAATGTTGTAATGATTCAATTCCGCTTTGAATCGTTGGCCACACTACACATGTAATAGCTGCTACAGGTAACATAACAAAGAATGAAATAGTGACTACAAATGTTAAACCTTGGAAAACACCAAGCATTTCAGGTAATTTCTTACTGTAATATCTATTATGTATCCATGTTACAATAGCTGAAATAATGATACCACCTAAAATATTAGTATCTAATGTTGAAATACCTGCAATTGCTTTTAAACCTGTAACATTTTCAACACCTTTTTCTAAGTTTGCACCAAACGTATGTGGCCATTGCGTTAAAATAGCATTGATAAATGTATTAAACATTAAGTAACCCATTAAAGCTGCTAATGCTGCGTGACCAGGTGCTTTTTTAGCAAGTGAAATGGGTAAACCTACTACAAATACAATTTCCATGTGATTAAAGATAACCCAACCACCAGATTCAATAACTGACCAAAATTTAAACCAAAATGTGTGACTCTCTGCCAAACCACCCATTATTGTTGGGTTTTTAAATAGTGTTGCAAATCCCAATACAATTCCGAAGAATGCAAACATTAATACTGGAACTATCATTGCGCTCCCAAAACGTTTTATTGCGTTCATATGCTGACCCCCAAATCTAAATATCTTAGTTATTCATATAATATTGCACTTTTTAAGCGCTTTCTTAATGTCTTAATTCTATTATAGTAAACGCTTTCACATATACAATGGCATTGACTCATTTTGAAATATTTTTGTATAATCAGTTTGTATTTTCTATAGATGAAAAAATTTTCAATACTATAACTTGAGGTGTTTATATGTTATTAGATGAGAGGGTTAATGCTAACTTTGATAAATTAAATGACAATGATCTTCATATAGCTCATTTTGTAAATACACATATAGAACAATGTAAAACTTTAAAAATACAAGAACTATCGCAATATACACATGCATCAAACGCAACTATTCACCGTTTTACACGTAAGTTAGGCTTTGATGGCTATAGTGATTTTAAATCTTATTTAAAATTTGAAAGTCAATCTTTACATGAAGTGCCTACTGATTCAATCAAACAATTTAAACAAGAAATTGAAACAACATTTACTTACCTAGAAAGGGTAAATTTCAATCTTATTACTGAAAAAATTGATAAAGCTACCAATGTATACTTATATGGTACTGGACGAGCTCAGAAAAATGTAGCTGAAGAGGCACAACGTATCTTATTAACTATGCATAAAAATGTAATTGTATTGCATGATGAACATGAGATTAAAATGGTACTTAACTACTCTAATGAAGATGACTTATTTTTTGTGATTTCTTTATCTGGAGAAACTCACCAATTAACTGAGATTACTAATTTACTTCAATTGCGCCAACGTTATTTTATTTCTATTACAACCATGAAAGACAATACATTAGCACAAAAGGCAAATTATAATGTTTACGTTTCTAGTCATACATTTTATTTATACAATGATATAGATTATTCTAGCTTTATTAATTATCATATCTTCTTTGAAACGCTACTAAGAAAATATAATGAGCGAAAAGAAAACGGTGAATTATAATAAATAAAAAGACCTATTAAGTAATAACTTACTCTTACTCAATAGGTCTTTTCATTTTAATTAAAGTAACATATCATTGTCCTCTACATATTGATCTAAAACTTCATTCATTCGATCAAACATTAATTCTAAACCATGTGCAGTAGAATCATGATATTCTTTCTTTTTATGTTTATATTCTAAAGCCGTTAAACGACGTTCTTTTTCTACTATAGATTGATAGTAAAAGAACATTTGCGTACCGCCTGATTCACGCTCTTCAAATTCTACTTCAATAACATCTTGACTATCGCTTAATTCTGGCATTCCAATAGTCATTTTGATATATTCATCGGATACTAATTCTTCATATTTACCTTGAATTACATTTTGTTTACCATTACGAGCATCTACTATACGATATTGTCCACCTTCATGAATATCTGCATCAAATAACTTATTTGTTCGTTGGGAGGTCATAAACCATTGCTTTAATAAGTTTATATCTGTCCAAGCACTATAAACCAATTCTGGAGAATATTTAAATAAACGCTCAATATGAATCTCAACTTGTTCATTTTCTACATTATATTTTGCCACTCATCTCACCTACTTTCACTCTTAGTTATATTTTAACGCATTTATAAATACTACCAAAATTTCAACTATCAGAAATTAAAAAAAATATAAATTTAGATGATTTTAACTTGTTATATATCATTTATTTCGTCTTAAGACGTGGAAATCTAAATACAATTGCTAGAATTCCACAAATGCCTAATAAAATTGAATAAATACAATATGGCATCATACTAAAAGGAGATATTCCAGCGACACCCGCTGCTGCAATAAGTTGAGGGCTATAGGGTAACAGACCTTGAAAACATCCAGCAAAAATATCAAGAAGACTTGCTGATTTACGAGGATCTACTTCATACTCGTCGGCAATATTTTTAGCCAATGGTCCTGACATAATAATTGAAATTGTGTTATTTGCTGTAGCGATATCCGCTACACTCACAAGACTAGCGATACCAAATTCAGCACCACGTTTCGATTTCACTTTCGATTTCACAAAATTAAGCAACCATTCTACACCGCCGTTATGTTGAATAAGACCAACAAGCCCACCAATAAGTAAAGCTATAATTGCAATATCTTCCATTCCAATAATTCCTTTTGATATAGCAGTTAATAAACCTTTCCAATTGAAAGAACCATCAATAAGACCAATGATTCCAGAAAGTATAGTACCACTAATTAAAACTACGATAACATTCACACCAATGACGGCTAAAACAAGCACTAAAATATAAGGAATGACTTTCACTAAGTTATAATCATATTGCTTAGAATGATCAACATGTACACCATTTGTTAAGAAAAATAAAATGATAATTGTTAGAATTGCACCTGGTAAAACAATCCAAAAATTAACTTTAAACTTATCGCTCATTTTTGTTTTTTGAGTACGTACTGTTGCTATTGTGGTATCTGATATCATTGATAAATTATCACCAAACATCGCACCGCCTACTACTGTTCCCATCGCTAACATAGCTGAAATATCAGTTGCCTGAGAAAATCCAAATCCTACAGGTGCAAGTGCTGCGATAGTTCCAACTGAGGTTCCCATAGAGATAGAGACAAACATACAAATTATAAACAATCCTACAATAATAAAATTTTGTGGTATGAGTGATAGTCCTAAATTAACTGTAGACGTAACACCACCCATTTTTTCAGCAGTAGTTGAAAATGCACCTGCTAAGATAAAGATGAAAACCATTAGGACAATATTTGAATGCCCTGCTCCTTGGGTAAATATTTCAATCTTTTTTGAAAATTTTTCTTTTCTATTCATCATTAATGCTACAATCACAGTAATCGTTATCGCAACATTTAAAGGCATATTACTAAAATCTCCAGTAGCGATTCCTATTCCTAAAAATAATGCAATAAATAGCACAAGAGGTAGTAGTGCCCATGCATGCCCTTTATTACCTTCTCCCATATTTAACCTACTTTCATTAATACTAATTGAATTTATATTTAAAGGTACAAGATTCATGTATCATCGTCAATACAATTACATGTAAAATTCATATTATTATGATTCTGGACGTTCAATTGTAAATGTGTCTCCGAGTTTAGAATAATTATTTCCTGCTAAACGTGCTACGGGTTTAAGCTGATTAAAATCAATTTTACTATCCTCAAAATAGACATCTTCATTTATATGATACATAACAACTTCTCCTATAATTAAATCAGCACCATCATTTTTAGTACCTAATTGAATCATTTGATCTAATTTACATTCAAAACGAATATTAGCTTCTTTCACAGCAGGCGTCTGTATAATAGATGAACTGATAAGAGTCAATGATGTGCGTTCTAATTCATTGTCTTCGTATTTTAAAGGTGCAGCCGTCTCATTGATATCTTCAATATTGAATTCATCTGTAATATGCACAACAAATTCTTTTGTTTTTTCAATATTTATAGCAGTATCTTTACGCTTACCATTACTTCTTTGTGCTGCAATTGCTATCATAGGTGGCTTATTATTCACTACATTGAAAAAGCTAAATGGTGCACCGTTTAAATTACCTTTTTCATCTTCCGATGTTACAAACGCAATAGGTCTAGGTATAACTGAACCACTTAATAATTTATAATTTTGAATGTCTGATAATTGATTTGGATTAATCTCTTTCATTTTTAATTCTCCTTTATAACATAAAAAGCGAGAGATTTCTAAAAATCTCTCGCCAGTATACTTAACATTTTACTAAATTAGTCGATTTGAATACCACCAGTAACGCTATGAACTTGACCAGTTAAATAACTACCATCTTCTGAAGCAAATAATACATATGGTCCCACACATTCAACAGGTTGACCTGCACGACCTAGTGGAGTAGCTTGGCCAAATTCTGGTATTGCTGATTGAGGTTGTCCACCACTGATTTGTAAAGGTGACCAAAATGGTCCTGGCGCTACACTATTCACTCTAATACCTTTATCTCCAAATTCTTCAGAAAGACTTTTTGTTAATGAAATAATTGCTGCTTTAGAAGCGGCATAATCATGTAAAATTGCAGCAGGTTTATACCCTTGCACTGAAGATGTCGTTGTAATTGAAGCACCTGGTTTTAAATATTTAGTTGCTGCTTGAGCAGTCCAAAAAATTGGATACACATTTGTTTCAAATGTTTCAGCAAATTGTTCAGTCGTAAATCCATGAATATCATCATGATACTGTTGATGACCTGCAACAAGAGTAATGTTGTCTAAGCCACCTAATTCATTATAAGCTTGTTTTACTAAATCATAGTTAAACTGCTCATTTCTCACATCTCCAGGGATAAGCACTGCTTTTCTTCCAGCTTTTTCGATGACTTCTTTAACTTCTTGTGCATCTTGTTCTTCACTTGGTAAGTAGTTAAGAGCTACATCAGCGCCTTCTTTAGCATAAGCAATTGCTGCTGCACGTCCAATACCGGAATCGCCACCAGTTACAAGCATTTTATAATCTTGTAAACGGCCATGACCTTCATATGATTCTTCACCACAATCTGGTTTAGGTGACATTTTATATTGATAACCTGGTGTTTCTTGTTCTTGTTTTTTATAATCAGAATCTTTAAATTTAGTTCTTGGATCTTGTGCACCCACTAAAATCATCTCCTATTTAATCACTCAATACTGGTTTACCACATTAAATAGTAATTAAATCATAATTCCAAAAATTTTCTAATAAATATTATGCTAATAATTGATAAATCAGTTCTATAAAATAATCAGGTGTTTTTTCTAAAATACGTTCATCTGGATTGTATTTTGGATGATGTAAATCATATTCGCTATTCGATCCAATAAATGCAAATACCCCTGGATGATGCTCTAATAAACCAGAAAAATCTTCTCCAATTGTATACGGATGTTCTAAATCAATTACTGTGTATCCTACTTTTTTTGCCGCTTCTTTAGCATGTTTTGTAAGCGCTACGTCATTAATAACTGCGCCTGGTAAACGTGTATAAATTAATTCAATCTCTATATTAAATAATTGTTCTAATCCTTTAGCAATGTCATGCATACGTTGTTCAATATAATCTTGTACGTCAGGTCTGAATGAACGTACCGTACCTTGAACATAAGCATTATCTGCTATAACATTCCAAGTATTACCTGAAGACACTTCTCCTATTGTAATGACAGCACTATCAAAGGCAGATAAATTACGACTAATAATTGTTTGCAAACTTGTAATTAATTGCCCTAACGCCATTACAGGGTCATTGCCTTGCTCTGGCTTGGCAGCATGAGCTCCTTTGCCATGAATTTTAAATTCAAAACGATCTACAGCAGAAGTAATAGGACCTGATTTAATGGCAAATTCTCCAATATCTAATGTTGGATAATTGTGAAATCCAATAATCGCTTGTACACCATCTAGTGCATTGGTTTTAGCCATGACTTTAGCTCCATATCCAAGTTCTTCGGCTGGCTGAAATAAAAACCTTACTCTTCCATTTAATTGTTCTTCTTCTTCTTTTAACTTGGTAGCAATAGCTAAGATACTAGCCATGTGAATATCATGTCCACAAGCATGCATCACTCCATCATTAGTAGAAGTAAAGTCTTGACTAACTTGCTCCTGAATAGGTAACGCATCAATATCAGTACGAACAGCGATACACTTTTCTCCTTGTCCTATTTCTGCTACTAGACCCGTTTCCATTGGAATGTCAATCATTTTAATATTGTATGAAGTTAATATATCTTTTATACGTTGCGTCGTTTTATATTCGTATTTTGATAACTCAGGATATTGATGAAACATGCGTCTCCATTTTACAACGTCGTTAAAACTTGTCATCAATGTCACTTCCCTTTCTCTAAGTCCAATAAAATATTGTATAGTCTATAGTATCATAATTATCAAACTTTTCTTATAACTAAATAAGAGTAGATACCCATTACTTAGAATGGTGGACTACTCTTATCTAAAAGTTCACTTCGATTTTTAAAATAACTACTCTATAAAATGGTGAATAAAATTCGCTGCAAGTTGAGCAGTACGATGATCAATATCATAATTTGGATTAACTTCAGCAATACTAATAGAAGACGTCTTTCCACTTAATATGACGCGTTTACCTATATCAAATACAGAATGAGGATTCAATCCGAGTACAGTAGGTTCACTTACTCCAGGCGCAAATGCACTATCGATGGCGTCCATACTAATTGTAAACATAATCGTTTCATGCTGATGAATAAAACATTCAATTTTATCTTTAATGGTTGGAGACAAACCATTTAAAATTTCATCTGCATATACATAGATAATTCCTTTTTCTTCAGCATATTCATATAAAGAACGTGTATTTCTACCTTGAGATAAACCTAAAACTAAGTAATCAATATTATCATCTTTTTCTAAAATTTGTCTGAACATTGTACCAGAATTAGATTGTACATCAGCACGCGTCTCGAAATGTGAATCGATATTAATAATGCCAATAGAAGCATCAGGATAAATGTGTCTCGTTGCTAGATATTGTGCGTATGCGATATCATGTCCTCCACCAATAAAAAAAGATTGGTGATGCTGTTGAATAACTCGAGCAGCCAAATGTCCCATTTCTTCTTGTACTTCACTTAGAGAACCTTTTGTATATTCTACATTTCCATAATCAACAAGAGATTCACATTCACTTAAATCAGGTAATTGGGCAAACGCTTTTTTTATTTCGTCTGGTCCTTTTTTAGCACCAATTCTTCCTTCATTCAGTTCTATCCCTTTATCAACGGCATAGCCTAACAAACCTACACCAACTTTATCAAATTGATTTTCTATATTTTCTAAATTAGCAAATGTGACGGTCTGAAAATGCTTAAACTGCTTAGCATCATTTTGACTATCTACTCTTCCTTTCCATAATTTTGGATTGCTTTTACTGTACATAATATTAGATGCCTCCTAATTATTTAAGGTTACCTTAATCATATAACATATTTTATACAATCAATACCCATTTTTATTAAATTATTCACTCTTTAATTTATGATTCAGACATTAAATATTAGTTTCAAAAATTTAAAAATAATTCAATACTATTACATTTTAATGATATTTAAAATGGACAATTTATTTATCCCCTTGTAATATGTATAATATTAAGGAAAGAATATATATGGTTACCCTAATGGAGGTTACATACATGAAGACGAAACGTATTTCAGGATTTCAATGGGCTTTAACAATTTTTGTATTTTTTGTTGTTACAATGGCATTGTCTTTAATCCTGCGAGACTTTCAAGCATCTATTGGTATTAAACGTTTTGTGTTTAGTATTAATAATTTAGCGCCTTTTATTGCTGCAATAATTTGTATTATTGCATTTAAAAATAAACGTACTCAACTAGCTGGTTTGAATTTCTCTATTGATATTAGAGTTATTGAACGTATAATACTTGCGTTAATTTTGCCACTCATTATTTTTATTATTGGAATGATGAGTTTCAATAGATTTGCTGATAGTTTTATTTTATTACAAGCCAATGATTTATCAGTATCTGTATTTACAATTATTGTTGGTCATATTTTCATGGCTTTCTTTGCTGAATTTGGATTCCGTTCATATTTACAAAATATTGTTGAAAGTAAAGTCAATACATTTTTTGCTTCAATCATTGTAGGTTTAATGTATTCTATTTGGACTATTAACACAACATATGGAATGCAATATGCAGGTTATCACTTCTTATATACATTTATGTTTTCAATGATTGTCGGTGAATTAATTAGAGCAACTAAAGGTCGTACGATTTATATTGCAATGCTATTCCATGCTGCAATGACATTTGCTCAAGTATTCTTATTTAGCGAAGAAACTGGCGACTTATTCTCTATGAAAGTCATTGCTTTAAGTACTACAATTGTTGGTATTATTTTCATTCTTTTAAGTTTAGTCATTCGCTTTATCTTATATAAAACAACAAACCAATCATTAGATGAAGTAGAACCTAATAATTATTTAGACCATATAAATGATGACACAGATGATTCAAATAAGACATCTAATAGTGAATTGGATAAAAAAGAAACGTCACATCAATCGTTACAAGAAAATAATGTGACTCATACACAGACTAATGAATCTGAAGTCCAAGACGGTGATCATCATTTAAAATCATCTTCTAAATATACAGAAGATAGACGCTCATCTGTAGTGGATAATGTAAAAGAAGAAATCAATGACATCCATAAATCTAATAAATAAAAGGAGAGGAACTTAAACATGTTCCTCTCTTTTTTACTTCTTATTAATTACTTTAATTCCTTCTTGAGTGCCAATAATCGCTTGTGTTGTCATATCTAAAAAATAACCTGTTTCTAGCACACCTGTGAGATGAATTAAAAATTCATGTAATTGATAAGGATCTATCTTACTTTTTAATTCACAGTCTAAAATATAATTTCCATTATCTGTAATAAATGGTATATCCTCATTCATTCTTCGTTCGACTGAGATATCATGATATGCTTCAATTTTTTTAGATACAAGTAACCAGTTAAATTTATCAACTTCAATAGGTAATTTGAAGGTTTCACCTAAGTAATTTACCATTTTACTTTCGTCTGCTAAAACGATAAATTTTCTTGCCATTTCATCAATGACTTTCTCTCTGAATAAGGCACCACCGCCTCCCTTAATAAGGTTTAAATCTGAATCAATTTCATCTGCACCATCAATAGCTAAATCTATATAAGTAATATCATTAATATCAACCACATTAATATTATATTGTTTAGCAAGAAATTCACTTTTATTAGATGTACATACACCTGTAACATTTAAATTATCTTGTTGAATACGCTCTGCAATCTTAGGAATCAATAGTTCAATTGTACTTCCTGTTCCAATTCCAAGAATCATATTATCTTGGATTTGAGCTACTGCATCATCTGTCGTCATTAATTTGAGTTCTTTCGCATCCTTCATCGGTACTATAACTCCTTTTCATATACTCATTTATTATTTTACACTAGCCTTTTTAAAATACCTAGGTCTATTTTACATTCATTTAATTTATCAAAAGATATTTTTATACTTTTTAAAAATATAGTAAAATAACAGATATGATAAAAAAGGAGACCATAACATGATTCCCGTATATGCTATTTCAACTGGTAAAATTGAAACTTTAAACTATAATCAAAAACGTCCAATGCATTCTGCTTTAAATAAAACAATGTTTTCTGGAAAAATGTGGTTATCTTATACAGGGTTCAGTGAGGATGAACAAGCTTATAAGGATCATGGTGGTCCACACAAAGCTGTTTGTTGTTTTAGTAAGAAAAATTATGCAATGTATAAAGATGATATTAATATACTACCTGATTATGCAATGTTTGGTGAAAATTTAACTCTCGTTGACCTTGATGAAAATGATGTGTATTTTGGAAATCAATATCAATTAGGAGAGGCAATTGTAGAAGTTTCTGAAATACGTGAACCTTGCTGGAAGATTCAAAGAAAGTATGGTATTAAACATTTAGTTAAGCGGATGTCATCCTCCGGTAAAACAGGATTTTATATGCGTGTTTTAAAAGAAGGTTATGTGCAGCAACAAGATCATTTATTACTCCTTAAAACTGCCGAATCTCCTACACGCTTATCTGTTCAAAATTTGAATGATATTTATTATAATGACCGCGAAAATATAGACCGTTTAAATCAAGCTATTAATAATCCTTACTTATCTCCTAAACGTATTGAAAAATTGAAATTATTAAAAGAAAAAGCAATGAATAAATAGAAACAAACCACTATCACTTAATGTCATAGTGGTTTGTTTCTGAATAAAAATAAAGTTATTTTTCTGAAATATGATATATTGTCTTCGCATAAAATGGAACATTAGCTTTTAGAATTGATTTAGCTTTATTGCCTTCATTATTAATATCATTAGGTAAGTATTGTGTTTCTAGCGCTACACCTGAATGAGGTTTATAAATATTAAAATCACTCTTCCATTCTGATGTATCATTAAAAGTAAAAATTACTATATTAGTCATTGTTGTTTCTACATCTAACGCAAACTCGTTATTTTCAACGATAAGACGATGATGACCAATATCAAATGGGTGATCGAGACCTTTATTAAAATATATTTGTTCTTTAATTTGTTTATCTTCAGAATTAAAAATATCTTGAAATTGAATAGGTCGATGATTAAATCGTTCTAATAAATCAATAGGCTGTTGACTGGAAATAAGATGGTTCTGATCAATAGGATACATTTTTAATTGTTCACTTATTATAAAGTGATTATCAATGACATTATTATCTCTATTTAGATTAAAGTACACATGATTTGTAGGATTGAATAATGTATCTTCATTTGATGTTGCTTCATATTCAATCGTCCAGCGATGTTCAACATCATATGTATGTATAACCTTAATCATCATATCTCCAGGATAACCATCCTCTTTTGATTGTATCTGAAGTTTAAATATAACTTTAATATTTGTTATATTATTTTGTATTTCATAATCAAACAACCGTCTGTCTAAACCATTACTACCGCCGTGAAGTTGATTAGTCATTTCATTTGCTTCCAATTGATAATATTTATTGTTCAAATTAAAAGAAGCATTTTCAATACGTCCTGCATATCGTCCAATAGTAGCTCCAAATTTATATGGATTTTCAGGGTAAAATTCATCCGCTTCTACTTTATTACCTAACACAATATTATTATCATGATATTTCCAACACACAATTCGTGCTCCATAGTTTGTAAATACAATATACGTATCGTCATTATCTATTTTAATTAAATCTATACCATGATTTTGTTTCTCTACTTCAACTATCATTACTTACGTCTCCCTCTCAACACGCTTGATCAGGCTCTATTTGGTAAAATCATTATTAATACGCCAATAATGCATACAACAGCACCTAAGACATCATACTTATCTGGAATTTGTTTATCAAATACAAATGACCATATGATACTCATTATAATAAACACTCCGCCATATGCCGCATAGACACGTCCAAAGGTTGGAAACACTTGAAATGTAGCAATCACACCATATAAGACAAGCACTAGTCCACCAATCCACCCTAACCAACTTGATTGTCCTTCCCTTAACCACAACCAAATTAGATAGTCCCCACCAATTTCACAGAGACCTGATAATACAAAAATAAATATTGAATATATCATTTCTTTATTCACCAACTTTTGAAAAGTTAGTTTCATTGTAGCAAACTGCTTTAAATTTCATCTATTACTTTTAAACTTTGACTTTATCATCAATACATATTGTTACACTTTTTTAATTAATATTCCATAGGTTTTATATAAATTTAAAAATGTAAACGCTATCTATTAAATGTTTTTTCATTCTCTATCAATGCATTTAATATTTTCTAACTCTAACATTTTCCACTATAATAAAATTATTAAAAAATTTAGACAAGCATCCAAATGATTCATTTAAAGAAAGAGGTATTTATATTGGACTTTGTAAATAAACCAACAATTGAAACGGCTAAATCTTTATTAGGCGTTAAAATTAGTTATCAAGATCAAACACAAACTTATAGTGGCTATATTGTCGAAACAGAAGCTTATTTAGGTTTTAAAGATAAAGCAGCACATGGATTTGGTGGGAAACAAACGCCTAAAGTCACTTCTTTATATCAACGTGGTGGAACCATATATGGCCATGTTATGCATACGCATTTACTTATTAATTTAGTAACACGTGAAGAAGGTATCCCAGAAGGTGTCTTAATACGTGCAGTTGAACCTGAAGATGGTATCGAAACTATGAAAATCAACCGAAATAAATCTGGTTTCGAACTTACAAATGGGCCAGGAAAGTGGACTAAAGCATTTAATATTCCTAGAGCAATAGATGGTTCAACAATTAATCAATGTCGTTTATCTATTGATGTAAGGAATAGAAAATTTCCTAGAGAGATTGAAGAAAGTGCACGTATAGGTATCCCAAATAAAGGTGAATGGACAGAAAAACACTTAAGATATACTGTTAAAGGAAATCCATATGTCTCTAGAATGAGAAAATCTGATTGTCTATTACCAGAAGAAACATGGAAGTAACACCTCATTCAATAAAAAAATCGCTTTTGAAAAGGTCATCCTTCTTCAAAAGCGATTAATATTATCCACGTTCAACTTTTAAATGTCTTTGTTCTATCCAAGACATTAACTTACTATCAAAAACAATTTTACTTTGTTTTAAATCATTAATATCTTTAGCATCTAACATTGTCATAATAGATTTCATATGGTCTATAAATGATTCTACATATTCAATGGTACTAGTGATACCAGCATGTTCAACTTGATTTAAAAATGGACGTGACATGCCAACAGCTTTTGCACCTAAAGCTAAACTTTTAATTGCATCTAAAGGTGTGCGTAATCCACCACTTGCAAATACATTTAGTTTATCTTGATAACTTATACTTTCAAGTAGTGATTCTACAGTCGATTGGCCCCAATTTGAAAGGTAATCCATGTCTTTATTTGAACGACGCTCATTTTCTATCGTGACAAAATTAGTGCCACCCTTTCCACTCACATCTACATACGTCACGCCTATATTTACTAAAGATTGTAGTAATTCTTTACTCATGCCAAATCCTACTTCTTTAATGATAACAGGTACACTCACGCGTTGAACAATTGCTTCCACATTTTCTAACCATGTCGAAAACTCTCTATTCCCTTCTGGCATCACTAATTCTTGTGGTGCGTTCACATGTACTTGTAAAGCTTGTGCGTCTAATAATTCAACTGCTTTAACAGCTTTATCTACTGGTACATCTGCGCCTACATTACTAAATATAATGCCCTCAGGGTTTGTTTTACGTACAATACTAAATGATTCAGCCATCTTAGGATTTCTTAAAGCTGCATGTGTAGATCCTACAGCCATAGCTAAGCCTGTTTCTCTAGCAACGACTGCTAACTTTTCATTAATTGTCTTAGTCCAATCACTTCCACCTGTCATTGCATTAATGTACAAGGGAAATGTCATATCAAAATTTGAAGTATGACTCGTTAAATCCACTTGATTCACATTGATATTTGGAATTGAATGATGTACAAACCTCATACGGTCAAAATCTGATTGAGGGACATCTTGTTGTGCCATTGCAATTTCTACATGTTCATTTTTTCTTTGCTCTCTTTGGATATCACTCATGTAACAACCTACTTTCCTTAAACTATGTTCTATATTAAAACCACTTTTTCTTTTTAAAGAAGAGAATTAATGCAATTGAAATGAGTAACATTATAGTTAAACAAATAAAATAACCATAATGCCATTTTAACTCTGGCATATATTCAAAGTTCATTCCATATACGCCTACTATAAATGTTAAAGGAGAAAATATAACTGACACGAGTGTCAATACTTGCATAATACTATTCATTCTAAAAGAAGAATAAGATTCAAAATTTTCTCGAATTTCATTTGTCATTTCTTGAGAGGTTCTAATAATATTATTTTGTTTAATAATATGATCATCAATATGTTGAATATACATTGAATGTTTATAATCTACAATTAAGTTACCTTCAGTCTTAATTGTATTCACAAGTTCTTGCATTGGGAATAATACACGTTTTATTTTTATAAGATTAGAACGTAATTGAAAGACATTATCCATTACTTTTTTACTATGTGTATCATCTACATGTGCATCTTCAAAGTTGTATACCTCATCTTCAATGGTATAAACAAAATCAAAATATTTATCTACCATCATATCAAGGATATGTATAACGATATCAGCACAATCTAAATCTGGATCATGTTTACGCGCATTCATCTTGACAACTTCCATTAATGATTCAAAATGATGTTGATGATAAGTAATTAATGTTTTTCCGTCTAGAAATACGTTCAATGCTATAGGAGTAAAATTATCTTTATGCATACTATGTATTGGTAATCATCATAAGATTTATATTTAACTCGTGGTACCCCTTTAATAGCATCTTCCAATTCTAAATAGTTAAAATTATAGTTTTCAATCAAAAAATCATTTTCTTCGGATGTTGCCTCTTCAAAATCCAACCACACAATAGTAGCATCATTAGGCACATCACTGATCTGTTCAACTTGAGTTAGTGGTTCGTTCTTAGTTTGATATCGAATTGTCATGGTCATCTTTCTGTTTCCTCCTATTTAACCATACGGTTATCATTCTACCATGAATTAAATATTGTGTATGTGTTATTTTGTGTTAGTAAAGTATTTTTATAAAATTTCAAAGAAAGGATAAAATATTATGAACTATCCATTTATTATTCATAAAAGCGTAGTATCTTCTCAAGTTGATTTTAACCAACATATGCACGATGCAGAATATAATTCAATTTTCAGTGAAGTTATTAGTGAATTTAATCATTATAATGGTTTATCATTAAAAGAAAGAGAAGCGCTTAATTATACAACGTTTACAGTCGAAGAACATACAACCTATTTAAAGGAATTACACTTCGAAGAATCGTTTTCAGTTCGTGTTCGTATTTATGATTATGATGAAAAACGTGTTCACTTCTTTTTAGAATTATTTAAAAATGATGAAACTTTAGCTGCAACAAGCGAAATAATGATGATGGGTATTAATCGTTTAACACGCCGACCTGCTTCTTTCCCCACACACTATAAATCTAATATCCAAATATACTATGATTCTCAATATGATCAGCGCTGGCCTAAATCATTAGGACATCAAATCGGCATTCCAAAAAAAGGAGAGGCATAATGACAGAGACTATTTCTGAAATCTTAGAAAACACATTATTTGATCTTAGTGATACACTTAAACTACATTTAATTGAATTAAATGAAAATCGTTCATTATTTATGAATGGACCAAGTCAAGAGCTCATTCAACGAACATTTAATATCAGTTTTTACCAAGGACAAAAACAAGCGATAGAAACATTAGATAGAGAAATTAAAACGACTACGGATGAAAATGATTTAATAGCTAATCTAAAAAGATATTCTCAAGACATTGAACAACAACTTTTAAATGTAATAGAATTACATACTACAACTTATGAACCCGAAGAAAACTTAAGGTTGGCACAATCTCTCGATACTTATTATCATTGTAAAGGTCAGCATGATATTATTAGTGAATTATTATTGCAAATCAATAAATATTCAATATAAAAAATATAGGACTAAAGTAAAATCTAACTCAATTCTACTTTAGTCCTTATCATTATTCATGAATTGCCTTATTAATTTGTTTAATCACCTTATGAGATTCATGAATTGGGAATAGCGCAAAGTCATGAAACATTTTTGGATACTCAAAAAATTGTATAGATTGATTATAAGTTTCCAATTCATATGCCAAACGTTGCATATCTGGATAATAAATTTCCTTACCACCACCAAACATTATAATTGGTGGCAATCCTTGTTTTATTCCATATATCGGAGAAATTAAAGGATTTGATAATGGTTCTTTATCGCTCCACACATTCATTATATTTTGAAGTCCTTGAATATTAACAAAACGATCTTTTTCAACCAAATTTTCAGTAATTTGAGGATTTGTCATTGTTGCATCAAGCATCGGAGAAATTAAACATATTTTATATGGTAACGTTTTGCCATTTTCTACTAATTGTTGTACATAACTCAGTGCAAGTGCTCCACCAGTTCCATCACCCATAATAACAATGTTTTCATTATTAACTTCACTTAATAACGATTCATATACATTATTAATTGCTTTAAATGTATCTTTAAGATGAAACTCTGGTGCTTTAGGATATATCGGTAAAACGACCTCATATAAAGTGTTAAGTGCAAGTTTGTCCATTAATCTCCAATGGAATGGAGAAGGTTGTAATGTGTTGTATCCACCATGAATATACAAAATTTTCTTTTTAGTTTCGTGACGAAAATTAAATCTAAACACTTGCATATCTCCTAAAGATAATTTATCAAGATTTGCTTTCACATTTAAAGTGGGAGGTTGCTTATGTTTCGCTCTATTAATATCCTTTCTACGCTCCATAAACGATTCGAACTCGTCTTTACTCTTAAACTGAATTGAGCGATTATGTAGTAAATATTTATTAACAATTCTATTTACCATACGTGTTTTCATAACATTTTACCTACCTTATAAATTTGTAAAATTAATCAAACTTTATTACAGACAGCTAAAAAAACGATATAATACTATTTATATGATTAAAAATGAGCAATCTAGTTCATATAATTGCCTATTACACATTAAATTCAGTATAAATGAGTCAACTATAGAAAACAAATGAATGACGGCAAAGGAGTAATAATAATGCAAAATCCTAATAGATATCAAACAAACCGCCCCCCATATGATCGTGTTAACCAACAAGCTTATTATGGTAAAAAGAAAAATTCGTGGATAAGTTTAATTATACATATCATCATTCTTATACTTGTAGGGATTACTTGTTATAGCATGTATAAACAGCCTATTCTAAATTTTGTTCTTGCAAATCAAGCGATTGATTTCTCTGAGATTAAAAATTTTCAAAATACAACTACTCAGATTGGACCACTCAATATTAATATTAGTGAAGTCGCTAACTTACAAGGTGTAATCGATAAATTTATTCTAGCCTTTAATATATTTTTCGTTTTATGTATTGGCAGCATGATTATTTCAATTTTAACCATTGTATTTAATAGAACGATTTTAAAAGTGATTAATTTCATCATTATCGCTGTTGCGTTAATGATTGCTTTTTCCTTTAGTTATACAATTCAAATGTTAGGAAAGCAAATCTCTCAGAACTTGCATCACTTTTTCTTAGATTTACCACCAAATCAAATTATTACTGAAGCAGATGCTATTCACAATGCACTGATCTTACTTTCAAGTAGTTTAGCGTTATTATTTATAAGCTTTTTCTTTAGAAATCGTCATCCTAGAATCAAATAGAAATGTAATCTCATTTTATATTTAATAAAATAAAAAAAGGTATTGAACGTTTTATATGTCCAATACCTTTTTTATTTATTAAAATTTATTACTTTCTTTACTCATCAATCTGTCATGTTCAGCTTCAGCACCTTTTTTACCTTTTAAGAATAAACTTAAAACGAATGCTAAGACACTTAATGCTGTAGCAATCCAAAACGCATCATTGATACCTTCAATTGAGGCTAATTTATTTACATAAGTCAAGATAACTTGTAATGCGCCTTGTTGACCTCCATATTGCGCTGCCATTTCACGTACATGATCTTGAATGACTGGATTAGTTTTATCTAATTCAGTTGCAAATGCATTAAGATGATTTGTAGATTGAGTTGTCATTACAGTAACAAGAATTGCAGTACCAATTGAACCAGCTAATTGTCTCATCGTATTTAAGAACGCATTACCATGAGAAATTAAGCGAGGTGGTAAGGCATTGATAGCTGCAGTCATTAACGGCATCATAACAAATGCCATACCTAGTGAACGTATTACATAAATACTCATAATATGAAGATAAGAAGTATCCATATTCAGTTTTGTTAATTCATATGTTCCGTAAGTCATCACTGCAATACCGAATAAAGCAAGTGGTTTAAGACCAATAGTATCAAGTAATTTACCAGCAACAGGTCCTAATACACCCATTAATAATGAACCTGGTAATAATAGTAAACCAGAATCTAATGCTGAGAAACCACGTAAATTTTGAAGATATAATGGTAATAAAATCATACCTCCAAATAAACTCATCATTACTACCATATTTATAATAGTAGTAAGCGTGTATGTTGGTGATTTTAGCACTTCTAAATTAAGCATTGGTGCTTTCATTGTTAATTCACGAATAGCAAATAAGATGATGAACACAACACCAATTATAAACATTATAATGATTTCAGTTGAACCCCATCCTTTATTACCAGCTTCACTAAAGCCATATAATAAAGCACCAAATCCAATTGTACTATATACGATACCACGATAATCTGCTTTGGGATTGATTGTTTTTTGATAAATTTTGAACCATGCTAATCCAAATAAGAAAGCAAGTAATCCTAAGATAAACATCATATAGAACATAACATTCCAATGATAATTTTGGACGATGTAACCAGATAATGTTGGTCCAATCGCTGGAGCAAGAATCATTGCAATACCCATTGTTCCCATTGCCACACCACGTTTTTCAGGTGGGAAAATAGTAACAATTACATTAGATCCTAATGGCATTAATATACCTGCACCAATTGCTTGTAAAACACGTCCTCCCATCATAATTGGGAAGTTAGTTGAAATACCACAAACTAATGAGCCGATTGTAAATAATAAAAGCGCTATTAAAAATAGCTTACGATATGAATACTTATTAAATAAAAACGCACTTATTGGTATTAAAATACCGTTTACTAACATGAAGCCTGTCATCAACCATTGCCCAGTTGAAGCAGAAATATTGAACTCTGTATTAATTCTAGGTAAAGCTACATTAAGTAATGTTTGGTTTAAAATTGCGATAAACATACCAAACAACATAGCAGCTAAAATTTTACCTCTTGTAATCCCTGCACCGAAGACAAAATCTTGTGTTTGGTTTTTTATACGTTCGTTCACACGTCCTTCTTGGGAATCAGGATTAATAGGTTCATAAATAGAATCTTTGGAAAGATGTTGATTATTAACATCTCTATCATTATGGTTTACTGTATCTTCAGCATGAGCATTGTGTTGTTCATCGTCTGAGTAGTGTAAGGAATATGAAGTTTGCTTTTGCTCAGGATGAATTTGTTCTGAAGATGAATCTTGTTGCTCTTGTTCTTCTTCAAAATGATTTTTTCTTTTATCATTATTGATATCGTTATCTTCCTTATAATGAGATTGATCATTATTAAAGTAACGTTTTTTCTCTTCACTGATCTGAGAAGATGATGCATTCTTTGCATCGTTATTTTGTTCTAAGTCACTCATTTTAAATTTAGATGGATTATTTTGACTCTTAGATTCTTCATTTACTTGTTGTCCCTTTGATTGATTTAACTTAGATTTATTACGTGATTTCAACACGAATAAATTAATTAAACCAACTAAAATGACCGCTGCAACGATATATCCAATAATGAAGGTCACTGTCATTTTATGACCTCCTTAGTCTTTATGGATTTTAACTTCAGCGTTCATTCCAGGAACAACATTTTTAGATGGTTGTGAATCTAAAGAAATTTTCACAGGAATCACTTGTGAAACTTTAGTATAGTTACCGTCACTGTTTGATGATGGCATTAATGAGAAACTATTTGCAGTTGCTTTTCCGATTTCTTTAATTTTACCATCGATTTTAGAATCTTGACCGTCGATTGTTACATCAACTTTATCGCCTTTTTCAATGCTGCTTAAATCATTTTCATCGATATTAGCTGTAATGTATAAATCATCTAAATTATATGCATAAGCAATTGGTGAACCTGCTTGAGCGATAGAGCCTTCCATTCCATCAGTTTTAGCAATTGTACCATCTTGTGGCATTTTAATTTTTTGATCTTGAGTTTGACCATCTTGACCTTGAGCAGTTACTTCTGCCACTGTGTCACCTTTTTTCAATTTATCGCCTTGTTTTGCGTCAAAAGATTTAATTTGTCCAGATGCTGGACTCGCAATTTTAATTTGATTGCCGTCAACTTTAGCGTTATCAGTTGTTACATAGCTAGTTGCATTATGATAGAAATAAAATCCAACTACTCCGATAATAACTAAAGCAACGATAGTAATGATATTGATTAACACCATTTTCTTCATTGAACTTTCCTCCTATTTGCTTTTAAAAATCACTTTATATATTATAAAGACATATCAATAAAAAAAACACCAACAAAACTTAAAAAATTGTCGGTTATTCTTTTTAATTTAGGTGACATACATGAAATTAAAAGCGAAATATAAAATTATAATAAGTATGATCGATTTGCTAGAAGATTATCCTTTCGAACAAATTTCAATTAAAATGATATGTGCAAAATGTAAAATTAATCGTTCAACCTTTTATGATAATTTTCAGGATAAATACGACTTATTGTCTACAATCCAAAGTTACCATTTAAATAAGTATGAAAAATTATTAAAAGCACTTTCTAATAATTTTCACAATATAAAAAAAGAGCCTGAAAAAGTATTTAAGTTCTTCCATATTATTCTCAAATATATATATAGAAAGAAATCTTTTTTTCACGCTATTTTTATCTCAAATCCAAATAGAAGTTTAGTTATGGACTACTTAGATATTACCAAGAAATATTACGATCAGATTTTAACTGAAAATGAAACTTTAATTCAAAATAGAGAGCTTTTTATTTCTTATACAATTAGCGGTCAAATTGGAGTAATTCTTTACTGGCTAAGAAGCGGTTGCCAAGAAAGTCCTAAAGAAGTAGCAAATTCTTTATTATCCAATACAATTAAGTTACAAAGATAATAAAGAAGAGAGCAAGACAGAATCAAATTAAATTTTGTTTTGCTCCCTATTTATTTATCTTTTTGTTTTAAACACTTTAAAATTAATAAGGTGTAAAATAATAAGGATCACAATTGCACTAATAATGATTGTTAGATAAGGTGTACTGTTATATTCCCCTTTTACATTTACCAAAGGTGTAACAATACCTCCAAATAAAAATTGCACAAGCCCTAATAAACTCGAAGCACTACCATTACCAGTGGTACTTTCCTCCATCGCAATAGAAAACCCTAAAGTAGCTACACCTGTAACTGGAGCTACTAATGTTATAAAACCAATCACTAAAAAAATGAATGGTCCATGTTGGATGAGCGTTAACGAAACAATACATACACCAATAATTTGGATACATGTCAATAACCTTAAAAGTGTTTGCGTATGAATATAATCTACTAGTTTTCCTGTTAATTGACTAGAGATGATTAATGTTATTCCTATTCCAGCAAACATCCAACTAAAATGCAGTGGGGATACACCATAAATTTTTTGAACTAAAAACGGTGAAGCAGAAATATAACTAAACAATAAAATAAATGAAACACCTTGTATTAGCATGGGTAGTACAAATCGTGGTGTACCTAATAAGCTTTTAAAATTCTGAAATATCACTTTGATACCACTGCTATCTCTATACTCTAAACTTAAAGATTCTGGTATTTTTGTTAGGCTTCCCATTATCATTAATATACCGAAGATAGTTAATATAACAAATACGACTCTCCAAACTGCTACACTTAAAATGATACCTCCAAGCGCAGGCGCAATAACCGGTGCAACACCATTAACTAACATTAATAAAGATAGAAATTTAGTTAATTCATTACCTTTATATAAATCACTTGCAATGGCTCTTGAAATAACTGCCGCGCCTCCCCCGGTAATACCTTGTAAAAGTCTTAAGATAATCATAAGCCATATGTTATGAACAAATATGATTCCGAGACTTGCAAGAGTAAAAATGGTCATAACGATAATTAAAGGTTTCTTACGCCCCACACTATCGGAAATCGGTCCTACAAATAAATTACCAATTCCAAGACCAATCATAAAAAACGATAGTGTCAATTGAGCATTAGCTGTCGTAGTGTTAAAATCATTTTTCAATTCAGGTAAACCAGGTAAGAACATATCAATCGCTAACGGTCCTATAGCAGTCAACATACCTAGAATAATAATAAATAACAAGGAATGCTTATCTTGGTTATGTCTTTGTTCCATTTAAATATTCTCCTTAGAATCTATTTAATGTTTATGATTTGTAATATTCCATTATCTTTATCTTCTTCTATTTCATAAGTGACATATTCTATTTCTCCGCGTTGATTAATTTGTTGTACTTTAGCTTTAATAATATCTCCACTTTGAGTTGCACTTAACAACTGTGAGAATTCAAAATGCTTTGAATCACTTAAATGATTTTTTATATCTATATATGCATCAGACTTATTTTTTAGAAATGGACTTATTATCTCAAAATTTTGTTGATTAATAGCATAATTTAGCGCATAGGTATATTGATTAAAAAATGGTTCTAACGTAACTCTAAGTATGTTTTCTTCTTCAGTTTTCTTTGAAACATAATCAGAAATTTTATCTTCATCAAAATCTAGTATTGCACTATTAATGTTTCCTAAATCTTTTGCTTTTATTGTTTTACTTGTAGACGTAAATGTTTTGTCTTTAACCATACCTGTAGCTGAAACACTAATGTCTTTATTTTGAGGATATGGACCATATATTTTTGATGCATCATATTTCATTTCTTTATCATTAATAGTTACTTTCAATGTATTTTTATCTAAGTCACTTTTACCCTTTAATTTAACTTTAAGTGAAGCTTCATTAAAGTTCTCATTAACCTCCACAGTATTTCCTTTAGCATATCTAAAATCAAATTTCATTTGACCTGTAAAATGACCATATTCTGTGTCTTTTTCAGCATCGATAGCATAAACACCTGGAATGTATTTACCAATAGAAGTTGCTTGATTCGCCTTTGCATGAATGACTCTACGTTTTCCACCAGCTTTAAATTCATATTTTGTATCTATTTTCGGCTTAACAATAACAGTTTTTGTAGGTGGTCTATAACTCATATTATTAAAGATTAAAAAACGCGTTCCATTTTTACTAATTTTTAATACATTTTTATCTGTTTTTGTTTGTATATAGGCAGAATCATGATTACTTTTATTTAATTTATCTGTTGTGTGTTTGACATCATGAATAAATTTCATCATTCCAACTTCATCTTTAATATATTGAATATAAACACTTGCTTCTTCATCATCTACAGGAACATCTTTAGTACTAATTAACGTAGCTACTTTTTGAGCATCGTTGTTATCAATTGCGTTTACAAGAATTTTGGTTTGAGCTTCGGGAGAATTGAAATTTTTTAATAGTATGAAAACAATACCAATTAAAATAATAATGAAAGTTATAATAACCCAAGGAATAAACTTTTTAAATTTTAAATTAGATTGTTCTGATTGAGAGGACGATGTTGCTTTATTTTTTTCTTTAGGTATCATATTTCCGCAATTAGAACATTGCCTATCACTTTTATTTAATTCTTGTCCACAATAAGGACATTGTTTCATTTTGTCATCAACTTCCTCTCATAAGATGCAATGTCATTTATATTTTTCACACAAATATTATAACTCTTTTTTCTTGTGGAGATAATTTCCGATTAACGTTTATTTTACCTTAGCATTAAAATGCTTCACACGTTCATCTATAATATAAAGCACACTCAGAGCTTTTTCTATATCCTTACTAGATAAGTCTTTAACCATATCATTCACAATTTGACTTATAATTTCGTTATTTTCTTCCGTATATTGGCGCCCTTTCTCTGTTAAAACAATATACTTTAAGCGTTGATCTATTTTATTGTTAGGCTTCTGTAATGCAACAAAGTCACTTTCTATTAATTTTTTTATACGACGACTTACTGCCGCTTTATTAACCCCTTGTTTTTCAGTAATTTCCGTTATAGATAAAGCTTGATGATGACTGAGTAATCGTAGTACATTCGATTGTTCAGTAGAAACACCATATTTTACTTGTTGATCTTTTAAAAGTTTAGACGTTAATGTATTTGTCTCATCTATGAAATGTTTCATAAATTCAATATGATTTTTTGAGATTCTACTCATTACAAATCTCCTTACTTAAATAATTTCATATATTGTGCAGTTAATTTTTATACTCTGTTAAATAATATCAATAATTTTCCACGTTGAAAACAAATAGAAAAATATAATAGTTGCTAAATTTTGACCCTTTCATTACATTTAAATATATAAATAGATATGAGGTTATCAAATATGCTAGCAATCATTTTATTATTTATTGTTTTAATTATTATCCTAAGTGTTTTGTTTAATATAAGACACTTTATCTCTCTTTCTTTTTTTATTACAAGCGTGATATTATGTTTCACCATTAGTCTCATTAATATCATGACCATGACCCTACCAACTGGATTGTTTATATTAATTATCATTTCTACCATCGGTTTGCTTGTCAAACATTCTCATCTATTTAAAATTAAAAAAGGAATCCATTTCTTAAACAAAATGTTTCGTAGATTAATAAATGGTACCTTATTTATTAGTATATTTATATATCTTAGTACAATACCATTACCTATTTTAAATGGCATATTTTTATGGATTGCTTTAATTTTATTTAGTGCTTGTTACGCTTTCATTATATATTTAATTTTTTCTTCTGCATTTGAACGTGCTAAAACCCATAAACAATATGATATGATTCTTATACTTGGCGCAGGTATATTCAATGAAACAGTCACTCCTATGCTAGCCTCTAGACTGGATAGAGCTTTAGAAATCTATAAAGTACAGTCGCATAATTGCAATATATTGGTAAGTGGTGGTCAAGGTCCTGACGAACCAATTTCAGAGGCCTTAGCAATGAAGAATTATCTCATTAAATGTGGTGTATCATCTTCTTCAATATTGATGGAATCACAATCAAGCAGTACATATGAGAACTTTTTATATTCTAAATCTTTCATTAATACATCGTTTGAAAATGTCCCTAGTATTTTATGCGTGACGAGTCAATTTCATATTTTAAGAGCCTTACGTTTTGCACAAAAGTTAAATATAAAAATAATAGGATTAGGAAGTTCAACGCCTTATCATTTTCTAGATAAAGCGCTCTTACGAGATTTTCTTGCACTTATATATCAATATAAATTACTTTTGACTTTGTATTTAGTCGGAGTATTTATAGCGTCAATTTGGATATTACTTTAATATACAAAAAGTCTGGATCATTTTCTTATATGATCCAGACTTTTCCATAGTATGAATACTATTCACTTTTTAATTAAGTATTTTGCCGTCTTCTAATTTTACAACGCGATCAGCATAGTCAAATAATCGCTCGTCATGTGTAATCATAATACCTACCATTTGTTCAGATTTTATACGTTCCCTAATCATCTCTACTACTTTCGTAGCACGACTCGCATCTAAGCTTGCTGTTGGTTCATCTGCAAGAATGATTTTAGGATTATTTGTAAAGGCACGCATAATTGCTACACGTTGCTTTTCTCCTCCTGATAACATATGTGGAAATGCATTCAAACGATCTTTGAGACCAATTTCTGTTAATAAATATTTAGCATTTGAAACGGCTTCTTTTTTATTTACTCCCGCTTCCTTAGCAATAACAGTGAGTTGTTCTTCAACCGTTAGATAAGGCACAAGATGTGACGCTTGAAAAATAAAACCAATATCATTAAGTCTTAATTCTGTACTATTTTTATAATTTGAATATAAGTCATGACCTTCATATAATATCTTACCATCAGTAGGTGTTAACAACCCACCTAATATATTTAATAATGTCGATTTACCTGAACCTGATGCACCATTTAAAATAATAAACTCTCCTGGTTGAACTTCTAAATTAATATCTTTTAATACTTTTGTCTTCGCTGAACCTTCTCCAAATGTTTTACTAATATGTTCGAGTTTTAATGTCATTATTCCATACCTCCAATAGCATCAATTGGATCCACTTTTACTACTTTGATAAATGATAGTAAGGCACCGATAAATCCTACAATAAGAAAAATAACAATCATTAATAAAATTGTACCGTAACCTAAATAAAATGGCATCGTAACTGGCATAATTAAACTTAATATTAAAATAAGTACTGTGGCTAAAATAACACCAACCATGGTAGTTAAAATAATCTCTATAATTAATGAGCTTAATAAATGTCTCGTTTTAATACCTACTGCTTTTAATATACCTATTTGTGAGATTTTTTGAATGGTCATAACATAAAAAAATGCACTTAATACAATTGCTGTAATCACGAACAAACTAATTATCATTAAATTCAATGGCATTTGTTCTGCTTGGTAACTTGCAATGTTATCAGTCAATGTTTTTTCACTAACAGTTGTTACATTAGAAATATCATTAATTCTATTTTTATCTTTTTTACTTAATTCTTTAACTGGGTAGAATGTAGAATAATTTTTATTAAGTGCTTTAAAATCTGAATGATTCATCATAACCATTGAGCTATGAGAATACATTGTATCTTCAATAATACCACTTACTTTATAAGCTTCTTTATGACCTTTAAACTTAATCATATCTCCTTTTTTTACATCTTGTCCCGTTAATTTATCATTTATTGCAACTTCATATGAATGATTAGGATAGCGACCTTCTTTTAAAGAGGGACGATCTTCTTTAGAAGTAGAGAACGTAAGAATATCTTGATCTTGTTGTTTTAATTTTAATGTTTGTGGTCCAAGATGTGTTGCTTGTTGATTTATAATATCTTCTATCTTATTTTGTTGATTTGAATCAAGTTGTGATTTTTCAATTTTAGGTTCTTTCATTTTTTCAATAATATATGTTTGTGCATTTTGATTATTTAAAAATGACACATTTTCTCTCGCTAAACCTTGAGCTAAACCATTAATAAATAATACCATACTCCCTAGTAAGAAGATGATTAGCATAATTAATATATATCGAAACTTATAAAATTTTATTTCTTTCCAAGCTAAATTCATTTCTTTTTCCTCCCTATTTATCTTTATTAAACAGTATAGAGAGTAAATATGAACTGAATATGAACAACAAAGAAAATTGTCTTAGATTTTAAAGATTCGTATAATAATTAGAAAAGGAGCGAAAAGTAAATGATAAAATGTTTAATTGTAGATGATGATCCAAAACTCTTGCATTACGTTTCTAAACATTTAGAAGCGGATCATATAAAAACCGTGACACATTCGAGTGGAGAACAAGCATTAAAATATCTTAATCATCATCGCGTGGATATCGCAGTTGTAGATATTATGATGACAGGTATGGATGGATTTGAATTATGTCAATTATTAAAAGATCGCTATCAATTACCAGTTATTATGCTAACAGCACGAGATGCATTAAGTGATAAAGAACGTGCATTTGTCAGTGGCACAGATGACTATGTAACTAAACCTTTTGAAATTAAGGAATTATTATTTAGAATTCGTGCCGTTTTGCGTCGTTATCAAATTAATACGCAAAATAAGATTGAAATAGGAAATGTCATTTTAAATGATGAATTTATGGAGGTGAGTGTAGCATCTAAAAAAATGAATCTTCCTACTAAAGAATTCCAACTCCTATTTTTATTATGCACTCATCCAAGACAAATTTACACAAGAGAGTCTATTATTGAAAAAATTTGGGGTTTCGATTATACAGGCGATGAAAGAACAGTAGACGTTCATATTAAGCGTTTAAGAACACGGTTAAAAAAATTAGAGGCAACTATTGAAATTCAAACAGTAAGAGGCCAGGGATACAAGGTGAATAAAGATGTTTAAAACACTATATAGTCGCATTGCAATTTATACTATTACTGTGATTATTTTTAGTGCATTAGTTAGTTTTTTCATTGCAAATATACATTATCATTTCAATCTCAAAGAAAATAATGACACTAAAATTATGCGTACGTTAAAAGAAGCTCGTACTTATGAACATCAACTTCCTTCAAAATACGTAAAATCTTATTTTCAACATTTAGGACAAATGAATTATCAAATCGTTACCGTCGATAAACAAGGACAAAAAACATTTTATGGTGAACCTTTTAGAAAAGATACACTGTCCTCATCATCTATTAACCAAGTTATGCGTGGTCATGATTATCACGGTATAAAAAACAAACCTTTTGAATTATTCGTGACAGGTTTCTTTGATAATGAAACTGATAACACTGTAGGCATAAGATTTTATGAAGACCATGAACCTATAGCAGTATTTATGCGACCAGATATAGGTAAAACATTCGGCGAGTTTAGAATATTTTTATTGGTATTACTTATTTTCTTATTGCTGATATCTATTTCACTTGTTATTGCTTCAACATACTCAATCATTAAACCTATTAAAAAGTTAAAAATGGCGACCGAACAATTAATGAATGGGAATTTTGAAACACCCATTTCTCATACCCGTCATGATGAAATTGGAACTTTACAGTTTCGTTTTGATACCATGCGTCAGTCATTAAAACAATTAGATGACATGCGTCAACATTTTGTTCAAAATGTTTCACATGAAATTAAAACACCTCTTACACATATTGAAAGACTATTAACTGAAGTACAATTTGCGCATTCAGAAGATGAACGTCATAGCTTAATCAATGATATTCATTTAGAAATTACACGTCTTAGTAACTTAATAAAAGAACTACTATTACTATCTGAATTAGATAATGCGAATCACTTATCTGTTGACGATAATTTAGAATTATCTTCACTCATTACTGATATCATTCGACATGAACAATACACGATTGATGATAAATCATTGATGTTATTATCTGATATGCATAAAATATATTTTCAGGGAAATCGTCGCCTTTTACATCAAGCATTTTCGAATCTAATTCAAAATGCTATTAAATATTCAGATATAAATGGCATTATCGATATTACTTTGAATCAAGAAAATAATCATATTATGTTTGCGGTCACAAATGAAGGACAAACTATTTCTAAACAAGCGATACCACATCTATTTGATCGTTTTTATAAACTCAATGCTAGTGATAATAGTAATGGTTTAGGACTAGCAATTACTAAGTCCATCATTGATTTACATCACGGTAAAATATGTGTATCTAGTGATTCTAAAAATGGCACGACATTTAAAATTCTATTTCCGCATATCCTATTTTAACTTAATCGAAAAAACAGGCAGTGTTAAAAATGACACTACCTGTTTTTTCGATTATTTCACATTTAAATATTTTCTTACTTCTTTATTTACTGCGTTATAAACTTCTTCGTGCTCATTAAGTTTAAGTCCGTATGATGGGATCATCTCTTTAATTTTTGGAATCCAAGCATCAAATTCATTTTTGTAACAGCGTTTTAATACATCTAGCATGATATCGACAGCTGTTGAAGCTCCTGGAGAAGCACCTAATAATGCTGCAAGTGATCCATCATCAGAAGTAATGACCTCTGTACCAAATTGTAAATTTCCTTTACTATCTTCTGTATCTTTAATCACTTGAACACGTTGTCCAGCAATAACAACTTCCCAATCTTCGTCTCTAGCATTCGGTAAAAAGATTCTTAAATCATTCATTCGATCTTTATGACTAAGCATTAATTGAGAAACTAAGTATTTAGTTAAATTAAACTCTTTAACTCCTGCTGTTAACATCGTCACAATATTATTCGGTTTAACAGAACGAATTAAATCTAAATTGGATCCTGTTTTCAAAAATTTAGGTGAGAAGCCTGCAAACGGTCCAAATAATAGAGATCGTTCTCCATTTACAAATCGTGTATCTAAATGTGGTACAGACATCGGCGGTGCTCCAACATCTGCTTTACCATATACTTTTGCATAATGACGTTCAATAACGTCTTTGTTTTTACAACGTAAGAAAAGACCACTTACTGGGAAACCACCTACATGTTTAGACTGCTTAATTCCAGTTTTTTGTAGAAGTGGAAGACTTGCTCCTCCAGCACCAATGAACACAAACTCAGATTCAAACGTGTGAATTGTATTAGACTTCAAATCTTTGACAGTCACTTTCCAATAACCATTATTTAATCTTTCAATATTTTGAACTTCTTGATGATACGTAACATCTACTTTATGTTCTTTTAAATTAGAAATTAATTTTTTAGTGAGTGCTCCAAAGTTTACATCTGTACCAGTTTCATCCCGAGATAATGCAATAGGAACGGGTGATGTTCTACCTTCTACCATTAACGGCACCCAGTCAACAATTTTATCTCGATCTTCTGTGATTTCCATTTTTTGAAATAAAATATTTTCTTTTAAAGCTTTTACACGTTTTTTCAAAAAGTCTACGTTTAAAATACCTTTAACAAAGCTCATATGTGGCACAGATTGAATAAAATTACCTGGATGTTCTAGTTGACCAGTTCTAACTAGATAAGCCCAAAATTGTTTAGATACTTGGAACTGTTCATTAATTTTAATTGCTTTTGTTACATCAATACTGCCATCTTTATTTTCTTTTGTATAATTCAATTCACATAGAGCTGAATGTCCTGTTCCAGCATTATTCCATACATTAGAACTCTCCTCACCTGATTGTTCCAATTTTTCGAAAATTTTAATTTCTTTTTCTGGAGATAAATCTTTTAGTAATGTTCCTAATGTTGCGCTCATTATTCCGCCACCGATTAAGATGACATCTGTTTTGCTATGTTCTATACTCATAACAACCCAGTCCCCCTTTTATAATCACATCTTCAGTCGAAATAAACACGACCATTTTTAATTTAAAACGCTTTCTTTTATCGATAAAAAAATAAATATTAATTTGACGTTAAAAGCGTAAATAAAATTTTAATTACTATAGTAATTATATACATAATTTCTCTTTGAAAAAAGTATTTACACGAATTATCACATTATTTTATCTCTATTTTCAAAAATATTTTAATTTTATTATAAAGCTTACAACATTTATACAGTTGGTTTATTACATGCTATAATTTTTATAATATTATTAATAACGAGGTACAATCATGAAATCATTTACTTTTTTAATGCATAATATATACGCCTTAGGTGGCACAGTTAAAGCAATTACTGAATTAGCAAATACCTTAGCGGACAAAGGTCATAACGTTGAAATTATCTCTATTTTTAGAGCTAAAGATATGCCTTACTTCAAACTTAATTCTTCTATTAAAATAAAGTCCTTAGTTGATTATAGATTAAAACCACAAAATGTGATTTCTATCTTTATGAATCGATTGAATAAATACACTCCTTTATTAAAGCCTATCTACCTTTCAAAACATGAGCCTGGTTTAAATCAATTCTCCAAGTATATTGAACATAAACTGATACGTGCAATTAATGATATAGATACCGATGTACTCATAGGTACAAGAGCAAGTTTTAATATATTTATTTCTAAATATTATCATGGACATGCAATGACAATAGGTATGGAACATATGAATTTAAATGCCTATCCCAAAGCGTATCGACAAGAAATATTAGATGCTTATCAACATCTAGACGCGCTAACCACTTTAACTCATACTGATAAAAACCATTATGAATCATTCATTGAAACACCTGTATATGTCGTTCCTAATATTATTCGAACTAAAAAATTAAATCTACCTAAAAAAAATATTATTTTAAGTGCCGGACGTCTAGAATATGAAAAAGGTTATGATATTTTAATCGAAAGTGTCCAACTCATTAAAGATACGCTTAGACAGAAAAACTATAAAATCGAGATTTATGGTGAAGGTCAAGAACATCAAAATTTACAAGAAACTATTAATCATTACCAGCTTAATGACTTAATAACCATACATCCAGCCACTCAACACCTTAATGAAAAATTGGCACAAAGCCGAATGACTGTCGTTCCTTCACGAAATGAAGGGTTTGGAATGGTCATATTAGAAGCAATGGCTCAAGACAATATTGTTATTAGTTTTAAAGATACACTTGGACCTTCACAACTGATTCAACATAATAAAAATGGTTATTTAGCAGACTATGCGAATGCACAATCATTAGCAAAATATATTAATCTTGCTATTCAAAAGAGAACGCATTCAGAAAATATGATTAAATCGAGTCATCAAACTCTTGAACATTATTCTCCAGATAAAATTTACGATTATTTTTATTCTATTTTCAAATAAAAAAGGATTGCAATCGGAATTCTCCGAGTTGCAATCCTTTTAATGATATCTACATAAATATAGATAAGATAAATGTCCAAATACAGATAAAGATAAGTAGTCCAATACTATATTTCAGAGTCATTTTAAGTAATTCTGATTCTTTACCCACTTGTTTTACAGCTGCTGTTGCAATTGCAATAGATTGTGGTGAAATCAATTTAGCTGCAACCCCACCAACAGTATTAGCTGCAACAAGTAATGGTGCACTTGTACCAATTTGTTGTGCTACAGAAGCTTGGATTGGTGCAAATAATGAGTTGTTGTTTACTACTGAACCTGTCATAAACACACCGATCCATCCTAAGATTGGAGATAAGATTGGGAACACGCCGCCTGCTTTTGCGATACCTTGACCCATTGCAGCACTTAAACCACCATATGTAGTGATTTTAGAAATTGCTAAGATGAAGCAAATTGTTAAAATTGGTAACCATAGTTCTTTGAATGCTTCAACAAATAAACGTCCTGCATCACCAAAGCTAACTTTTTTAGAC
Source organism: Staphylococcus sp. AtDRG32 (assembly GCF_004365845.1). Taxonomy (NCBI): domain Bacteria; kingdom Bacillati; phylum Bacillota; class Bacilli; order Caryophanales; family Staphylococcaceae; genus Staphylococcus; species Staphylococcus sp. AtDRG32. The sequence continues at coordinate 146,594 of NZ_SODE01000004.1, forward strand.
ATTAAAACTGTAATAATAATTGTTAGTAAAATGGCAGTACCAGTTTGACCAATAAAGTTAAAAGTTAACATAATTGGTTTGTGTGTAACATCACTGTATGTGCCTGGTAAATTGAAATTAAATACTAATGCTGATAAAGGACCATTTGGTGCAAATAAGTTTTTGAAGAATGTTGCACTCCAAATCATTACAATTACAGTTAAGATAATGAATGGGCTCCATGCATATAAAATTTCTTTACCACTATGTGGAGTAACTGCTTCTGGTTTAACATCTTTTTGTATTCTAAAAATATTTTTAGGTTGGAATTTTTTAGAGAATACTGCTAACACACCCATAGTCACTAATGGTGGAATGATGTCAGCTAATTCTGGACCAACAAATACTGTAATTAAGCCTTGTAATACTGTATAAGTAATTGAAGCTACTAAAATTTGTGGTAATGTTTCCTTAATACCTTTAAAACCATCAATAATAAAGATTAATAAGAATGGAATAATAAAGTTAATAATTGCTAAAGTAAGTGTAGACACTTGAGACACGCTCATTGCTTCAACATGTCCTGGTAAATGAAGTGTATTCACAATACCAACTGGAATACCAATTGCACCGAATGCACCTGAAGCAGCGTTGGCAATTAAACATAACATTGCTGCTTGTAAAGGTTTAAAACCTAGTTGTGCAAGTAATAATGCACAAATTGCAATTGGCACACCGAAACCTGCAGCACCTTCTAAGAAGCCATTAAAAGCAAAACCAATTAATAATAATTGAATACGTTGGTCTTGTGAAATGCTCATAATGCTATCTTGAATTGTACTAAATTGACCAGATTCTTGAGTCGTTTTATATAATAAAACGGCCATAATAACGATATAACCAATTGGGATAATACCTTGATAGAATCCTTCTATTACACCACCTGTAGCAATACCACCAGGTAATTTAAAGAATGGCAATGCAATAAGTAAAGTAACTACTAAAGTAGTGATTGCTGCATAAATCCCTTTCATTTTAAACACAGTTAAACATAACAAGAATAAAATGATTGGAATTGCTGCAATTAAACTAGATAACGCTAAGTTACCAAAAGGGTTAAAAGAATGTACTAACATAGTTTAAACGCTTCTTTCCTTAATATTTTATTATATTGATGAATTATCTAGCTAAACAACTAAAAATTCACTTTTCTAATTTTAACAGGTATTCACAAAAATTAACATATTGTAATCAAGTTAAAATTAGAATATTACACTTTTTATTTTTGTGAATATTTTCACAAAAATAATATAACATTTCTTATCACAATTGACAATACTGTAAAAATAATTTATGTCAACAATAGTAGTAAGATCTATTTGAATTTTCATAAACATATGATTTTATATTATCATTCATGTAAATATGAATTTTTTAAAAGTGCATGGTAAAATAAAAATATGAAATTTAGGAGTTAAAGGATAATGCATAATGATTAAACAAATAAATATATCTAATATGTCACATCTAGATATACAACTTAATAAAGCTAAATCTGCAGGGTATTCACATTTTATCCCCTATTCTAACGAAATAAAAATTAATCAAGACATGCTTAATGCTGTCTCATTAGGTGAACATTCTATTGCGGTTGATTACACAATCCATGGTGTTTATCTTAATGATTGTCGTTATTTTGGGAATGATAAATTAAGTTTTCTCGCTTGGATGAATAATATTAATCATTATCCAAATATCATTTATAATATTGATACTGCGCTGATTTACCTCTCAAAATATCAAATTCAATCTATTATGGACCTAGCAGTCATCACTATTTTAAAAAATGAGGTTGATATAGATGGACATGTTGTTTTTGATTTTATTGAGGAATTACAGACATCTAGTTCATTTTGGAATTCGTTAGATACAAGAGAAATTAAAATTGCCAATCACTTTGATTTAAATAAACTAGCTTATATCCACGGCCATTCGATTCCATTTCCTAAATATAAGCATCCATTAGCTGACGAAACTCTTCGTTTTGCTGATAGCTGGCTTGTAACAACAAAATTTAAATTGCCTAAATGGATGTACAATAAAATTCATCAACGTGCGATTCAAAATCATAAAAAACTAAGTTATATCTATACTAAAGATACATCCAAATTGAAAAATCATGTCGTATTTTTAGGATTCGATTATGGCTATAGAGGTAACTCTAAATACCTTTTTAATTACTTTGTAAAACGAAATCCAACAACAGAAGCTTATTACATTACAGACGATAGACATGGACCATATTTCCTTCCCATTGATGCAGAACATAATAAAGAACTTATTGAAACTGCAAAAATTGTAGTCATTGAAAGTTATATGCCTGAAGCGTATCAACCTAATGGTACAGTCATTCAATTATGGCATGGTACGCCTATTAAAGAATTATTTTTAGATAGTAAAGAACCCTATCAAAATCAAAATATTTATAATTACAGAGCAAGAAAATATAATAAATGGAAACACCAATCATATGTCTTATTAGATTCAAAAGCTTCAGAAGGTTTATTTGAGACTGCTTTTCCTAATGAAACGGTTCAATTTCTTCCTTTTGGTTATCCAAGAGTAAGTTATTTACTAAACTATAAAGATAATCAAAATCAGCAAAGAAAAATACGTGAAAAATTAAAACTTAATCATACAAAACCTGTTTTATTATATGCGCCAACATGGCATAAAAATACAGAATCATTTACACCTTTAACGATGACACCAGAGTTACTAGAAAAATACTATGTGATATATAAGGGGCATATTGAAGGTGATGATGCTATTCCAGAAGGTGTCATTGAGGCTCCTATAGATATCGAAACACAAGACTTAATCTTAATATCAGACATTGTACTTACTGATTATTCTTCTATCATTTTTGATGCCTTAACTATTGATAAAAAAGTTTGTTTATATACTCCTAATCACAAAGAATATAAAGAAGAACGTGGCGTCTATATTGATGTGCTGAACAGTCTAGCAAAAGTTTGGTACACAGACGAAGAAGTGTTACTAAATCATTTAATACATGATACGATTCCTACCATTCACCGACATGCACTTATAAATCGTAATAATCAATCTCTAAAAAAACTAACTCAACTTATGAGAGATATTTTAGATAAATAATAAAGCACTAAGAGGACAGAACTTTTCTGTCCTCTTAGTGCTTTATTGTGTTATTTTAAATTTCGTTTTCCATAATTAAATCCATGTCTATTACATTACCATTAATAAAGTCATGGTGTCCTGTAATTTTAAATCCTTGCTTTTTATAAAAGTCAATGGCAGAAGGATTATTTTCCCAAACACCTAACCATATTTTTGATTTATTATACTCCCTTGCTTTATCAATAGCTAATTGAATAAATTGACTTCCTCTTCCTCCACCTTGGTAATCCTTATCAAAATAAATGCGTTGAATTTCTAAATATTGATCACCTTTTGGTTCAGTTTGTGTTTCATTAATATTTAATTTTAAATAACCAGCAATCTCATCATCTACCTTATAGAAATAGTGAAATGATTGGTGATGTTCGATTTCTGATAATAACTTCGTTTCATTATAGTTTTCTTTAAAAAATTTTTTAAAGTTTTCATCAGTATAACTACCTTTAAAAGTATCATAAAACGTTTTTTCTGCAATTTTTCTTAACTCACTTACATTATCTTTTTTAATTTCTTCAATTTCTTCTTTCATATTTCCCCTCTTTTTATTGTACTTATTTTTCTCAAAACCAGATAATATCTTATTCCTTATCAAACACATTTCAAACACTATATTAAATTATTTTTTTATAAATTAAAATATGTATTGATAATAATTATCAATAAGTATAAAGTAAAGATAGACTATATTAAAGTGAGGTGTTTAAGATGTTTCATGAGTTATTTATATTAGGCATGGCTGGACCTACCAGTTTAGTCATTATTAGTATTGTTGCATTAATTATTTTTGGTCCTAAAAAATTACCACAATTTGGTAAAGCGATTGGCAGTACTTTAAGAGAATTTAAGTCTGCAGCTGAACACATTGATTCAGATGAGGTGGAGGAAACACCCAGTAAACATTCTAAACAACAGCGAGACAAATCAAACTAGTTCGACCTTACTCGAACACTTTGAAGAATTAAGGCGACGTTTAATTAATATACTTATTTCATTTTTAATTACTTTGCCGTTAGTATACATATCATCTAAATGGTGGATCACAACTTTTGTTTACCATATTAAACGCACTCAAGTTGTTTTACATACTTTTTCATTCACTGAAATGATTCAAATCTATATACTAATCATTAGTTTTGTAACTTTGTGCTTAGTTCTTCCTATTATTTTCTATCAATTATGGGCATTTATATCACCAGGGCTTCATCAACGTGAACGTTTTTTTATTTATAAATATAGTTTATTATGTACTGCGTTATTTATCATTGGTGTCGGTTTCGCCTATACTATCGGATTTCCATTAATTATAAAATTTTCATTAACATTATCGAAAACAATGTATATTCAACCAGTGATTGGTTTTAATGCTTATTTACATGAATTAATAAGGTGGTTATTTATATTTGGTGTCGTCTTTCAATTACCTATGTTTTGTATGGGACTAGTTAAAATGGATGTAATAGATATTAAACAATTACACCAATATCGCAAATATATTTATTTTACTTGTTTCATTATTGCTAGTATTCTTGCACCACCAGATATCACTTTGAATCTATTTTTGACTTTACCACTCATTATTTTATTTGAAATAAGCATTCTTTTAACTAAAATAACTACTCGACATTAATGAATTCGAATCAAATGCAAAAGTCTCAAACGAGTAAATTAATCTACTCGTTTGAGACTTTATTTTCAATTTAGATATGATGCTTTGTTTTAGTATGTTTTAAAGTGAAATAAGCAATTAATAGTATATAAATTAATTGTGCACTCATCGTTTCAATACTTGGATAAAAACCAATGATATTAAGTGTTGGAATATGCTCAATACTATGTTGTGTTATCATTCCAAGTAATTGTAATTTTTGAATACTAATTCCTAACATTTTAAATGCCATAATAAATATTAAAATAGAAAGTACTCTAAAAATAAAATATATAGGTATCAATCGTATAACTGTTTTGAATAACAATGTAAATATGATTAATATAACAATGGCTAGTATAATTCCTATAACAAAATCTAAAGTTTTTATACTTCCCATCATTCCCATATAAAAGATAATGACTTCAACGCCTTCTCTCAAAACGGATATTAATCCAATTGTACCTAATAATGCTAAGTTTCGATTACTTATTGCATGGTGATACATTTGTTGAATCATATCATTCCATCGCTTAGCACTTGAACGTCTATGCATCCATATACCCACAATATACATTAAAACAACTGCTATTATTCCTAGCGCTGCTTCCATACCTTCACGTAATAATCCATTATTTCCTAGTACTTGAATAAAGATAAATGCTAATGCGAGACTTAAAATCAAACCTAATATAGCGCCACCAATGACACTTGTTGTCCCTTTAGTGTCTCTAACCTTTCTGGTCATAGTTGTTAATGTCAATATGATTAATAATACTTCTAATCCTTCACGTAAAAATATAATCATTACATCTATGGATGAATATGCGTCTTCACTTACAGTATCTTTAATTTCAGAATTTATTTTTATTAAACTTTCTTTAATACGATCTTTATTACTACTATCTAAAATACTTTGATAATATGGAATTTTATCTTCAATTTTTGTATATAAACTACTGTTTTTAGTTTGAATTTTGCCTTCAACATAAGGCCATATTTGTATAAATTTAGTCAGTGCCTCATCTGATTGTTTTAACTGATGACTCTCGATACCTTTGATTGCTTTCTCTAATTCAATATTAAGTTGGGTAACTTTATATTGATTTTTTTCAGTATTTGATTGCTTTTTATCAACAGTATCAATACTTGTTTTAAATGTCTTCCAAGCATTATCTACTTTTTTTATGTCTAATGGTTCTTTTTGAATAGCTACACGCAACTGCATCAAGTACACTTCTATTTGTCCATATTTATTTTCATCATAATTTCTGATGGCCGTTTCATGTTTTTTCCAAATTTGATTTAACATATTATTAATAGACTGTAATTTTGATCTATCTTTATTTTTTACAGCTTCTTGAATGATATTATCTTTTGCGTTAATTTGTTTTTTTAAATTTCTAATATCTTTATCAATATCATCAGTCGATACAGAACTTTCGTAAACGATGAGAGATTTTGTTAATTCTGATAACGAGTCGATTTGTTTATTTGTAGTCGTTGCTTGATCAATCATATGAAGTTTCGATTTAACATCTTTTCCTTTTTTATTTCCTTTAATATTTAAAGACATTATTTTATGTTTTACTTCATTCAACACGTTTTGTTTTTCGTTATAATTTAATTGTTTGTGCTCTAATGTCCATTTCGCATCAGAGATAGCTACATACGCATCATTTAATTGACTATCATTTGCAACACTAACTGAAGTCAATGAAAACAAACGTGTAATAATGATTAAGAGAGTAACTATCGATATCTTAACTAAATAGTGTTTCACCGATATAGCCTCCCTTTTGTATCCCTGGTAATACAAGAAATGATGCAGAACCTCGATGTGTGATATATTCGTTTAATTTATCATTGTGTCCTAAATTATTTTGAATATCGATAAACTGTTGAATAGATTTTTGGAAACAAATAAACATGAGTCCAGTATCTAAGTCACCTGTTTTAGCATTTGTACCATCATTATAATTATATGCTCTACGTTTAATAGAAGTTTTTACTTCACGAGCTAAACGCGTATGCGCATTCTCATCGATAACATACTTACCCTTATTATTTTTTGCCTTTAAATCAATATTATCGAATTCTTTCTTACCTGTTAGAGGGGCACCTGTAGAACGTTTACGACCAAATGTTGCTTCTTGCTCTTCTAATGCAGTACGATCCCATGTCTCAATATGAATTTGGATTCGTCTTATAACGCAATACGTCCCATTTTCTGCCCATCCATTATCAATGAATACATATTTTTTCAAGTCGTTATTGTTTCGTGGATTAACTGTACCATCTTTAAATGCCATCAAATTTCTTGGTGTTTCATTTTTTTTAGTAGAAATAAAACCATGTTGTGACCAGCGAATTTTAATGATGTCTCTAAAAGGTCGTATTAAGTTATGTATGGCATGAAAAGTAACTTGAGGATCATTTGAACAAGCTTGAATCATAATATCTCCATCACTATACTCTTCATCTAATTGATCATTAGGAAAATGAGGTATATCTCTAAAATCAAATGGAATTTTAGATGATAATCCTATTTTTTTCAAAAAAGACTTACTCACGCCATATGTTAAAGTGAGTTTGCTAGCATCTAATCCTATTGATTCACCAGTATCTACAGGTGGTAATAGTGTATTGTTACTATTTTCCCCAATAATAGCACCGTCAGTCATACTAACAGACATTTGAGTCCATTTTTTAAACATATCTTTAATTAATGTTTGATCTTTGGACTTTAAATCTAATGCAATGAAATTACAATTTTTTTGAGTTGGTGTAGTAATACCAGCTTGAATATGTCCATAAAATTCATATGACTCGTTTTCTTCACTTTCAGGAGTATCAAACATAGATTTAAACGAAAAGATACTGCCTACACTACTTGCTCCAATAACAGCACCAGCACTTCCTATACCTAGTAACTTTAAAAATGAACGTCTAGTCATTTGAGGGTGATTTTTATGATTTATATTACTCATTCTGTAACCACAGCCATTTTACTTAATGGTTCTCCTAGTGAGTTAACTGCATCTGATAACGCTTTTCTATCTTCTTTAGTTACTGCACTATAATCTTTATAACCATCATTATTTTTATATTTATCAAGTAATTGATTCACTTTATTAAAATTATCCATAATTGTAGAACTCAATTTTTTGTCTTTCTTTTCTAATTCAGATTTAAATAATTCATAAATTTTTTGAGCACCTTCGATATTTGCTTTAAAATCATATAAATCGGTGTGAGAGTATATCTCTTCTTCTCCAGTAATTTTTGATGTAGATACTTCATTCAATAAATCCACTGATCCTTGTAGCATTAACTTAGGTGTAATATCTAATGTATCTACTTTAGCATCTAATTCTTTAGCATCTTTTAGTAATTTATCAGCATCCTTCTTAGTCATTTCATCTATTTTATTTTCTTGATAAAGAGATTTTTCAATTTTATGATACCCTGTCCACTTATCTTCTTTTTTCTCTTCTTTCATATCAGCTAGGCGGGCATCGATTTTAGGATCTAAATCGCCAAATGCTTCAGCTACGGGTTCAGAACGTTCATAATACATGCGTACTTTAGGATACAAAGATTTTGCTTTTTCAATATCATCTGCTTTTATTGCAGATACAAATTCTTCAGTTCCTTTTAAAAACTGATCTAACTGTTCATTTGTATATTTTCTATATTCTTTAGCTGCTTTCTGTAATGCTACTTTATTCTCATTTGTAGATTTTTTTGAAGTTTTCTCATTAGCATTATCGTGATTATTATGACCACAAGCTGTTAATAGTAGTGATGATGTTAGTAAAATAGTTGGTAATTTCTTCATAATAAATTCACCTCATTAAAATTTAGTGATTATCTTTTGATGTTAAATATTTTAAAATGTATATTCTCTACATCTAAATTTTAAAATTACAGTTTTGTATCTCTATCAACATGATTATTATCAAGTGATAATCATTATCAGTAAAATTATATATTTATGCTGTTTTACTGTCAATATAATTATTTTTTTATCAAAATATAGACTATTTTATATTTAATTTATATAAACTTTTTAACTTAATGACTCGTTTAAAATGTGGTATGGTTATTTAGGATATGCAATTAACATCTAATTTTTTATTTTTAAGGAGTACGATTTTATGAGTGTAAATTTCAAAGCGTTTATGGTTGAAAAAGATAATGATGGCACTGTCACAAGTGATTTCAAAGATTTATCAATCAATGATTTACCTGAAGGTGAAGTTTTAATAAAAGTTCAATATTCTGGTATTAATTATAAAGATGCCTTAGCCACTGTTAAAGATAGCGGTGTACTTAAATCATATCCAATGGTTCCTGGAATTGATTTAGCAGGTACAGTTGTAGAATCTGATGATCCTACAATCGAAAAAGGTGAAGAAGTTATTATTACTGGCTATGATTTAGGTGTCAATCATTACGGGGGATTTAGTGAGTATGCCCGTGTTAAATCAGATTGGATTGTTAAATGTCCTGAAAATCTAACACTTGAAGAAGCGATGATTTATGGGACTGCTGGTTACACAGCTGGTTTAGCAATAGAAAAATTAGAAAAAGCTAACTTTATGACACTTGAAGGCGATAAAGTACTTGTACGTGGCGCTTCTGGTGGTGTTGGGTCTTTAGCTGTAATGATGTTAAATGAACTTGGTTATAAAGTTGTAGCAAGTACTGGAAATAAAAAAGCTACGAATAAATTAAAAGAATTAGGAGCAAGAGAAGTTATCGATCGTATTTCTGAAGATAGTAATGAAATATTAGGAAAAAGAACTTGGCAAGCTGCTATTGATCCTTGCGGTGGTCCTGGAACACCTTATATAGCAAAGCATCTAACAAATGGTGGTGGTGTTGCATTAATTGGTATGACTGGAGGTAACCACTTTGAAACTTCAGTATTTCCATTTATTCTTCGTGGTGTAAGCGTCGTTGGACTTGATTCAGTTATGACACCAATGAAATTACGTCAACGTGTATGGAGAAGATTAGCAACTGATTTAAAATCTAATAAATTACATGAAATTAAAAATACAATTGCTTTTAAAGATTTAAAACATTCTATTGAGACAGTACTTAATCATGAGAACGCTGGAAGAATTATTATAGATTTTGAAGCATAGTTCATATTTATTTAATAAAAAAGAGCAAGAAACCCAGTTTATAGTGGTTTCCTGCTCTTTATTTTTAAAGATACTAAGTTATATCTTTTTTATCTTTTATTCTTGTTATTTTTTTGTTTTTTTCTACGATTTTTTAATACTAATCCTAGACCAACTAATAGTGTCATTAATTCAATCTCTAATTGAATAGATGTACTTTCTGAACCAGTATCAGGTAATCTATGTGATTTAGATAAATGACTGTTATTAGATTGAATACCGTCAACATTTGATTGATTTTGATTATTGTTTTTATTGTTATGACTTAAGATGTTTTCAATTTTATCAATATCAAGCATATTCAATTTGTCCATTAATTGTTGGATAATTGAACCGATATCATCAATATGTGATTTATCAATTTCTTTTAACGTATCACGTCTAAGTTTTTCAAGATAATCAATTAATTTAGCTTTTTGTTCATCTGTTAAATCTTTGCGTGCTTTAATTTCTTTAATTTTATTATCTATTAACGCATTAGTAATTTCTTTTGCAACAATTTTCGCTATATTATCTTTGCCCTCTTTAAGTTTACGGTTAATTTCATTGATGTCATTGGCGTTATCAATGTTTTCAAGCGCTTTTTGTAAAGCTTTATCTATTTCAGCTACCACTTTTTGTTTCTGAGCATCAGTTAAGTTAGAATTATTTAGAATTTCTTGATGTTTTTTATTAGCAAAATCAATAATTTCTTGTTTAGCCAAAATTTTAGCATCAATTAATGCTTTTAATTTATCGATTTCTTTTTGAGTATTATCTTTAATCTTATTAAGGTCTGTTAATGTAGTTGCATTATTAATCTGACCTTTTGCATTTTCAAGAAGACGCTCTAATTTAGATTTAAGTTTTTCTTTATCTTCTTTAGAAAGGTTAGGATTGTTGTCAATTTCATCTTTCAATCGGTTAACTTCATTTTCTAACTCTTCTAAAGCTTTTTGTTTAGCTAATTCAACTTGATGTTTTCCATCTAAATCATATTTTGCTTTTTTAATATCTTGAATTAATTTATTAATTTCTTCAAGTGATGCATTTGTGCCAATACCTTTATTTATTAAGTCTTCAGCTTTTTTAATAAGTTCATCGTAAGCGGATTTTTTATCTGGTGAAGCTTCTGAATAATTAACAGAATGCTTGATATCTAAATTATCAGCTATTTCATCAATTAAATGTTTCATAGCTTTATCCACTTCCTTAGCTTTATTAATAATTATATCTAAATTATCACGTGAATTTTCATTATCTATCATATTGTTAAACGCATCTTTTTGCGCATTGTTCAAATGTTTTAAGCTTTCCAATATGTGTTTAACATTATTTATAGCATTTTGTAATTTTTCTACACCATTTAAATTATTTTTAGCATCAATTATCTTATCTTTAAGTTGATTTATCACGCTAGGATCAATAATAGGATTTTTTGCATCATTAATTAGTTTTTCAGCTTCTTTTAGAGCATCATCATAGGTATCTTTTTTATCTTTATCTCCATCAGTATAATTAATACTTGCTTTGACTTTATCTTTTTCAGCGATGTTTTCTTTTAATTGTTTCATCGCATCATTTAATAAATCAGTATTATGTTTAATATTTTCTAATTCATCAGAAGTTGTAGAAGCTTTTGTCTTTTCTATTAATTTATCCTTTTGAGCATCTGTTAAATCAGTTTGTTGTTTAATTTTTTTAATAATAGCATCATAATCTAATATTAAGTCATGTTTAGCTTGTTCAAGTTCATCTTTAGCACGTTTCACATTTTCGATAGTTTTATTAATTTCATCAACTGTTGAAGTTGGGTTATCAATAACTTTTTGTGCATTAGCTAATGTATCTTTTGCTTGGCTTAATTTATTTCTATAATTTTCAACAGAATCACTAGTCATATTTTTAGTTTCAGGCACCTGATTAATGCTTGTTTCTAAATTGTTTTTAGCATTATTCAATAAAGTTTTGTCTGGAACTAAATCATGTTTAGCTTGTTTTAATGCAACTGTAGCTTCATTTACTTTAGCTATTGCTTGCGCAATTTCCCCAGATGTTGCATCGTCATTTTCAATCACTTTTTGTGCATCTCTGCTTACTTGTTCTGCCTCTACTTTCTTAGCTTTATAATTATTCGCAGTTACTTCTGTCATTCCTGGTGTTGGATCTTGTTCTGCCGTTGCTTCATCAAGTTGGCGTTTCGCTTCCACTAATCCACTGTTATTTTCTTTGTCGTGAAGTAAACTAATGGCATTGTCTAACTTAGGTTGTACCGCATCTATTTTTGCGATAGCTGCTGTCACTTGGGCTGGTGTCGCATTGTCATCATGAATCACTCTATCTGCTTCTGTTTTTGCTGCTTCAAGTTCATCATGAATTTTAGTCATTTCATTATTGTATGCAGTGACGCTCGCTGGTTTCTTACCTTCGGTAACACCTACATGATTTAATCCTGGGCGTTTTTGTTCTAGCACTGATTTATCTGCTTTTAATGCATTTTTCGCTTCAGTTAAATGAGTTAATGCTTCTTCTACTTTTGCTTTCTCATCTCTAATTTCTTCAGCTGTCGCATCACCGTTGTTAATCACACCTTGGGCTTCTGCACTAATTCGCTCTGCTTCTACTTTTTTCGCTCTATAATTATCTGCTGTTGCTTGCGTCATTCCTGGTGTTGGATCTTCCTCGCTAGTCGCTGCATCTAATTTCGCTTTTGCTTTCACTAATTCACTGTTGTTTTCTTTGTCGTGAAGTAAACTAATGTCATTATCTAACTTAGGTTGTACCGCGTCAATTTTTGCGATAGCCGCTGTTACTTGTGCTGGTGTCGCATTGTCATCATGAATCACTCTATCTGCTTCTGTTCTTGCTGCTTCAAGTTCATCATGAATTTTAGTCATTTCATTATTGTATGCAGTCACGCTCGCTGGTTTCTTACCTTCGGTAACTCCCACACGATTTAATCCTGGACGTTTTTGTTCTAGCGCTGACTTATCTGCTTTTAATGCATTTTTTGCTTCAGTTAATTGAGTTAATGCTTCTTCTACTTTTGCTTTCTCATTTCTGATTTCTTCAACTGTCGCATCACCATTATCTATTACTTTTTGAGCTTCTGAACTAATTCGTTCTGCTGTTGCTTTCTTCGCTCTATAGTTATCTGCTGTTGCTTGCGTCATTCCTGGCGTTGGATCTTCCTCGCTAGTCGCTGCATCTAATTTCGCTTTTGCTTTCACTAATTCACTGTTATTTTCTTTGTCATGAAGTAAACTAATGGCATTATCTAACTTAGGTTGTACCGCGTCAATTTTTGCGATAGTCGCTGTTACTTGTGCTGGTGTCGCATTGTCATCATGAATCACTCTATCTGCTTCTGTTTTTGCTGCTTCCAGTTCATCATGAATTTTAGCCATTTCATTATTGTATGCAGTCACACTTGCTGGTTTCTTACCTTCGGTAACTCCTACATGATTTAATCCTGGGCGTTTTTGTTCTAGCGCTGACTTATCTGCTTTTAATACATTTTTTGCTTCAGTTAATTGAGTTAATGCTTCTTCTACTTTTGCTTTCTCATTTCTAATTTCTTCAACTGTCGCATCACCATTATCTATTACTTTTTGAGCTTCTGAACTAATTCGTTCTGCTGCTGCTTTTTTCGCTCTATAGTTATCTGCTGTTGCTTGCGTCATTCCTGGTGTTGGATCTTCCTCGCTAGTCGCTGCATCTAATTTTGTTTTTGCTTTCACTAATTCGCTGTTATTTTCTTTGTCGTGAAGTAAACTAATCGCTTCAGTAAGTTTTGGTAAGACTGCTTTCACTTTGTCTAATGCTTCTTTCACTTCTGCTGGTGTTGCTTTTTCTTTATTTAACACTTCTTGTGCTTTCGTCTTAGCTTCTTCAATTTCACTTTGTATTCTTCCTAGAGCTTCATTATAAGCAGTGATGCTTGCTGGTTTTTTACCTTCGGTAATGCCACGTTGATCTAATTCTGGAAGTTTATGTTGTAATTCTGTTTTATCTGCTCTTAAATCATCTTTCGCTTGATTTAATGCTGTTAATGCTTTTTCTACTTTTGCTTTTGCTTGAGCGATTTCTTCTGATGTCGCATCACCATTGTCAATCACGCTTTGCGCTTCTGCACTAATTCGCTCTGCTGCTGCTTTTTTCGCTCTATAATTATCTGCTGTTGCTGGCGTCATTCCTGGTGTTGGATCTTGTTCTGCCGTTGCTTCATCAAGTTGGCGTTTCGCTTCCACTAATTCACTGTTATTTTCTTTGTCGTGAAGTAAACTAATGGCATTATCTAACTTAGGTTGTACCGCGTCAATTTTTGCGATAGCCGCTGTTACTTGTGCTGGTGTCGCATTGTCATCATGAATCACTCTATCTGCTTCTGTTTTCGCTCCTTCAAGTTCATCATGGATTTTAGCCATTTCATTATTGTATGCAGTCACGCTCGCTGGTTTCTTACCTTCGGTAACACCTACATGATTTAATCCTGGACGTTTTTGTTCTAGCACTGACTTATCTGCTTTTAATGCATTTTTTGCTTCAGTTAATTGAGTTAATGCTTCTTCTACTTTTGCTTTCTCATCTCTGATTTCTTCAGCTGTCGCATCTCCATTGTCAATCACGCTTTGGACTTCTGAACTAATTCGCTCTGCTTCTGCTTTTTTCGCTCTATAATTATCTGCTGTTGCTGGCGTCATTCCTGGTGTTGGGTCTTGTTCTGCTATTGCTTCATCAAGTTGACGTTTCGCTTCAACTAACTCACTATTATTTTCTTTGTCGTGAAGTAAACTAATCGCTTCAGTAAGTTTTGGTAAGACTGCTTTCACTTTGTCTAATGCTTCTTTCACTTCTGCTGGTGTTGCTTTTTCTTTATTTAACACTTCTTGTGCTTTCGTCTTAGCTTCTTCAATTTCACTTTGTATTCTTCCTAGAGCTTCATTATAAGCAGTGATGCTTGCTGGTTTTTTACCTTCGGTAATGCCACGTTGATCTAATTCTGGAAGTTTATGTTGTAATTCTGTTTTATCTGCTCTTAAATCATCTTTCGCTTGATTTAATGCTGTTAATGCTTCTTCTACTTTTGCTTTCTCATCTCTAATTTCTTCAACTGTCGCATCACCATTATCTATTACTTTTTGAGCTTCTGCACTTACTTGTTCTGCTGCTGCTTTCTTCGCTCTATAGTTATCTACTGTTGCTTGCGTCATTCCTGGTGTTGGATCTTGTTCTGCCGTTGCTTCATCAAGTTGACGTTTCGCTTTCACTAATTCGCTGTTATTTTCTTTGTCGTGAAGTAAGCTAATGGCATTATCTAACTTAGGTTGTACCGCGTCAATTTTTGCGATAGCCGCTGTTACTTGTGCTGGTGTCGCATTGTCATCATGAATCACTCTATCTGCTTCTGTTTTTGCTGCTTCCAGTTCATCATGAATTTTAGTCATTTCATTATTGTATGCAATCACGCTCGCTGGTTTCTTACCTTCGGTAACTCCCACATGATTTAATCCTGGACGTTTTTGTTCTAACACTGACTTATCTGCTTTTAATGCATTTTTTGCTTCAGTTAATTGGGTTAATGCTTCTTCTACTTTTGCTTTCTCATCTCTGATTTCTTCAGCTGTCGCATCACCGTTGTTAATCACACCTTGGGCTTCTGCACTAATTCGTTCTGCTTCTGCTTTTTTCGCTCTATAGTTATCTGCTGTTGCTGGCGTCATTCCTGGTGTTGGATCTTGTTCTGCCGTTGCTTCATCAAGTTGACGTTTCGCTTCAACTAACTCACTATTATTTTCTTTGTCGTGAAGTAAACTAATGGCATTGTCTAACTTAGGTTGTACTGCATCTATTTTTGCGATAGCCGCTGTTACTTGTGCTGGTGTCGCATTGTCATCGTTGATGACTCTATCTGCTTCTGTTTTTGCTGCTTCAAGTTCATCATGAATTTTAGCCATTTCATTATTATATGCAGTCACGCTTGATGGTTTCTTACCTTCGGTAACACCTACATGATTTAATCCTGGGCGTTTTTGTTCTAGCGTTGACTTATCTGCTTTTAATGCATTTTTTGCTTCAGTTAAATGAGTTAATGCTTCTTCTACTTTTGCTTTCTCATCTCTGATTTCTTCAGCTGTCGCATCACCATTGTCAATTACGCTTTGGGCTTCTGAACTAATTCGCTCTGCTTCTGCTTTTTTCGCTCTATAATTATCTGCTGTTGCTGGCGTCATTCCTGGTGTTGGATCTTCCTCGCTAGTCGCTGCATCTAATTTTGTTTTTGCTTTCACTAATTCGCTGTTATTTTCTTTGTCGTGAAGTAAGCTAATGGCATTGTCTAACTTAGGTTGTACCGCGTCAATTTTTGCGATAGCCGCTGTTACTTGAGCTGGTGTCGCATTGTCATCATGAATCACTCTATCTGCTTCTGTTTTTGCTGCTTCCAGTTCATCATAAATTTTAGTCATTTCATTATTGTATGCAGTCACGCTCGCTGGTTTCTTACCTTCGGTAACTCCCACATGATTTAATCCTGGACGTTTTTGTTCTAGCACTGATTTATCTGCTTTTAATGCATTTTTTGCTTCAGTTAATTGAGTTAATGCCTCTTCTACTTTTGCTTTCTCATCTCTGATTTCTTCAGCTGTCGCATCTCCATTGTCAATCACGCTTTGCGCTTCTGCACTAATTCGCTCTGCTTCTACTTTTTTCGCTCTATAATTATCTGCTGTTGCTGGCGTCATTCCTGGTGTTGGATCTTCTTCGCTAGTCGCTGCATCTAATTTCGCTTTTGCTTTC